>JAUPUU010000289.1 GCA_030917395.1 Cyanobacteriota bacterium erpe_2018_sw_21hr_WHONDRS-SW48-000092_B_bin.40
GAGACTCCCGCACCAGTTAATACCACGACATTTTTGTACAGCTTCGTGAAACAGTTCATCATGGGGAGTGTTCCTGTTGAGCCTGTTCCAGACTGAGGCGCCCTACTTACTAGCCGGAGTCTTTGCAGTTGAGGACTTTGGAGCCTCGGTTTTCGCAGTCGAAGGTTTCGCAGTCGAAGGCTTCGCAGCCGGAGTCTTCGCAGTCGAGGCTTTGCCTGCGGCTGGTTTTAAGGCACCGCCCTTACTACCATTCTTGTTGAAAGGAGCGGTATCCCAATAGACATAAAGTGACTGCTTCGAAAGTCTGTAGATTTGCCCAAGCTTGCCCAAACCTGACTCTCTGTAGGCTGGCTTGCCGTCTTTATCGACGTAGTTTCCAGGCTTATCACCAGAGGGGCTCAGCTCATAGGTTGTGCCATTTTTCAGATCGATAGTTATGTAACCTTGCCGTTGCGAAAATGAGCAAAGGCCAGAGAAGGTCGCCTTATCATCGCCCTTCGGAAAAACATCGCAGCGCGCGTCGACAGTATCAGCATTGGCCGCAACGGCAAAACCTAATGAAGCGACGCTGATACCTAGGGCAACTAGAAACTTTGAAATTTTAACCACGGTTGATTCCTTTATTATCCAAAAAGACTATGAGTTTTGAGCGAAACGGAAAACATAGAACTACGCCAGGTGATATCCTAGCTCAATGACAACCACTCGAACATACCCTATTCGCAACATTCTAGTCGTACTAAAAGACATAATCCTAGCGCATTTACACGCGGAGAATCACAGAAGCAGCTTAGGCAATCGACTGCTCCTAAGTTCTTCTATAGCTCTTTCGGAAAACTTCCAGGGCTCTCCTGCCAGGTTCTGAATTAACCCAAACCAGATCCTTCCGAATGCGACGATCGCATCCTCATCTGAAAATTTCGTGCCAGCTGGCAACAAGGGTGCAATATCTTCGGTCAAGCTTTTTTCTAGCTTCTGGAGCATCCGTTTTTCAGCCATAGCCCGGGTTATAGACTGCCCCTCAAGAGACAGATAATGCTGAAAGCAAGCGATCAGCTTATCCGGGTCTAGGGTTAGCTGACTAAGACCTTCATTCAAATCGAACAGATCTCGATTCTTCCGGCGCTGCAACAAGGCGCGAAGCTTTGTTCCAAAGAGTTCTTCCGGCTGAAAAGACGAGACTTGTGCGTTTGATTTAAACCATTCACTATTAACTTCAAATGGATACATCCTGATACCATGCAAATTCTTATGCTCGCGCGTATTAATCTCAATCTTAAGTTTGAGCTGAGACTCTGGTGCAGACTCTGGTGCAAACTTGAATACGAAATGAGTAGAGTGTTCAGCTTGACTCTTACTGAAGTTTCCCAACCAAGGAAGCGCCTCTCTCACTCCATCAATCAACACACCAATAGGCTCCGCTTGAATTTGAACAAGATCAATGTCTTCAGAATATCGCAGAGGTCTTTTAAACAGCAGCTTATTGATCGCCGTGCCACCACGAAAAGCAATCTTGCCAGCTAAAGCCGGTGAATTGAACAGATCACATATGACACGACTAATTATTAGGTCCTGCTCAATTTGCCTTGAATCCGGCCATGGGGCCGCCGCGAACCACTCTTGAATGTATGAGTTCGGGATCACAGATCGACCTCCACAGATTGATTGATTCGCAACATCCACTTGCGATCAACTTCGACCGGACGATCAAGCTCCGCAATGGGCGACTTAGCTGACGGGTCTAGGGGCTTCATCGATTTTGCATTCTCTACAAAGCGCAGCAAAGCCTTCGACTGACGGTCGTGACCAAAATGATCAAGCAAATAACCCAAGCGGCGAACTGCAGAATTTTCGTAGAGTTCTGCTGCTTTAGCAAGTTTGCGTGGATCGGCCTTACGGCCGAGGTCGTGAACGATCTGCGCCAAGCCATCAAGACCACCAGCACTATGGAAGTAACGAACACAATCCAGCAAAAGTAGCTCCACACCTGCAACCTTAGCAAAACCGGTTTCACTCTTTAGCTGCTTCAACCAATCGGGCTTATTAGTCTCATTGAAGGCTGCCGGAGTCTGGTAGATAAATTGTATTCGGTGACGACCAATTTCAAAACTACGCAGTTGTTTAGGAGCAACTACCTGAAAAACCATTGCGGCCTGATGAGAGGCACCGTAGAATGCCGCGGCCCTTAGAAGTGAAATGCGATAATCAAGCTTTAGATACTTCATCAACGGGTCTATCCAGCGCACGGGGTCTGGTGCTCCGGTAACCCTGTCTTCTGGGCGCAGAATCACATAAAACCCTCGCCACGGACAAACCAACTTTTGCTTTCTAATCAGCCGCGATGCGGCGGCGGTAAAAGCCGCCGTATTGCACCCAAGCGCTTTCATGGCCTCCGCCTTAGAGAAATAGGACCGGCCGCGAATCAGCTGCTCATCAAGGTAGTGACTGAGGGATATCATCCCCTAATCATATGCGTAATACGACAGAAAAGCAAGGTATTAGCATATGACTGGGTCAACCAGCAAAAGACTGAACCCAGGGTAGAATGAATTGAACTCTCGTTTGAACTCTGGTTGAAATCCTGCTGAAACCATGGTTTATCCACACAAGCGACAAGTAACGGCGCCGGAGACGGAGACGCAGATGGAAATTAAGACCGAAAGGCATTCGCCCAAATGTCGGGCCAGAACTAAACGACTGCTTGTCTCTCTGACATGTCTTGTCATTCTTTTAAGCAATCCGCACTGCGAGCAAGCCAAAGCCATGATAATGCCTTATCCAATGACCATCGACAAGATGACAGGCGCGTCGGCATTAGTGATAAAGGCCAAGGTAATTTCTATAGAGCCAGCGAAAGCGGCCGACGGCAATGCTCTCAAGTCTAATTTCTGGCAAGTCTATCGAGCAAAGTTAAAGCTGATTTCCACCCTCAAGGGCCAAGCACCAGCAGACACAGTTGATTTTTACTATCGCGCCGATTTACCACCAGCAGGCAAGCCAACCATGTGGCTGGACGCTGGTCCAGAAAATCATGCCCACTTCAAATTAGAACCAGGACACAGCTACATCTTGTTTGCCCAACAAACAAATGGAAAAGGACCTATCCTGCAGGTATCTTCAAACTATACTTTGCGTCCGTGGGAGGGATTCTTCCGCGCGGCAGATGAGACACCAATCGCACCTGGCATCACACCAGCAAAAGCAGTTTGGAATGAGCTGACAAAGCAAATAGCTAGCAAGCAAGCTGAAGTATCACAGTATGCAGCTTTAACACTGCTCGATCTGTCATGTGAGAATAACACTTCAAGCGGAACAGGTGATTATCCGCGCGCGCAGGTGCTCAACTCACTTTTCGATAGCAAGCACGAGCCGCCATTGGCTCTGAGCGGCGATGATTTTCTCAAGACATTCATTGCCTCGCTCGGAACCATGAGCCCCTATAGTCGCGATGACTATCGCATGCGCTATCTCTGGACTGTCGCCGACAAGCCCATGTGCAGCTGGACACCGTGGACAATCAAAGATAATGCCTCCGCGAAATCCGCCGTGCCATTTTTGATCAAAATAGCCGACGGCAAACACAAACCAGATATTTGCGCTGCTGCTATTTTGACATTGGGCGCTTCCCAACATGATCCCAAAATGGCAGAAGCAATCAGCGCCAAACTGCTTTCTTGGCTGGCTTCACCGCAAGAAGAAATAAGGGCTGCTGCAATAATTTTAAGTTCTGATTACTCAACTAAAGTCATGGCCAAGCAACGCCTTGCTTTAATGAAAGATGCATCAGATAAGGTGCGCAAGGCCGCGGCCCTTTCGGCCGGCTTATCACAAGATACTGAGGCGATACCACAGTTAGATAAATTGCTCAGCGACAAAGCTGCCTCGGTGCGAGCCGCTGCAGCTCTGAGCCTAGTTAGTTTTCCTGTCGACAAAGTGAAGCCCATACTGCTATCTCACCTGAACAATCATGACTTTGGTGTCGGTTTTCTCTGCCGAGTTGCAATGATTGATCCCGCATCAGTAAAAAACGAGTTATTGAGCGAGTGTCAAAAGCCTAGAACATCGATGTCGGGTGTGCCGACGACAGACGCACAAATGGCATTTCAAAATGGGCTGGCAACAGATCCCCATGCTCTAGCCATGCGTGCACTATTGAAATATCTGGACGACACTGCTGGAGCGCAATTGTCAAAGCCAGAATTTTCAAAGTATCTCGATTGCCTTGAGCAAAACTCAGCTGCTGATTCGTCGTTGACCGGTGCTGCCTACGAGTTGCTGATTACGCACCACCTCAATCAACGCGCGGCAGCCTTCAAGAAGCGCGCCATAGCAGCACAGCCAACTCTTCCACCAATTGTTTTTGAACAACCAGACAGACTTCTAGAAACTGGCAATCTCAAATTTAAGTAGAAACCTAATCCAATCTTTTAGCAAGAATCTTTTTGGCCGCAGCGTCAGGCTTACCAACTATCACATTGTTAAGTTATGCGTGGTCTCTTGAGCAAGTGAGATAGGTTCGAGCGGCTTCTGGGTAAAAAAGATTGTTTGCCTTGGAGATTAAGTGCTAGAGCCGCCTTTTATCAAACAACTGAAGGGCTGTAAGAACGTCTTGTTAGTCGGGGCAGGCGGAGGCTTCGACATATTCATGGGCCTTCCGCTTTTCTTCGCCTTGCTTGACGCTGGCATAAATGTGCATTTGGCCAATCTCTCATTTTCTTTTCGCCATGGTGAGATATCAGGCAAGAGACTAAACGAGAATGTAGTTGAGGTTACAGCTGGGTCGAAAGGAAATGAATACTATTTCCCTGAAGGCCACTTAGCTCGGTGGTTAAGTCGCAAGCGTTTGGATAGACCGATTTACTGCATTCGCCCGACATCAGTACCAGAGCTTGTGCAAAGCTATAAGCTTTTGCAGCAAAATATACAGTTTGACATGATGGTGCTTATGGATGGTGGCGTTGATTCGCTGATGCGAGGCGACGAGTCTAGTATTGGTTCGCCGGTTGAAGATGTGATGAGCTTGGCGGCTGCACTGCAAATAGATGTCGCGAGCCAATTGATATGTTTGGGGCTTGGAGCAGAAACCGACCTCTGTCACCTTTATGCACTAGAAACGGTGGCACACCTAATTAAGTCAAAGGCATTTCTCGGTGGGCTTATGCTTAGCCCTGATATGCCAGAGGTGCAGAAATTTGCCGAGGCCTCTGAATATGTTTTTCTGGAGATGCGTGGCTATGAAAGTGTCATATGCAGCTCGATTCTCTCGGCTCTTGAAGGCTATTTTGGTGACTATCACCGCACTCGCAGAACGATTGGTACGGAGCTTTGGATTAGTCCGCTCATGCTTCTCTATATGGCTTTTGACGTTTCAAAAGTAACTTCAAACATTCTCTATTTTGATGATCTTGCTGCTTGTAAAACTATTGGCCAGGTGCATGCTGTGATTAATGAGTTCCGGTCCAAAACCAAAGTGCGACAAACACCATCTTTTCCGCTTAGATGAATCAATGACTGCTCTTTACCAAAATCACAGCCGTCTCATCTTTAAAAGCAGTCTTCCAAGCAGGGTCAGCACTCAATGCTTTTATTAGCGGCCGGTCTGGGGGCAGAAACACCCATTCGATACTAAAATCTTGCAGAGACTTCTGCCAACACTCGCCACAGTTTGTCATAACAGCGTACTGCTTGAACAATCTCTCGCCATACATATCACAACGCGTGTCAATGAAGACTGGCACTGGGGGCTTCAAATACCAGATCATCATGTCGCCAAAGCGGGGCTCATTGAGGCCGGGGCCAGGCTGGGGATTTGCATTTAAATAATTGATGGCGGCAAAGGGCGGTGCAAAACCAGGCATGTTCTGCGGTAGCTGTGGTGGCTGCAACCTCCAAGAGACAAAAAGCGAACCGGCAATGCCAGCGATTATGGCAAAGTAATGGATGAAGTTAGATTGCACTTTGGGCTGAGGCTTGAGTAGCACAGCCAACATTTGCGGCAACTCAAAGACAACAATAATAAGGCCATAGACAATCAGCCTAATGCGTGCGCAGACAAGCACCATGGCAAGACAGGCTAGAATTGCGCGCAGGCCGATAGCTCCATTTTCAAACTTCGATAAACTTTTGACAAAACAGACCAAGTAGATAACAAACAAGGCAAAGAAAGGAAGTAACTCGATTCGGCCAAGATCAAAAATATTCAGCGATCGTGATTCATTCACGGCTATGTTCAGGAAGAATAGCTTGGGCAGGTAAGTCCAGAGCTTAAAACCGGCAGGATTACAAAGACTGGCAAGCACCGCAAGAACTGGAAGAGCAATTAGTTGCGGGAGAATCGGCTCGCTAACCTTAGCACCGAAGGCTGCGCCGCACTCAACAGGTCGAGCTTTGTACACGGCGCGACACATACCTAGGTGTAAAAAAGGCACAAGCGCTAAAGCAATCGCCAGCACAAATGATGTATGCAGGTTGCACCAGAGAGCTGTCAGCGCTGCGTAAGTTGCAATTAGTATCAGTCTTGACTTTGTCGCCGTGGTTTCAATAATGAGCAAAACCACATGTAGTGCCACAGCAAATAGCAGGTATGAAAAAATCTCAGGTCTGGCAAAAAATTGAAAAGCGCATGCCAGCTGAGCTACGCTGCCGATTAGCACCACCGTTCCGGCATCAACTTTGTCATTCCGCAAAAACCAGCTGGGCAAGGCAACAAATGTAGAGGCCGTGATAATTGATACCAAAAGAATTAGAGCACCAAGACCACCGGTTTGATATGTCCAGTAGAAAAATAACTCCGAAAGCCACTGGTGAACAACATACGGCTCAGCAATACCCTGCTGCGTCATAAAGAAATAAGTGTAAGAGAACGGATCGGTTGTGGGCAGCCCTTGCTCAGCAATAATTTTTCCCAACGCCAGAAGCCAACAGGTAGCAGCGTCACGCAGGGCCGATAGGGAATTCATTCCGCCAACCCAGAAGCAGAGCAGAAAGGCTACAAGAATAGTTATTGCAAGTCTCAAGCTCTTACTTGTCCGCACTAATAAGTCATTGCTGCAAGGTTGCTAGCCAAGCATCGAGATTGTACCGCAATCGCGATTAGGACACTGTACATTGCCGATAGAGCCAGCTGAATTAGCAAAGACAGCAAACGAGCCCGTGCTACAATCGGCCGTGGCCATGAAGAATATCCTCACCAGAAAAAAGCTTACAGTCACAATTGCCGGGCTCGCAGCCTTAGCGGGCGGCTTGATCGCGTATTGGACCTTGCCATCGTACGGCGGAACAATCGAGCCATTAACGGCAGACCAGAAGCAACTAGCAAACAGTTTGCGCGGCCATATAAAAACCCTTTCTAGCGACATTGGTGCGCGCAGTCTCACTAAAAACCCCGGGGGTTTAGAGCGAGCAGCAACCTACATTGAAGAGAATTTCAGCGCCGCTGGTTTCAAGCCTGCGCGGCAAACATTCTCGGTCAGCGGATACTTCAACGACGGGCTATGGGGCGCCACCCACGCCACGCAGAGCACCGCCAATATTGTCGCGGAGATTCCCGGAACTACCAAAGCATCAGAGATCATCATCATCGGCGCCCACTATGATGCAGTGCAAGATTGCCCTGGTGCCAACGACAACGGCAGCGGTGTTGCCGCCATGCTAGAAATTGCAAAGACACTGGCTAAAGAGAAGTTTCCACGCACCATTCGCTTTGTCGCTTTCACCAATGAAGAACCGCCGTTCTTTCGCAGTGATGACATGGGCAGCTATCGCTATGCCAAAGCCTGCAAAGAACGCGCAGACAATATCGTAGCAATGCTTTCGTTAGAGACCATCGGCTACTACAGCGAAAAGCCAGATTCTCAGCGCTTCCCGGTGGAAGCGTTAGCAATGCTTTACCCGAAGACCGGCAACTTTCTCACGTTCATCGGCAAGCTAGACTCACGAACTCTGCTGACAAAATGCGCCGCTTCCTTCATTGCGGCGGCGAAGTTTCCCACGCAAACCCTGGCTGCACCAGCCGACTTGTCTGGCGTCGATTTTTCTGATCAACTGAGTTTTTGGCGACTGGGATATCCGGGCATCATGGTGACCGACACGGCTCCCTATCGCTATCCGCATTATCACACCGCTGAAGATACCGCCGACAAAATCAACTACGATTGCCTGGCGCGGGTAACTGATGGCTTGAAGAAAGTGGTCAGAGATTTAGCGAATGAGTGATGGCTCCTCTAATCTCCGCACAATCTGCGGAGATTCGGCCGC
This sequence comes from Cyanobacteriota bacterium erpe_2018_sw_21hr_WHONDRS-SW48-000092_B_bin.40, assembly GCA_030917395.1. GTDB lineage: Bacteria > Cyanobacteriota > Vampirovibrionia > Obscuribacterales > Obscuribacteraceae. The sequence continues at coordinate 8,257 of JAUPUU010000289.1, forward strand.
TTATTCTCCGCAGATTGACCCAACGTGCTACTCTGAAAACAGCGCCGATTTGAACAATAGCTTGCTGGCGCTTAGACAAATGATGCTAAAGCAAAGGAATAATCATGACTATAATTTCGACCGGCACTCGGCCGACCATTGAAGCTGTGCTCAATTCGAACCATCAATCGCTTTCCAAGCCGCACCCAACTCGGCAACGGTTTGGTAGCGCTTGTCTGGATCACGCTCTAAACAGCGCTGCACAATGGCCTCAAGTTCATCCGAGAACTTAATATCCTTGGCTATAGAACCCATGAGGGGAGGCTTGTCCCGCAGCTTTTTCAGCATTGTCTCCATGGCGTCCCTGCCTCTCAGTGGTGCTGTGCCAGTAAGAATCTCAAAGACCATACAACCCAGCGAATAGACTTCCGAGCGGCAATCAGCTTCCTCACCATTGCATTGCTCAGGGCTCATATAGAGCGGGCTACCAAAAATTTCACCTGGCTGAGTCAAAGTCTGTAGCAGAGCCGCGACTTCTTCGTTGGGCTTGTCGTTGGCCCAGTCCATCGATTGCAACACTGCCACACTGGTGGGACAAAGTATCCCAGTGGTGGCACAAGATTTGGCGATGCCAAAGTCGACGATCTTAACTTGTGGTGGCACAGTGCCCGCAACTAACATGATGTTGCTTGGCTTGATATCGCGGTGCACGATGTTTGACTCATGGGCATAACTCAGCCCGGCGCATACCTGCGAAAATATCGGTGCGAACTTTTCGATCGACAGCCGCCCACTGGCTTCTATCATGTCGTCCAAATTCTCGCCCTGAAGATACTCCATCACCATGTATGGCTCAGATGCTTCGGTCAGTCCAAAATCAAAAACTTCAACAATGTTGGGATGCTGCAGACTGCTGGCCAATTGGGCCTCGCGCTCGAAGCGCATGACATTGGCGCTGTCGGCTTTGAGGTGCCTGTGCATAACCTTGACTGCATAGGTTGTCTTAGACTCGCGCTCAACCGCCCGAAATACTGTTCCCATGCCGCCCACACCAAGCTCATTGAGCAGCTTATAGCGCTCAGACAGATTCTTCAAGTTAGCGCCAGGAGAGCCATCTGCCTTCGGCTCAGGGGCCTCCGGTAGGCTGAGAAGTTTCTTGGTGCTCTCTGTATTCTCAATCATGATTTCTAGACTCTTCTGCGAACTTGCCAGACAGTTCATTATTCCCTGGAATTAGAACCCTCACGGGCCACTTGACAATCTTAAGCAATCCTAATGGTAATAAGACTGGCCAGTGGGTACTTCTATGATGGAATGACTTGCGTATTGCAGCTCCCCACGAGGCCTTGTTACTAATGAAGCAAATTCTTGGAATTGCGCTTTTCTCAGCACTGTTAATCTTCGTCATCGGCCGTAGCGGCGGGGAAAGCAAGAGAGCGCTGGTTAATAGCTGTGATGTAATTGCCTTTGCCAACCTGCTGCGAATGGACCTCCCGGCGGCTAACGCCTGCTCAGTCGGCGGCAGCAACGTTCACTACGCCACAATCAACCTGGCGAGCGGTTCTGACATCAAGGGGCACATGCCCAAAAACCTGGCCATCAAATATCGCTATACCTGAAGCCAACCTTCTTACCACCCCGGGCGGGTGTTAGTCATGCTTAAGAAAGTAAACAACCAGTATGTACTGGCCCACAGGTATTTTGGCCTGCTACAGCTAGAAGACGACCACGCCATTTGGCCTACAGGCGACAATATGAGCCAAGTCGAATCCAAAAGCTCCTGGGAGATTTTCAAAGACATCGATAGAGTGGTAGACTCAATCGCGTCCAAGTAAAGTCATTATCTAGGGGAATATTATGAAGATCGTTGTGGCAATTGATGGCGAAGAAAGCGCCAAAAGCGCTCTCGATGAGATTGCAGCGCAAAAATATAGCAGCGAAACCCAAATTCACCTTGTACACGTTATCGTTCCAGGTTTTGCCGATGTCTCAACCCCCGGAATTCCCGACACTGTCGCTATAGAAAGAGCAGAAGAGAAGGGCGTTCTCGAGCAAATGGCCAAAGACCTCAAAGCCAAGCTCAATATTGATGCTACCGCTGAAATTCTTGAAGGCGAAGTAGCACAGGCAATTGCCAGCGCATGTAAGAAGTATGGCGCAGACGAAGCTATTGTTCCCAGCCATGCCCGCCATGGCTTCAGCCGCTTGTGGTTTGGTAGCATCGCTGACGAAATCGTTGACGCTGCACCTTGTACAGTTGTCGTTCTAAAAATGTCCGAAAGCAAGGCTTAAAAACGATTAAGCGAGCCTTACCTGCACTAAAGTGAAGCAGCC
>JAUPUU010000290.1 GCA_030917395.1 Cyanobacteriota bacterium erpe_2018_sw_21hr_WHONDRS-SW48-000092_B_bin.40
TGTGCTTGGCTCCCGTATTTTCTGTCGAGCGTTTGAGGGGATCTCTCTCTGAAAGTAATGCTGCGCATAGTGCTGTGTCTTTGATTTGACCTGACTCAGCTCCTTCAACCAGCAACCTAGCAAGTCTTGGTTGCAGTGGCAATTGAGCCATCTTACGGCCAAGCTCTGTCAGTCTGCCATTTTCTAGGGCATCAAGGCGATCTAGTAATTCAAGGGCGCGGCTTAGGCTAGCAGGTGGTGGTGCCTGGAACCAGGCGAAAGATTGCAGATCTTTTTCGCCCCAGGCAAGCAGTTGTAGTGCGCATTCTGACAAATCGACCCTTTCTATTTCAGGCGGGCTAAAGGCTGCCATAGATTTATGCTCGCGTTCGCTCCAGAGCCTGAGGCAGTCACCACTGGCAGTGCGACCGGCTCGGCCAGCTCTTTGATCTGCCGATGCTTGAGAAATTCTCTCTAATCCGAGACGATTAAGACCTAGTCTTGGGTCTAGTCTGTTTACCCGGGCCATGCCGCTGTCGACAACGGCTGTGATGCCGTCTATGGTGAGAGACGTTTCGGCGATATTGGTGGCAAGCACCACTTTGCGCTGACTTGATGCATTTAGCACTCGTTGCTGTTCTTCCAGTGGCAAGTCGCCATATAGGGGGATCAGCAAAAGATTCTCGCGCTCGGCAATTGCTTCTAACAGCTCCTGGGTTTTGCGAATTTCGCCTACGCCTGGTAGAAAAGCGAGTATATGTCCATCGCTCTTTGCTAGCATTTTCTTGACGCCATCGCTCACTGTTTGTTCAATGTTCGAAGCTGCTGGCTGCGATGCCAGGTATTCTATGTTGACAGGATAAGTGCGGCCGGGGCTTTGTAGTACTGGACAGTTTGATAGATAACGGCTAACTGGTTCGGCGTCGAGGGTGGCCGACATCACTATTATTTTTAAGTCGGGGCGTAGTTCGTTGCGAACTTGTCTTACTAGTGCCAGAGCTAGATCGCTGTCAAGATTGCGCTCGTGAAATTCATCGAAGATCACTACCGCTATGTTTTCCAGCATCGGGTCTTTTTGCAACTTTCTGAGAAAAACACCTTCTGTACAAATAACTATGCGCGTGCGAGCCGATACTTTGCTCTCGTGACGAACTTGATACCCAATTTCTTCACCAAGCTTAGTGCCGCGTTCGTCTGAAATACGCGTGGCCGCGGCTCTAGCTGCGACCCTTCGTGGTTGTAGCACTATTATTTGTCCTGGGCGAATCGATTCGCTTCCATTGCCTTGCCCTGCTCGCTGCTGGCTGCCGCTATTGAGTTCGGCTAAACCTGCATCAAGCACGGCTGTGGGCACGCGAGTGGTCTTTCCTGCGCCAGGAGCGGCTATGAGTACCAACGCACCGGTGTCAGAGTTGGCGAGGTTTGAGATCACCTCTGGCAGGACATCATCGATAGGTAAGTGCTTAATTGGGGTTTCCTCTAGAATTGTTCCGGGTTTATTGTACTGGGCTTATTGCATTGGGCTTATTACAATGGCAATGTTTGACTTTGTTGGTTGTCTTATGATTATTGATCCTATCAGGTATGCTTTTAGACTTGTATGAGCGCAGAGGTGGGAAGATATGGCTGTTGACTTTGATTTTCGCTCACAGTTGTTTCTTCCAGCATTGACCCTTTCTTTTTTGATTTTGATTGGCCCGCCTTCTTTGGCCTCTGATTCTAAGAATGTTAAACCTTCCCAGAGTCTTCCGGTCCAGAAATCCAATTCTCAGTATGTTCCACTATTGAGTAGGCTAGAAGATGAAGTGCGCCAGGGCAATGATGCTTCTGCCCGGTCGATAATTAAGCAGTTAGGGTCAGTTAGAGTCGCCACCACTGCTGATGAAAAGAGCAAGCTGTCTCATACTGCAGATTTTTTGATTGGAAAGGAAAAGTGGAGTCTAGCGAAGCTTTATTTAGAGCAGGTGCCTCTGGCAGAACCTGGCTGGGGATATGTATTAGTTAAACACATGTGTTCGGAGAGTAAGCAGAATGCCACTGCGCTTGATGCAGTGGACAGCTGGATAAAGGCCCGCTTCGCGTTCAATGAAGGATATTGGTGGAGGCTGCGAATGACCTTTGCTGATGAATCGGGAAGAAGAAGGCAAATTTTGGCAGATTTTGCTCAGCGAGTGAAGGATAAACCTACCGATATTGATAGGCTAAGGTGTTTCATTTCGGCAAGCGATGAGGGTGCTGAGAAAGCTGATGTCCACTGGGTCTGCAATACGGTGCAGCCAAAGCTTGCTTATCATAATTATCGAGTAGCCGACTGGTTGCGCACAAAGCACCCATCTGAAGCGATTTACTATCTGAAGCGCGCCCAGATTATTCCATTCACTCCTCAAGATGAGACGGAAATCAAAGACTTTCTGCTGCGCTACTCGGCCATGCCGGCTAACTTGAGCACTGTTCCGCAGGTGAAGCAGTTTAGTATTTGGGTTCGCTCTATGTTAGCCGAGTGCTATCAGAAGGCTGGCCAAAGCCAA
>JAUPUU010000291.1 GCA_030917395.1 Cyanobacteriota bacterium erpe_2018_sw_21hr_WHONDRS-SW48-000092_B_bin.40
TAGATCTTTTGTCGCCGCCATCTGACTAGCACGCAAATACTTCCCTGGCTTGAAAGTACCATCGGCGTTCTTGTCGAGCACCACCAGAAATGGCATGTCACTATATTTTTTGACATAGTTTATAAAGTACGGAGTCTCTTTATCGCAATAGAACTCTTTGAGAATGACATGGGTAACAGCCATCCAAAAAGCACCGTCTTGGCCTTGGTGAATAGGCACCCATTCATCGGCAATCTTGGATACTTGCGAAAAATCAGGAGAAAAGACAACCACTTTCGCTCCAGCGTGACGACCTTCCACAAGGAAGTGAGCGTCCGGCGTACGGGTCATCAAAACATTAGAGCCAACCACCGCGACAAATTTGGAATGAAACCAGTCAGCACTCTCGGCCACATCAGTTTGCTCGCCCCATGTTTCAGGCGACGCTGGTGGCAAATCGCAATACCAATCATAGAAAGACAGACAAACACCACCCATCAACTGCAAAAAGCGAGCACCGGAGCCATAGCTAACCATAGACATAGCCGGGATGGGTGAAAATCCAACGATCCGATCAGGACCATGGCGCTTAATCGTGGCAATATTGGCTGCTGCCATCAATTCATTTGCTTCGGCCCAAGTTACCCGGCGAAAACCACCTTTGCCTCGGGCAGCCTGATAGCGCTTTCGAGACTGAGGATTGCCGACAATTGACTGCCAGGCAGCAACAGGGTCATCGCCGTGCTCTGCTTTGGCCTGCCGCCACAAATCTATCAAGGCTCCACGCATGTACGGGTACTTGACTCGAATTGGCGAATACAAATACCAAGAGCAAGAAATACCGCGCTGGCAGCCACGCGGCTCATGAGTCGGAATGTCTTTACTTATGACAGGATAATCAGTGGCCTGCAATTCCCAAGTGACAATGCCGCTTTTGACATAGACATTCCAGCTGCAAGAGCCAGTGCAGTTGACACCATGGGTGCTGCGCACAACTTTGTCGTGCTGCCAACGATTGCGGTAGAAGTCTTCCCATTCGCGCTGCTGTGGTGCAAAGATATCACGTATCCAAGCCATGTCGTTATCTCCTTTTAGTTGCGCCTTTGCAGCTTGGCGCGCACGCCAGTATTTCTATTGCGATAGCCGTAAGCAATGACGGCAAAAACAAACACAGCGAAAAGAGCACCAAAAATGGACACTGGCGGATCTTTCAACTTGTTATGCGGATTCTTAAGTGACTGAAGATAAGACGCTAGATCAAGGGCTTCTTGATGAGTGATAGCATGATTCTTGTAAGCCTCTTTCATTACTTTGTAGGGCGTATGCTCGCAAGCAGAAGCCAGGGCAGCCAGAGGCATTTTCTCCGAAATAGCAGTCAAGTCTGGACCCATGTTGCCACCAGCAGCATCAACGCGATGGCAAGCCACGCAAGATAAACCACCGTTCTTGAATGACTGATCTCCAATAAACAAACTCGCCCCAGTAGCTATTGATCCAGATTCAACCGCCACACTTGGCCCATCAAATTTAGGTAGATCACTATTTAGGGGCGTCGCTACTGGCTTAACTGCAGAATCAGATACTACTTTTGCTGCCTGCGGCTTTCTCAAATATTCAACTAGCGAATCGACTTCCTCACTAGTTAAAGGACCCACGTTCTTTTCCATATCTTTTATGGATTTTGTTAAGTCAGCAACACTCCACTTAGAAGACGGGGCAAGATCAGGACCAACAAGATTGCCACCGCCAATAGAGTGGCAACCAGCACACTTTTCGCTAAACAGAGCAGCTGAATCACCGGCCCAAACCGCTTGGTCGTGAGACGACAAAGACAGAACAGCGAATATAGCTACAAAAGTCGCTAGAGAAAATCGCCGACCACTCAATTTAATGACTTCCTTAGCCACTTCGCCTCCAAGCTCTTAGATGAACTATGCCTGGATTCTGGCAGCTTTAGGCACATGTTTGAATCAGCCAAAAGGATGGATTCCGGATAAAAACATCCGAATGACCTCAATTCTAGAAATCAGTCTAAAGCTGGATACAGCACTGCCCGAAGAAGCGCAACGATTGCATGCAGGCCTTCAAGAGGCCAGGCGCACTGAACCTACGGCTTTGGCTCGATCGCGCCAGAGCAAGAGCGCTCTACCAGAAGAAGCTTGAAGAAATTTGTACACTCTTGCTTTAGCCAGACCATCGTGAGCACTATTCAGAGCATCGGCAGACACCACCAAAAGCACATCATCTTCAGTCGAGTCAATTACCTCTTTGAAGTTAGCACTACGAATAGTGTTCACACCAAAGGCAGATGCTCCATGAGTCAAAGAAATTCGTGCACGGTCGCTCTCGGTTAGTTCGTTATCACGAGTATCAAGCAAAATCTCCAAAGGCAGCCCAAAAGCTTCACCCATCTGACAAATATCGTCAATGGTATTCGAACCAAGCATATCTCGACTGACAAAAATCTGCATTTTCGACCAGCGCTTAACAACGTCGCGCACCACCAAAACTGGGCAAGGACAAGCTTTCGCCAGCTCTTCAAACAAACTCTTTTGCCGACGATTTGATCTTCTCGCATGAAATCCAAGTATGACAAGATCGTGGTCAACGGCGCGCCGAGCTATCTCAACAGTAGGTTCACCCTCATCGATATAGTTTTCAAAACGAAGAGACTGCCCCTCAGCCTGACTACCGTATGAAAGCATCAACGCTTCGGCAATCGAATACATCACTTCAGTAATGCGTTCCCGAGCATCCATATATAGACCACTGCCAATAAACCCAGCTAAATCGTAGGATAGGAAACGCCAGATTTCTGTAGTATCAACTACATGCTGAGCGACAACCTGCGAGTCAGTCTGTTTTGCTAATTCCCAAGCAAAATGAGCAGCCGAACGTGACGCCTGCGAGCCATCAATGGCAAGAAGATAGGATCTGGTTTTCATAACAACCTCCCCAGCGAAGGCGCGCTGGAACAGTGCCCCAGAAGCGAACAGTCGGCTTCAGGAAATGCACCTATAGTGATCCTATTTTAATATTCTCTTTAGAATTGACCCTCATCCTAAAGATGGGTTAGAAAAGGTAACTACTAACATCTCGATCTCAAAAAAAATACCGGCCTGACACTTTTCCAGTTTCCTGGATAATTATCAAGGAAATTTTGATAGATGCACATAAGCTCAACAGGCTAGCACTTTCCGCTTGTCATCCTGTGCTATAATTTGCTCAGGCCAACTATCAAGGAAATTTTGATAAATGCACGAAACGGTCAAAGGACCAGACTTTGAAAAATTGACAAAGCACATGAACCGCTTTGATGGTTTTTTTACCTCCAAACATGCCCGCCTGTCTGGATATTCGGTGCAGAATCAGTCCTATCACGTAAAGCAAGGTCCGTGGGAAAAGCATGGCTGGGGCATCTTTCGGTACAAATACTACCCCCATCTGGCAAACCAAAGACCAGACTTAATTGTTGCCACTCTTTGGTCCTGTGGGCGCGCTGGGCATCCGCAGGGAGTGATTTCGCACGATACTGCTCTGTCCATTCACAGGCTGTCTACATGGTCTGGCCAGGGGGTTCACATGACCGTTCCGAAAAGCTTTCGCAGGCGAAGTCAATGCAAATACAAAGTGAGACTGCACTATGGTGAGCTAGACGAGACTGACATTGAGGATCGAGAAAGTTTCCGGGTGACCACGCCACTGAGAACAATAGTTGACTTGCTGATTTCAAATCACATTGAGAGCATCCATCTTGTCGACGCCATCAATGACGCGCTCCGGCAAAAACTGATCACGTTCAATGAAATGAAGGAAGCCAAACTAACCCCACACGAAAGGGAGCTGTTGACCGCATTGCTGCGCCGTGTCAACTACTCAAAAGCAGATGATATTTAGTGACTCGCATGAATTCCTAGCGGTCTTGGAACAGACGCTAAGAGAACAAGCCGAACGAAATGGCCGGTCCCAAGACTACACAAACCTCAAGGAAGAACTTGCCATTGAAAGGTTTTTGGCAAGAATCGATCCGGAAGTTGCGATAGTGAAAGGTGGAACCGCAGCCATGCTAACCCTCTCGAACACTCCTCACACAAAGGATGTGGACTTGGTCATCACTGACACAGTGGTCCAATCTTTAGGCCTCGACAAAATGAATCCGGCTCAGCGAGCAGATGCTCTGGCTGAGTTGGTGCAGGACCACCTTAGGAAAGCACCAAAGAGCGATTTCTTTCGTTTCAAACTGGAAACCGCATTTCCGATCACCGACCTCAAACCAGGGCATGCCTGCGCTCGCGTTAATATCAGCGTCATGGTTGGTAAGTCTGAAATTCACTTTCTCCAAGTGGACATTGCTCTGCAAGACACGGAAATTCCGAGTAAGTTGTTGCCCGGCCGAGACCTGCTTGGATTTGCAGAAGTATCCAACCCGCAAATACGCACGGTAACTCCCGAATATCTCGTTGCCGACAAAGTCACACTCTATTTAGAAGAACACGGCACCGCTGACGCTGACCGGGTTAAGGACATTGTTCACGCGGCATTGATAATTCAAAGTTGTTCTCTGGAGAAAGTCCACCTGACGAAGTTGCTAGCAGATCGCGCAGTACATCGCGAGGTGGTAGACAAGTTGAGGCTGCCAGTGCCTGCTCCGCCTGACCGCTGGAATGACAGGTTTGATGAACTCATCGAACAAGCGAATACAAATATGACCATGCGCGAAGCGATGAACATAATCAAAGAGAAGATCAATGAGATCCGCAACGAAGCGGTCACGCTCGCTGCTAAATTTCCTTAAGATCGGCATCAAGCCAAACAGTCGACGACTAAAGGGCACGCATGCTCTGCACACAAATCACTTGGGCACTATTGCCATTGGCTTCAGCATACTGCTGGCTACGAGCGGCTCTTTCACTAGCGAGAAATGCATACATGGTGGCAGCCATTTCTTCAGGGGTGGCACCAGATTGCTTACGTCTCAATTTCTCAGAAAGAAAACTAACTAGATTTTGATTGTCATTCATTGCCTTAGTGTTCCTAAGTTATCCTAATTTCTTGCCTTGGCCCGATAAGAAGCTTTCGATTTAGGCTTGTCTTTCTTGCCTGCTGATTTCTTCTTACCCGTCTTATTTGGTTTCGCTACCTTCTTTTTTGCGGAGTCGAGATTAGATTGAGAATTTGACTTAGTTCTAGACTCACGTACTGGCACCAGCCTGGGTTCGCAGACTCTGCGCGCACCAGCCACTTTACTACTGGTCTTTTTTGCTGTCGCGCCTGCAGCAGCACGAACTCGCCTACGCAGCCTGGCCTTCGCAACGCTAATCTCATCGATAATCATGTCTGCTTCAGAATCAGATAAGACTTCTGAGATCGAAAGCGGTTCAAGGGCTGCCAGATCTTGCTGTATTAGTTTTTGTTCTTCTAGTTCTTGCGCTTCAGCTAAGGCTTGCATTTCTGCCAAGCGACCAGAACCGATATCAATTAATACTGATTCAAGAGCATCAATCATGAAATTGATTTGCGACTCAGTGATGATTAGTGGCGGCTCGATTCTAAATGTGCAGTTGGAATTAAGAGTCGATGCAACAATCACGCCTCTATGGAAAAGCTCAACCTGTACGGCTTCACGCAAATCTTTGCTGGTGAATTCAAGACCAATTAGCAAACCTTTGCCACGTACATCAAAAATGCGCTCAGGATAACGTTCTTTCAATTCGTTCAATTTACGCATGAAATAATTGCCCATCAAAGCAGCGCGAGCAGGCAGGTGCTCATCAAGCAAAACTTCAATACAGGCAGATGCAGCGGAACAAGCTAGAGGATTGCCACCAAAAGTAGAATTATGAATGGTTGGATTTGGCTCAAGCACTTTCCAGATTTTGGCCGAAGCCATGAAGCAGCCAATCGGCATTACACCGCCGCCGAGAGCCTTAGCCAAACATAGAATGTCGGGCACAACACTTTCGTGCTCGCAGGCAAACATGCGACCAGTGCGGCCCATACCAGTTTGCACTTCATCGAGAATAAGAAGTATGCCGTGCTTCTCAGTAAGTTGACGTACTTTTCTTAAATAGCCTTCTGATGGAACGTTGATTCCACCCTCACCTTGAATTGGTTCGAGAATCACAGCTGCAGTATTTTCGTTGATGGCAGCTTCCATCGCTTCGATATTGCCAAACTCGACATGGCTAAAGCCATTAAGTAATGGAGCGAATGGTTTGCGGAAAACGTCACGGCCAGTGGCAGAAAGCGCTCCCATGCTAACGCCGTGATAAGCGTTTTTAGTAGAGATTATCTCTGTTTTGCCTGTATAGAGGCGGGCTAACTTGATTGCCCCTTCCACTGCTTCACTACCGCTATTGCAGAAGAATGAATATTGCAAATCACCAGGAGTGATGGCAGCTAATTGACTAGCCAGGTGTGCAGACCAGGGATTAATCAACTCTTGGCTGTGCAAGCAGACCTGGTCAAGCTGCATCTTCACAGCTTCGATTACCCGTGGGTGGCGGTGACCGACGTTGAATATGCCGTATCCACCCAAACAATCTAGATAGCGACGACCTTTGTTGTCGTAGGTGTATACACCTTCATCTCTGAACTCTACGGCCCCTTCAGCACCACTAAGCTTTTGTGAATAAGCATTGTTGAGGTGATTAATTGAATTGCTCAATGCGCTAGAAGCAATCTCCTGGTAATGATTGGAGTTTCGCTCCACCAGCGGAAATTGTTTAGTCTGAGTTTCGTTTTTATAAACTGCCATGATTTATACACTTGGTTGCAGCTATGAACGTGTCACTACCAGCAGTGCAAACGCCTGCCGAAATGCGGTTCAAAGCCTTAAGGTTTTGACTTAACTGTTATTGTTATCAGTTTGAGATTTATCTTTAGTTCGCCTGATTCACTGCGACAAAGGCAATGATCGAAATGGTGTTCGGCAAACCGAGCAAGGAGTTATTAAGCCCGCTAATGAAAAGAATATTTCAGGGCTCTTGCCTTGGATACTTTAGAAAGTACTGGTGTTACAGCACGCATAATTCCGGACCGATTTCTGTCTGAGTCTTACCGGGGCACCGGGTTTTCGAAAAGTAGCGGCCTATCTCAGTGCTGCCTGGAGAAAAATCCGCTCTCAATCGCGGTCTCCATTACTTTTTTACTGACCCTTATACATCCAATGTACACCAGAAGCCGACATAGACACAATGTGCACTCTGTACAAAAACGTCAGCAAGAATTTAGCCACACTGTCTAAGAAATAGCGGGAACTCATGACAACCGGCCGGCGAAGGCTTGCCCCTGGCCTATTTCTTGCGGTTCAAACAGTAAGTTTTCAGCTATTTCATTATTTGCCGGTATTTTGCCAGATAATTAGCGCTTACAGCTTTAAGCGTCCATTTCCACTAAAGCCTCATAAGAGGAACAACCTTTCGCAAAGGGGCGTCTTGGACCATAATTAGGTACTGTGCTAATAAAATCTGCCGATAAAAAGAGCTTCTATATTAGGTACTTTCAGCAATGCCGCATTCAAAATTTTCTTCAAGTAGTCGCAAGGTACATTCACTCTTGCTTTCAAGCCTCCTTGCAAGCCTGCCCTGCGTAACCACTCTTGTAAGTCAGGGGCTAACCAATGCGGCATTAGCCCAAACCAACGGCCCCGTGGCCCAGGTAATGCCCAAGCAATTCTTAGAGCGCTACTATCAAGGTGTCACCTATTTCAAAGCCGGTGACTTAGACAAAGCCCTAGCAGCCTTCAGGGCCGTTGTTATCAGCGCCCCTTACGACCCCATGGTTCACCTCAGCCTGGCGGCGGTCTTGCACCAATCTGGCGATCTCGAAAATGCCATTGCTGAATATCGCCGGGCATTAAGCCTGCGCCCAGCAGATGCCTTTGCCCGCATGAGCTTAGGTGGTTTATTGCAATCACAAGGTCAGCTGCAAGAAGCCGTTATCGAATACGACCAGGCAATTAAACTGCGGCCAGACGTAGTGTTATTCCGCCTTCCCCTCGGTATCGCTTTGCGCATTGCGGGCAACAAAGACGAAGCTATTCACGAATTGGCCCTAGTGGTGGCCGCCTATCCAGAGAACTTAAAGGCGCTGTCGCAGCTGGCTGCAACCTACCAAGACAAAGGCCAATACAAGCAAGCAGTGAAGGAATATCGCAAAATTCTGGTGCACCAACCGCAGAATTTCTCAATTCAATTCAACACTGGGGCCTGCCTGTTGGCACTGAAAGACTACGATCCTTCAATCGAAGCTCTATCAAAAGCCGTACAGCTAGACGGCTCAGTGCCGGAAGCCCACGCCCTTTTGGGCGCAGCGCAGTCAGGACGAGGCAATTACAGTGAAGCTGTCAAAGAGCTGCGTGCAGCCATAGCCCTCAAGGCAGACAGAGCCGAATGGTTCAGCCAACTAGGCGAAGCACTGAACAAGCAAAAAGATACCAAAGGCGCGATTGAAGCCTATCGCCAAGCGCAAATTCTCGACCCGAAAGATGTTAACAGCGGCTACACCCTAGGTTACCTCCTACAAAACAACGGCGACCTTGATGAAGCAGCTAGCTCGTTCGAGCACGTGGTGAGCTTGAGCCCCAACTTCGCTAATGCCCACTACAACCTGGGTATCATCAAGCAAAAGAAAGGCGAACTTGATACTGCCGAGCATGAATTCAAACAAGTGCTGTCAATAAATCCCAGCGATGGTCAGGCCATGATTAATCTGGGCCGCACCTTTATTCTTAAAAACGACCCGGGACAAGCGGCCGGCTTTTACCGCCAGGGCCTGAGCTTAGAGCCAAATGACCCGGCCGCCTTTGAAGAATTGGCCGGTGCTCTCATAAAGATGAAAGACCTGGCGGGGGCACGTTCAGCCCTCGAAAGCGCCCTCAATCTCGTACCAGATGACCGCACCGCTATCTTAGCTATGGCCAACCTGGAAAGCCTTGAAGGTACGCCCGGCAAAGCAGAAGCGCGCCTGCGCAACCTAATTGAGCGCTACCCAAACGATCTCTCCCTGCTTAATTTGTTAGCCGACAATTTAGCTGAGCAAGGCAAGCAAGTTCTGGCAATTGATACCTACCAGCGTATTATTCA
>JAUPUU010000292.1 GCA_030917395.1 Cyanobacteriota bacterium erpe_2018_sw_21hr_WHONDRS-SW48-000092_B_bin.40
CGATTAGATCTAGTCTAAAGATATTATGATTCCAAATGGTCAGTCAGTCGAATCAGTGCTCGTTGCCCATGGCGTTAAACCAACGCCTCAGCGCATGGTTATTGCCGAGTATCTATTAAATACTCTCGATCATCCAACCGCCGAAGAGGTGCTCGATGCTGTTTCTGGCAAACTCCCCGTGGCGCTATCGAGAGCCACGGTCTACAACACCCTCAACTCCCTCAAAGATGCTGGGGTCGTGCGTGAAGTTCTGGCCGAGCCCGGTAAAGTGCGCTACGACGCTAATTTGTCGAATCATCATCATTTTATTGATGTCAAAACCGGTCAAATTATTGATGTGCCGGTAGAAAAAGTAGAGAAGCTTGGAAAACTCCTTGACAAAAAATTCAAAGTTCACGGTGTACAAGTCACCTTCTTTGGTGACCTTCAAGAAGACGAGTCGGAACAAACCTAAAAAAAGGCTGTCTGACTCACAACAAACAAGCAAGCTAAAATAGGCCACTAGCCTATTAGCAATTGCTTTGGTATCACACGATCCTTCAATAGGGGCATAAAAAATGAAAACCAGGAATCTTGTTTATTCGCTTTTACTGGCTAGTCAAATAATCAGTGGTGCTTCGGCGAAAGAACTAGCTGGCGGCACTCCCCCTGGTGCAAAAAAAACAGTACAAGCGGCCAAACCCGCTGCCGAAAAAGTAGAAGCCTCAGCCAAGTGCCCGATGGGCTTCACTAAAGACGCTACACGCAAACCCACAGCTCTTGGGGCCTATTCGATTGGCGACTGGTGGCCCAATCAACTGAACCTGAAAATACTTGACCAGAATTCGCCCCAGAGCAATCCACTGGGAAAAAATTTCAATTACCCCGAGGAGTTCAAAAAACTCGACATTGAGGCCGTAAAAAAAGACATCAATACTTTGATGACAACATCACAAGACTGGTGGCCAGCTGACTACGGCAGCTATGAAGGGCTCTTTATTCGTATGGCCTGGCACAGTGCGGGAACCTATCGTGTCGCCGATGGTCGTGGCGGCTCCGGGTACGGCACACAACGATTTGCGCCTCTGAATAGCTGGCCAGACAATGCCAACCTCGATAAAGCTCGTCGCCTGCTCTGGCCCATCAAACAAAAGTATGGTGAAAAAATTTCTTGGGCTGACTTGATGGTCTTAGCTGGCAACTGCGCCCTTGAATCATCAGGCTTGAAGACCTTTGGCTATGCTGGCGGCCGCGCTGACGTTTTCCAACCGCAAGAAGATATTTACTGGGGCCCAGAAACTAAGTGGCTGGGAGACAATCGTTATGCAGCCAACCACAAACTAGAGAACCCTCTAGCTGCTGTTCAAATGGGGCTTATCTACGTCAATCCAGAAGGACCAAACGGCAAGCCAGACCCGCTAGCTGCAGCTAAAGACATCAGAGAAACTTTCGCTCGCATGGCAATGAATGACGAAGAAACAGTTGCACTAATTGCTGGCGGACACACCCTTGGCAAAGCCCACGGCGCAGCAGATCCAAGCAAATATGTAGGACCAGCACCTGAAGCTGCCAGCATAGAAGAACAAGGCCTTGGTTGGAAAAACAGCTTTGGCAAAGGCAACGGTGATGCCACTATCACTAGTGGCCTGGAAGGCGCTTGGACGACGACGCCAACCAAGTTTTCAAACGGATATTTCGACCATCTATTAGGCTTAGAATGGGAGTTAACGAAGAGCCCAGCTGGCGCACAACAATGGACCCCGAAAGGCGGCTTGGCTAATGGTACCGTGCCAGACGCTCAAGATCCGACAAAGAAACATGCGCCGATGATGTTCACAACCGACATCGCCCTAAAGGTCGATCCAATCTACGCGCCTATTTGCAAAAGATTCCACGAGAACCCACAAGAATTTAGAGAAGCTTTTGCCAAGGCCTGGTACAAGCTCACCCACCGCGACATGGGTCCAGTCTCAAGGCTTCTCGGCCCCACAGTTCCTCCCGCACAACTGTGGCAAGACCCTATTCCTGCTGCCAATTATAAGATGATTGGCAACCAAGAAATCTATGCTCTCAAAGGCAAAATCATGGCTTCAGGGCTAACGATCCCTCAACTGGTTTCCACGGCCTGGGCATCAGCTTCTACCTTCCGCGGCTCGGACAAACGTGGTGGTGCCAACGGTGCCCGTATTCGCCTAGCTCCGCAAAAAGACTGGGAAGTAAACAATCCAGCCGAACTAGCAAAAACCTTGCAGACACTGGAAAAAATTCAAAGCGAATTCAACAGTGCTCAGACCGATGGTAAGAAAGTATCCATGGCAGACTTAATTGTCTTGGGTGGTTGCGCCGCAGTTGAGGCCGCAGCCAAAAACGGCGGGCAGGAAGTTCATGTACCCTTCGCACCGGGTCGCACAGATGCTTCTGCGGAACAAACTGACGCTGCTTCATTTGCCGTGCTAGAGCCAACCACCGATGGTTTCCGCAACTTCCGTGGTCACAACTTAGATAGATCGGTGGAAGAGAAGTTGATTGATCGCTCACAACTACTCACCCTCACTGCGCCAGAAATGACAGTACTGATAGGCGGCATGCGCGTTCTCAATACAGATGCGGACCACTCACAACTAGGAGTATTCACTAGCAAACCGGAGAGTTTGACCAATGACTTCTTCGTTAATCTGCTCGATATGGATACTGTCTGGAAGAAGTCCAGCACCAATGAGAATGTCTACGAAGGACGTGACCGCAAAACCGGTAAAGTCAAATGGACAGGCACTGGAGTAGATCTCGTATTTGGTTCAAACTCACAACTGCGAGCGATTTCTGAAGTGTACGCCAGTGCTGACGCCAAGCAGAAGTTTCTTCGTGACTTCGTGGCAGCATGGAACAAGGTAATGAACCTCGACCGCTTTGACCTCGAGCCTTCTGTGCGAGATGGCTCTAAAGATGAGGCCATTCGTCAGCTTTTATAACCAAAGAGCTGAAATGACAACGGAAAACTAGAAGGCTCCGGACGTCAAAATTGCTTGAAACGTAAAATCAGTAGCACTGCTAACAGGAGCTTTGTTAGCGGTGTTTCTGATGATCTTTTTTGTGGGCGCTGCCGCTGACAAAGCGGCACTGGACGACTAGATCCAACGAACAGCTGAGTGGAAATCAACCAGCGGTACAATCACTGATTTGTCGACCTTCACGCCTAGAACCGCGCTCAGCCGCCGAAGCAGTTCCGGGGGACCAACGGTGAAATATTCGGATGTGGTAAACGGCGCCAAAATGAGCGGCAATACTATCGGCAAACCAGGATTCTCATTCGCCAGCGAGAAAGAGACCCGGGGCTATCTACAAAATTTCAAAGTAGGAAAAAAAGTCACTGTCTACTACGACCCCAAGATGGTCTGGCGATCGTGCTTGCTCAAAGGCGAAAGACTGACCAATGAAGCGAAAATTCCACAATCGAATTGATTGCCAGCATCAACGCATAGCTTGGATTACTATAAATAGATATTATTGACCGAGCGTTAGCCGCGAGAGTTGCATGAAACAAAAACCAAAGCTACTTATGCCCTGCGCAATGCAGATACTGTCGAAGCTCTCTCTGCAAAGCCTTGGTGTAGCGGTACTAGCGACCCTGACTGGGGTCGGAGCAACAGGCGCCCGGGCCGATCAAGGTTCGTTTTGCCATGACATTCCGGCACGCGAAGCTGTACTGAATGAAGGAAAGGAGTATCTCCTTCAGCATAGGAACGTAGACTATGGCGCCCGCCGCACTGTTATAGACGACGGCCTAGCCTCATACCGTCTTCGAGAGCGCTCTAGCAGTGAATTTCAAAACATTTCTATTTTTTCAATTGACCATCTTCCGCTGGAGACAGCTCAACAGATAGCTGAAGCAGAAAGCTTGGCCGAGAAATTAGAATGCGCGCAACACTTCAAGTCAGCACACAGACTTTACCTGCGTGTACTGAAGCTAAGAGAAAAAGCTGGAGCGGCCAATATTCGGCTGGCCCAGGTACTAGAATCAGTGGCCCGGACGGAGATTCTGGCGGCCTCCAATTTGCCCTTCGCCGACAACAAAGAAGTCGGCATCTTTGACCAGGGGCCACAATATGAAAGTTATGGAGTCGGATCCCGCTTTGTCGGGAGCGCAATTGTCCGCAATGCCATTAGGAAGACTGTCGACCTTGCTGCTATTAAAAGTGCAGGTGAACTGTATACTCACGCCCGTGCTATTCGGCGCAACTTGCATGACTCAAATGAAAAACTAGTTGCAGACCTAATTATTCTTGGGGCAATCAAAGACAAACTGCACGACTCGATCGCGGCAAAGTCTTTTTATGTTGAAGCCTCTCAGCTAGACCAGAGAGCCATTAAATATCTGGCTATGTACGCACTAGGCCAGAAAGACTTTGCCTTGGCAAAAGAAAAAGAATCTCTCTTTCTCAATCAAGCTAAAACAAACGCTGACTCAGCATCAACTTCGATATTATTGGCGCTATACGTATCCGAAAAGAGATCCAGCGATACACTGATGATGCTCCGACAAGCTATTGCACACTCGGTCTTTGTGCCAGCTGACGTTCTAACATCTACATTCAAAATAATTCAACCGAACGACCTGGAGCTGCTTACAACATATATCAATAAAACCTGGCTCACTGCTGCGGAGCCAGATCCAGCTCTTGTTACAGTAATAGAGGCTATGCACAGCCAGGGCTGGGACGCATGGGCCGATACTATCTGCCAATCGGCAGCAAAGCGATACTCGCGATCTATTCCTGCTCTCATGGTAATTGCCACTTGCTATTGCCAATTGAACAACCAAGCAAAGGCCTTGAAACTATACAAATTGATTTTGAATTCAATACAGGCAGTCCGTGAACCGAGCATAGTAGCAATCACGGAGCTATCGGAAATCGTCACAGCGTTAGACTCAGAAGCAATGAAACGAGAGCCTGAATCTCAAGCTGTTCTGTTATCGATCTCTAAAGAAATTGAGTTTCAAAAGAGTGCTCTGCGCCATCGCCAATGTCTAGATATGGCTGCCCAATTGAACAAGACAGCATTTGACTTGGAGCGCAGCGCCCATAACGCAATGGCACAGAAGCTCTACGAGCAAGCCTTAGAAATAAAGCAACTAAATCTCACCAAAGACGATCCTGAAATCGCAGTTCAAACACTAGATGTAGCCCGCACTTGCACGGCACAAAAGAACTATGCTCAAGCCCAATCGCTATACGAAAGAGCCCTGACCCAACTGCGAAAAAAACCGCGCATAGATAGGTCAGTTACCAAACAGGCTTTGGAAAGCTACGGACAAATGCTCAATCAAATGAATCAGCAAGAAAGAGCCAAGAAGATCTACGACGAAGCGAGAGAACTTTGCAAATGATTGAGAGCCAGCAGGACTAAGGACTAAGGACTCCGAGACTAAGTCATCTAGGCTTAATTTAAAAGACAAAAACTACATAGGAAATCTAATCAAATTTTGCGGCATCGACAACTGCATTGAATAGCAAATCGACGAGACCAGGAATTGCCACAGCGACTATCACGAGAGTTGGACCAAACAAAATCATTGCCAGTCCATACCAGCGCTTGCTTTTCTGCCAGACGAAAAATAATCCCACTGGCACGAGCAGGCAGGCTGGTACACCAAGCACAAGGCCAAGAATCTCAGCAGCATTGGCGATAATATTGAGCAAGGCTCTAAGGTTTGGCAGCTTATCTTTCGCAGCTTTAGGCTCTCGCGAAGAAGAAGAAGAAGAAGAAGAAGAGGCATCGCCACTCTGACTCTCGTCCGCTGCGCCATCACTACTATCTTGGTCATAAGTGCTTGCTGTGGAAGCAGCCGGCTCTAATTTGGCGGTATCAGCCGCCTTGGGCGATTGAGCAAAAACAGCTTGGTTACAAGATAAGCTTGCAATCACAAGAACCAATATGAGGAAGCAACGCAACACTAAACCCCCCAAAAGCTTGTTCTCTAATAGTGACTTAAATCAAGCTTAGTCCCCTGCCTACCTAACCAAAGGCTCTACTGCCAGAGCGGGATCTGAGCCGATCCAACTTTTGTTCACCAGCAGTGGTGTCTGCAAATCGCCGCGGTCTTGCAATACTTCCGATTCCACCAGCACTTTCAGCCTATTGTAAGCTTCAAACATTGTGGTTTTGCCCTTATCGGTCTGTAGGGCCTCCATAAGCCGTCTGGTGAAGACGCTATTTTCATAGCCCTTTGACTCCCACGATACTTGCTCAGCCAAACTCGAACAGAGAATCATCTGTCCCTTGCCGATCTTTAAAGCACTGGTATCAAGACCAGCAGTTCGGTTCAGGCCCTTCTGTCCAGCTCCTACAGCCCCGCTGTGGCAGACGTCCATAATCAAAATAATACGGTCTGAATGTACCTGATCGCTGACAATACTGGTTAACCATTGCATGGGAATGCCGGTGGCAGGAAGACTATTTTTATTGGTGTCATAAGCAACCAAAAAATTAGCGCCGCCGGCTTCCTTTGTAGCTGAGCTACCATGGCTCGATACATAGACCACGACCATGTCATCCGCCTGTACTCTTTTCGCGAGCCACTTCTCGCCGAGCATGCCAATTATATTGTCACGACTGGCATTTTCATCAGTCAAAAGTTTGACATGATCGGGCTTGAAGTTCTCGGTCGTGACAAGAAAGTTCTTAAAGTCAGTGGCATCTTTTGCGGCATACTTCAAATTGATTGAAGTATCTTTGAAATTACTGATACCAATTACCAAGGCCCATTTGTCGTGGACCGGACGATCGTGCTCTTTCGAGAGAACCTTAGTCTGCAGCTCTAGTTTAGTACTGCCGCCGGGAAGGACATTTTTGATCTCAGCAGCACGAGTAAGCAATGGAGTGGCCTTATCAGTTTGACCTAGATAGCCGTAGGTTGAGGCTAGAGCCGTGAGATCGGCTGCCACCTGCGGTGCCTTTTCACCATACAGACTTTCATCTATAGCTAGCGCCTTTTGCTGATAGATTGCGGCCTGATCATATTGCTTCTGCTTAACGTACAGCTCACCAAGGTCATGAACACCATCAGCTGTTAGAGCATTGTTAGCACCAAGAACTCTTTCTGACAGTTCCAGTGATTTCTTCAGAAGTGGCTCGGCTTCTTGGAACTTGTCGTCTCGCAGATAGACATGGGCAAGCGCACTGGCAGCTGCGGCACGTTCTGGATGATCTTGTCCAGTTTGCTCCTCAATCATTTTCATTGAATCTTGCAGCAGTTTCTCTGCTTCTTTGAAGTTTGCCTGGTCGGCATGAATTAGAGCCAAATTGCGCATGGTGACAGCGATATCGATATTGTCCATAGCCATAACCTTACGCTCTATGGCAAGCACTTCTTCTAACATTTTCTGGGCTTCATCGTAATGACCATCTTGTCTATACATGTTGCCTAGACACTCTTTGGCATGGGCAATAAATAGACTGTCTGTATTACCGAAAAGCGACTCTTCATTCTTAAGAGCAGTTTGCACAAGCTCTTTGGCCTGTTGATATTTGCCTTGCTCAGATAGTACCCGAGCCAGTTTCACCTGAGTCTCACAAAGATCAGGGTGATCAGCTGAATAGTGAGACTTAAAAATATCCAGGGCTTTGTTTAGGGTCGCTTCAGCCTCAGTAAAGCGGCTTTGCTTGCGATAGAGTTCGGCGTGCTTCAGCAAAATTATGGCGCCATAAGGATGATTAGGACCGCAGATAGCAATAGACTTAGCGAACGACTCTTTGTAGAATTCCTCAGCCTCTTTATACTTCCCACGCTGCTCCTGCAATAGACCCTGATTCAACTCTGCATATTGAACACCCAGAGTTTTGGGGTATTTCTTAGCGATGCGCAAGGCCTCTTTTATGTATGAGTCGGCCTCATCGATTTTTCCCCAGTGCAGGTAGAGAGTGATCAAATTGTTGACAGGCCAAAATCTCTGGGGAGAATCTTTACTGAGATACTGCAAGTCCATCTTCCACAAAGACTCAGCTTCGGGAAATTTACTCTGGGCAAGGTATAGGGCAGCCATGCTATTGAAGAGCCAATTGTCCATTCGGCTCATCTTCGGCAAAGTATCATTTATGGCCATAGCCTTCTTAAGAACGGCTTCTGACTCCTGAAGTTTGCCCATACAGCGCAAAGTCTCACCCAGCGAGTAAAGTATGCCAGCTTCCTCGACCGGTTTATGCTTGGTTGTGGCCAGCATATCGACGCACTGTCGCTCGGCCCTGAGAGCTTCGCGATAATTACCCTTTTCATAGGCCGCAACGCCAGACTTGTATATGGCATACACCATTGACCTCTGGGCCTTCGCTGGCGGCGCTGAAAGCAATTGAAGACCTGACACAGCAAGCAGGAGCAGCGAAACCACAGACTTTTTCATGAGTTAGTTCTCTTGAGCGGATGTTTATGAAAGCTTGGTTCAGCCCCAAGTCGTTGCCTATTCTACCGGGTTATCAGGTATAAATGACTAGCCCAACCGCCCTATGGGTATCTAGGTAGTGGTAGCCCGTATTAGCTGCTGATAAATACTGGAGATGAGATGGAATTTGGTATTGGCTTTTTGCTTATCTTGATGGTCTATTTGCTTACGTCACTTAAGGTCATCAAAGAATATGAGCGCTTCATCGTCTTTACCCTTGGTCGAGCAGACGGAGTGCGCGGGCCGGGTTTACAGCTTGTTTTCCCAGTCTTTCAAACCTCAAAAAAGGTCGACCTGCGCATCATCACCATGTCGATTCCGATGCAAGAAATCATCACTAAAGATAACGTATCGGCTAAAACAGCAGCAGTTTGCTTCTTTCAGGTCGTCGACCCATTTAAAGCAGTGACCAAAATCGAAGACCCTTTCAATGCTACATCGCAAGTAGCTCAGACAACACTGCGCAGCGTTCTGGGTCAACACGAGCTCGATGAATTGCTCACTGAGAGAGACGCCATAAATGCCAAGCTCTCAGCCATCATAGACCGACAAACAGAAGGCTGGGGTGTCAAAGTAATTTCAGTTGAAGTAAAAGACGTTGAAATTCCCGAAAGCATGAAACGGGCCATGGCCAAGCAGGCCGAAGCCGAGCGGGAAAGAAGAGCAAAAATCGTGGCCGCCGAAGGCGAACATCAAGCGGCCGAAAAACTAGCTCAAGCAGCCAGAGTGATAGGCACAGTGCCTGGAGCCATGCAACTACGTCAATTGCAAACAATGGTTGAAGTATCGGCTGAGAAAAACTCCACTTTGATTTTCCCCGTGCCAATTGAACTGATGCAGTTTGCCCAGGCGGCAGTGCAGCATATGCGCAAAGAAAACGATGACGATGAAGCTGGTGAAAAGATCAAGATTGATGAAAAAGTGGCAGAGGCTGTGCAGGTCAAAAGCAGTAGTTAGAAGCACTTAGAAAAACTCACTTCTTCTGCTTAAGAAACTGGGGCAATGTCAAATCTTTGGGCTTGGCTACAATCCAAGAAAGGCCTTCCGCCACAGCATTCAACAAATTATGCTCTGGGTCACTAGAAACTTCATCCTCAAAAATCAATCGATAGGGTGCTAGATTCTCGCCATACCAGAGAAAAACTCGTGCACCACCAGTAGCATCAACCTCACTAGTCGAATTTTCCACCAGCCCTTTAGTGTTTGACGGTACCACGCCAAAATTGATCATCAAGTGGTCGAGATCTTGCGGGGCAGAAACGTCAAATTGCCGCACATAGTCAGCAATTGAGTCAAGGCCGCCAGAAAAATCAAGACCAGCTTTGACTTTGCCAAACATGCCATTTCCCTTAAAAGCACGGCCACGAATAATAATCAATTCGCTGCTGCCTCTTCTGTAGGTGAGCCAGCCGCGCCAATCTCCAGGCACAACATCGGCTAAGCGCAGACCGATTTCATGCTCAACTGCCTGCTTCAATAATTCGCACTCAACCGGCAAGACGGCCAGAGACTTCGCTCTGGCAGATTCTTCTCGGGCGATTATTTCAGATTCTAGTTCGAGCAATTTGATATGCAGCATGACAAGGATCACATAAGCAGTAGTTATAGTTCTTTATAGACCATGAAAGCAGCCATTGCTAACATGATGGCACCAAAAGCGCGCTTGAGCAGAGAATCTTTGAGGCGCAAGGCTAGTTTACTGCCAATCATAGAGCCAGGTACCGCGCCGAGCACCATCACAAGTACCAGCAAGAACTGTACATGATGACTAATGCTATGAGCAATGGTTCCTGGAACAGAAAGACACGCTACCACTAGCAGCGACGTGCCAAAGGCAGACTTTGCACTCATGCCATAAACCGCAAGAAGAATAGGGATGAGGATGAATCCGCCGCCGA
>JAUPUU010000293.1 GCA_030917395.1 Cyanobacteriota bacterium erpe_2018_sw_21hr_WHONDRS-SW48-000092_B_bin.40
AGCATCGTTGCCGATGGAGACGGCAGCATTCGTTATGTATACGGCGCTGATGAAAACGGATATATGGTAATCGATTCGATCAATGGATCGAAAATGAAGCTCAAAGGTGACAAGCTCGATTACACTAGCGCCAATTTAGCGGTAGAAGCTGCGAGCCTAAAACATCTTGCTAAAGAAGCTTTCCCTGATGCCGCTCGCGCCGAGCGCTTTGATAAGTTGCTCAAAGAGTTTGATGTAGAAGCAGCAAAGCGCGGTATCACTGACGAGAAAAAAGCACTGCTGTATTTGCAAGTTAATCGGTTGCTTGAAACTAACCCTCTTGCTGTATTGTCGCAAACTGAGCGCGCTGACCTTGCTGAGCAATTGATGTCGCATGCTGTACATCCAAATACTGTTGATCAGGGCATGAATAATACCTGCAACGTCACGACTTTGGAAGTTCGTAACTATGCCAAGGATCCCGAGAAAAATGCTCAGCTTTTGGCTGACATTGCTATCAATGGTAAGTTCGTCACTGAGAGCGGCCATACTGTTGATATGACAGCCTTAGAGAATGGCATAAAACCTGACGTCGAGTCCCGGAGAGCCCTTAAACACCAGCGCTCTGACGGTGATAAGCTAAAAACTGACGGTAGTCGTGATTGGTCCAGCCAGCTAACTGAGAACGCGATGGTTAATGCTTATTGGCAGGGTCGTAAACATATAATTAGTGAAGGTCGGCGTATTGATAGAAGTGGCCTTGCTTTTGACAAAGACCGCAATTTGATTGGAAAAGTTAAGAGCTCCGCTGAAGTACAGCTCTTGTATGACAAAGAAGGGGATCGCTTGGCCCAGTTCAAACCTGGAGATCAGGCTTACACTAAAGATCATAAGCTGATCAAAAACGTAGACGCCGATAACTTGGTTTACTCCGATAATGGTGCTCTCTTCGGTGTGCTTCCAGAGAAGAAAATTCAAAAGGTTTTTGATAGTGCTGGCAAGAGATTGCATAGTTTAGAGCCTGGTGCGACTGCCTATGACGCAGACGGTAAGCTGGTTCTGCGGGTAGCTAAGCCGGGTGAAATTAAGTACGAAAAGAGTGTTGATGGTTTGATGGGTGGAGAAAGAGTAAACTATTTCGACGGCGAGAATTGGGTGCAATTGCGCGACAGAGATGGCTCAAGAATGGACGCTCCCGGTATCTTCACTAGCCAGCTAGAAGGCGTGAATAGAGAAGCAACTGGTGTGAGTGATAACAGCTTCGTGCTTACTGCTGGCGATAAAGCTAAGCAATGGACTGGTCAGCGCGATGTAAGTAGTGCCGATGAGCTTGCCGATGCTATTCTTGAGCTTGAGAAAGCCGGTAAGCTTCCTGCTGTGATGCAGGTGCACACTGCTAGACCTCCCTTCTCTGGGCTTTTGGGCCTAGAGTCTGCTGTGGGTATGGGCGGTGGCTGGCATGTGATTAACATCCACGGATACGATCCTGTAACACGCACAGTTAAGTTCACAAACCAATGGGGTAGCAGAAATGACTACCTTGATGAAGGCTATTCTGTTGACAAGCTCTTCCGCTCAATGAAAGAGCCGGCAATGCACAAGTTTATGCGTTCAACTGGAGGAAAAGTAGTTAAGGGTACAGTGGCTGCTGGAGCTGTAGTTTACTCTGGAGTGTTAGTCAAAGATGAGCTACAAAACCGTTGATTGAATCAAGAGCAAAAATGAACAAGACAGCATCAACACTAAAAAAACAAGGACAAATTAAGTCTATGGAGCTGCCCGATGGCTGGGTAGAGTGTCTCTTGGAGAAAAGAACCGCGTCTGATTTCCTTAGAGAGTTTCGCGCTCCCGAAAGTGCCGAAGTGAAGTTGTTGTTTTATTATCGGGGTAAGCGTATTGCTCCTGGTGGTGCCGCTGATTTCTTGCAAGTGCTCTCACTGCCAGACCACGAGCTTTCGCAAGAAGAGTTTGATTCTGTAGATCTAGTAATTCGCAACGCATCTGATCCTGATTTCTTTTTGCTTAGTTCGAGCCGCACGGAGACCATCAATGGTAAGCGCGTCTTGGTTGTCGAAGGTATTTGGAAGAACGGCGGCTTAGTTGACATGGGCGTTTTTATAGATAGTGATAAAACTGGTTCTGCTGTGCAAGAAGTACACTATGAAGCCCCGCAGAAAGACTATGAACATTTTGTGGAAGAGGTGGAGAACTCGCTCAAGACTATAGTTTGGCTTTAGATGAAAATGGAATTGGAAAAATGCCAGTAAGTCCAGAACAAAATAACGCGAAAAATAGTAAGCTCGAACTAGATTCGGCAGCATCTTCGTCTGAGAATAATTCTCCGTTGTTGCAAGAATTCTGGCAGTCATTAAAATACACTGCCATTCAACAGCCTTTAGATGGTATCTCTCAAGCTGTCAATCATTTTGGCGGCAATATTGCTAAGCGCAATCTCGTTGAGGCACCTGATGTTGCTGAGGTTGGTTCTTCTCAATGGATTGCTCAACAGGCCGGAGCTGGCGTGGCTAAGCTTGGTGGCGTTTTGCTGCTGCATCGAGGAATGAGCTTTGCTGGTGCTGCTGTTGGTGCCAGAGCTGCAACAGTTGCTCTTGGTGAATCAGTGGCAACGGGCCGCGTCACGGTGGGTAGTTTAGCCACCGCTGGTGGTCTTTATGAAGGTCTTGTCACTAAATCAGGCGAGAATTTTTGGACAGACAGATTGACTAACGCTGGTATAGGCGGCTCCTCTATGTATCTTATGGGTAAGACGCAACTGGGCTTTCAGGGGCTCAGTGGTGTTAAGAGTTTGGCGGCTAATCTGCCCGAAGGTCTGTCTGGTACTGTTGGAAGGCAATTGATTAATGGAGCCGGTGGATTTCTATCTGGAGCTGCCGGTGGTGCATTTAGTGCTGAGACCAGCTCTCTACTTAAGCATGGTAAGCTCGCAGACACTTCAGAACTTGCCGAAAAGACATTTTCAAGTGCCGTTATGGGTGGCGTTTTTGGCACTGTAACTAAACCGGCTTTTGAAAATGTCATTAGCACTAAACGCACAGGTGCTTTGCCGAACTTGAACATTGACAGGGTACCGCTTCGCCCAGAACCAGCCATTGGTAAAGGGCTTGAACTGGGGCCCGATGTTTCTTTACTTATGCCTGGTAATGTAGTGAAGTCGCATACTCCGAGCTTGGTAGAGGCGCTAAAATTGCGCCATAATGAAACTGTTGCAATTGAACCAAAACCGACCGCCAATGCAAAGACTGCTTCTATCGATCTGCCACAGAAATTAGTCGATCAGCACACACCTGGAGCTTGAAAAAGTAACCTGATTTTGTAACTTGATTTCTTTTATTGAAAGGCCAGCATAAGTTGAATAGTATGCACGAAGAGAGCACTGAATCTCTTCTGAAAAGAAAAGAAGCCCTCGATACCTTCCTCACCAATTGTGCGCTGGCTGGTATTGAGCCTCCAGAGACTGATGCTGCTGACTTTGCTGAAGTGCAATCTGAGTTGGCTAAGCGCGATCTCAGCGCTGTGCCAGCTAAAGCTAAGTCGTGGACCAACTGGCTCGGCACCAAAATTGATGACTATATGCTCGATGGCCAAGTTTCCAGTGGCCGCTTTTGCTTTCTTTTTCATGCCGAAGATGAGTCTGGCAACCAAAGAGTCTACAAGCTGGCTAAAGATCCCGGTGACATCGCCGAGCCAGAAAAATACTCTACTCAAGCGCTCAAAGTTATTCCCTTTCAAACAGGTCCTATTACTCCTAGCCCTGACATGATGGTGCAAATGCAATTGATTCGGCTGCAAGAGCTTGCCGGGCCTCTGCTCGTGCCTGTCGAAGGTAGTGGCCTTTGTCTTGAGCGCTCTTATTATGCCATGCCTCTCTTGCGCGG
>JAUPUU010000294.1 GCA_030917395.1 Cyanobacteriota bacterium erpe_2018_sw_21hr_WHONDRS-SW48-000092_B_bin.40
CCTGACGTATCAGCCTTTTGTCCTAAGGGAGATGTGCTCGTAATTGCCGAGCAAATCTTAGGAGACCTCCAACCGGTAACCCTTGAGTTACTTGGTGCCGGGCGTATTCTTGCCGACAAAATGGAACGCAATCTTAAGTGCCTCGTGCTCGGCTACAACCTAGGCGACATACCGCAAAAGTTGATTGAAGCTGGCGCCGACGAAGTTTTTGTAGCCGACGACAAAGAACTCTTCTCATACCGCACACTGCCTTACAGAAGAGTAGTAATCGACTTCCTCGATTCGTTACCTGAAACACCACATACCTGCTTGCTGGGCTCCACCACAACTGGCCGTGACTTGGCTCCTCGTATTTCTGCTCACTTCGAAACCGGTCTTACGGCTGACTGCACCGAGCTTGACATCGGGCCATACGAACACAAAAGCAAAGTAGATCCAACAAAAATTGGTCTCTATCCAAATTGTCTCTATGCCATCAGGCCGAGCTTTGGCGAAAGTTTGAAAGCCCGAATTTTAGGACCTTGGAAAAACCCACAGATGGCGACAACCCGTCCTGGGGTAATGACTCCCAATAAAAATGAGCCAGGTCGCAAAGGTAAAATCACAACGGTTCCAGTCAAACTGATTCCTGAAGACTATCGCTTAATTGTGGCCGATACAGTGAGAGAAGTATCTAAGGGCATAAAACTAACAGAAGCCGATGTCATCATTGGTGGTGGCTATGGCCTGGGTAGTGCTGATGGCTTCGATTTATTGAGACAGTTGGCCGATACTTTCGAAAACTCTGCCATCGGCGCCTCAAGAAAAGTTGTAGACCTTGGCTGGATTCCTTATCAACACCAAGTGGGCCAAACAGGTAAAACTGTAAGACCAAAACTCTACATAGCCTGCGGTATTTCTGGTGCCATTCAACACCGCGTAGGTATGTCCAAATCAGGCTTGATCATTGCCATCAACAAAGATCCAGATTCGCCAATCTTCAAATTTGCCCACCACGGCATAGTCGGCGATATCTATCAGATCGTTCCAGAAATGATTAAACAGTTTGCGGAAATTCAATCAGGACGGGGGGTCGAGGCAGTTGTCGGATCGCATTGAGTATGACCTACTATTGGTTGGTGGTAGCCCATCCAACCTCACTCTCGCTTACCGTTTCCTTGAATTAGCCAAGGGCAGCGATAAGCAGTTCACTATTGCAATTCTAGAGAAAAGCAAAGATTTCGGCGCTCATATCATGAGCGGTGCGGTGTCTAATCCGCACGTCATTGAAAAAGTATGGCCCAATTACAAAGAGCTAGGTTTCCCTATTGAAGCCACTTGCACTGAATCGGAGTTTTCAGTGCTCGGCGCTCAAAAGAAATGGGATATTCCACATAAGCTTTATCCTAAATCGTTTGATAAAACCGGCTACCTAGTTCTGACATTGAGCTATGTAGTTAATTGGATGGCCAATCAAGTACAAGAAAAGGCCAAAGAAGTACCCAACGTTACTATTGATCTTTTCACCGGCTTTGCCGCTCATGCTGTCGCTTTTGAAAACGGCAGAGTAGCTGGAGTTGCCGTTACGGAAGAGCCTAAGTCTGAAGAAGATTATGTCTACGGCAAGTTCACTTGTTTCGGCGACAAAGGCTTTATTTCCAGAGATGTCGTCGACCACTTTAAGCTGCGCGACAATCCACAAATTTGGTCAGTTGGCGTCAAAGAAGTCTGGCAACTAAACGAAAGTGTGGAAGGTAAAGTCTGGCATACACTGGGCTACCCTCTACTCGACGGCACCTTTGGTGGTGGCTTCGTCTATGGCATGAAAGACAACAAGTTGACTATTGGTATGGTAATCAGCCTTGATAGCCAAGACCCCAACATGAATCCACAGCAGAAGCTGCAAGACTACAAGAAGCATCCGTTCATTCAAAAAATGATCGCTGGCGGTAAGTTGCTCAAATACGGCGCCGCTTTGCTTCCTGAGGGTGGCTATTACAGCTTACCTAAGAAGTTCTACGTGCCTGGCGCTCTGCTTATGGGTGATGCTCTCGGTACCCTCGACGTTAAGTACCTGGCTGGTGTAGACCGTGCCATGGAATGTGGCTACGTAGCTGCCAAAGTTCTGCATGACGCCTTAGTCAAAGACGACACTTCAGAAGCAGCCCTAGCCCCTTATCAAAAAGAACTCGAAGACGGCTTCGTCATAAAAGAAGCTTACAAAAACCGCTACTTCCGTTGGGCCTTTATCGAGAATCCCAAACTATTGGGCCGCTATTTGCCTGATATCGCTAAGAGCATTGATAAATCAAATGCCTGGATTGGTATGCTCAAGGTTGGTTTCAAAAACCCACTTGGCTCTTCCAAAGACGGTATTAGATCTCTTTCTCTGATCGAAGGCAAGATCGATATTGGACCAATCAAGTATGTAGAAGACTACAAGCACATCATTCCAGCTTGGGTACCACCTAAGTATGATGAGCCACAGAACTTCGACAAATCAACTATTTACTCAAGAGTTGATGCTGTCTTCTATGCTTCTACCAAGTATCACGAAGGCAACAATCACATTGATGAATTCAACGCTTCCACTTGCGTGAAGTGCATCAGTAAATATGAAGGCCTTGGTAAAACCACACCTTGCGTCTCTGATTGCACAGCTGAAGTGCACAGAATTGACATCATCGAAGATGTAAGAAAGCACGGTATGTCGCTGGAAA
>JAUPUU010000295.1 GCA_030917395.1 Cyanobacteriota bacterium erpe_2018_sw_21hr_WHONDRS-SW48-000092_B_bin.40
AGAACGATAGTGCTCTAGCTCGGATCCTAAAAGTCAGAACGATAGTGCTCTAGCTCGGATCCTAAAAGTCAGAACGATATTGGTCTAGCTTGGATCCTAAAAGTCAGAACGATATTGATCTAGCTTGGATCCTAAAAGTCAGAACGATATTGGCCTAGCTTAGAGCCTAAAAGTCAGAACGATATTGGTCTAGGTTAGAGCCTAAAAGTATAACGATATTGGTCTAGCTTAGAGCCTAAAAGTCAGAACGATATTGGTTTAGCTTGGATCCTAAAAGTCAGAACGATATTGCTCTAGCTCGGATCCTAAAAGCCAGAGCGATATTGCTCCGACTTATTTTCTAAAATTCAGACAATCAGATTTCTAATTTTTTCATTGAACTTAATTCGGTTTCCGAACGTTTATATATGAAAAGGAGAAATAGATATGTCTACCAATCTTACTGATGACCAGCTGTTTAGTGAGGCTTGGCAAGCCTTCAACGAAGAGATGCCAAATGATTCAGCCGCGGTCGATTTCCTCTACGACTCGCTTGTCATTTACAACAAAATCGAATGCGCTTGTCGGCTGCCGCAAATTATTCATATGCCCGGAGATCGATTTTACTCTTGCCGAAATTGCAAAAAAGTTTCTTGGGTGACATCTGGAACACTATTTACTGGTGTTGTTAAACTGAGAGCCTGGCTTGCTCTTGTCTGGTTAAAGGAACGAGGAATTACGATAAGTGCAATGCGCTTTTCGCGGCTATTGGAAATTGCGCAGAGCACAGCTCTCAACATTCAGAAGCGTTTAGGTATGGTTGTGCAAGAGAAGCTCGATGATTCGTCGCCAGGAGTGCCGGCGCAGGTCCTTGCCTCAATAATCATCAAACGCAGCAAAGAGACTCCTGCTCAAGCGCATCCACGTGCAGAATTGACTAGCGACACTAATTCTGATCATCCGTTTGTTAGCTTAGGTGAATGGATGAACTCCACTTCTCATGAAACAGACTTGAGTTCAGTGATCGCTGATTTCCTTAAAAATAGGGATCCGCAACATGCTGGCTTTATCAGTTATGAATCGATTGTAGGTGCTATTGGCGCGGCAATTACCTACATTCGCACTTACTTTCAGGGAGTCAGCGGAAAGTGCTTGCAACTTTACCTCGCCTCTTTTTGGTGTCATCTTGATCGCGTGCGTTGGTCTAACGGTGCGATACTTCTAGCGTGCATAGAGCATGCGCCAATTAGCTACCAAGAGATGTTCAGCTTTGTCTCACCACCGCTGGTGAAAATTTTTACAGTACCGGGCTGACCCGCTCCTCTAGAGATGAATCATTTACTCAAGAACTGAGTTCATTGATCTCGATTTAATGCCGTTGTGTCTAAAACACTCTACTGCCAAGCTCGGAGCCATCGTCTGGCTTTAGAAGCAGCACGCCGCCAGCGTTGACTGCACTGCCGAGGACGAGAACTTCAGAGTTAAAATCACCAACTTGCTTGGCTGGGCAATTCATGACACAGGCTACTAAGCGTCCTATTAGGGCGTCTATGCGATAGTGAGCTGTGATTTGAGCGCTTGATTGTTTGATACCTAAATCTCCGAAGTCAATCCAGAGCTTGTAGGCTGGCTTTCGAGCTTGGCCAAACACTTCAGCCTTGATAATTTTGCCGATTCTTATATCAAGCTTGAGAAAAAGGTCTAGGTCTACTGTGTCTTCAATTATATTCAAGTTTATTTCGCATCCATCCAGTTTTTACCTATACCAAAATCAACTTTGAGTGGCACTTTGAGCGGTTGGTCTAGAGTCATTGCTCTTTCTAATATTGCTTTTGTTGCATCTATTTCATTGTCGGGAACTTCCAGCACCAATTCATCATGTACTTGCATTGTAAGTCGAGCGTTGCTATTTCCATCTTTTAATTCTTTGTCCAATCTGATCATGGCTAATTTGATCAGATCAGCGGCGCTACCTTGAATCGGAGCGTTGCAGGCTGCCCGCTCATCGGCTTTGCGCACATTGTCGTTGCGATCATGCAGATGCGTAAAGTATCTTCTGCGTCCCCAGATGGTGCGCGCGTATGACTTACTGCGCGCTTCTTCAATGGTGCTGTGCAGGAAACCTTGAACTTTCGGGTAGCGAGCAAAGTATTTATCAATGAAACCTTGTGCCTCTTTTGTTGAGATCCCCAGGTCCAAACCTGTGGAGTAGGCGCCTTGTTGGTAGACGAGGGCAAAGTTGATGGTTTTGCCGACACGCCTAATGTCTGATGTAACGTCTTCAATTGGTATCTCATAAATTTCGCCAGCGGTTCTGGCGTGAATGTCTTGGTTCTTCTCGAAAGCATCTATGAGGGTTTCATCTTCACACATGTGAGCCAATAGTCGCAGCTCGATTTGCGAATAGTCGGCAGATATTAGGGAGCAGCCTGGGGCCGCGATGAAAGCTCGGCGAATACGTCTACCAATTTCGGTACGAATAGGAATATTCTGTAGATTTGGGTTTGAGCTAGAGAGGCGGCCGGTG
Source organism: Cyanobacteriota bacterium erpe_2018_sw_21hr_WHONDRS-SW48-000092_B_bin.40 (assembly GCA_030917395.1). Lineage (GTDB taxonomy): Bacteria > Cyanobacteriota > Vampirovibrionia > Obscuribacterales > Obscuribacteraceae. The sequence continues at coordinate 2,507 of JAUPUU010000295.1, forward strand.
CTGGTTACGGTTTGGTTGAAATCACCATGAAGGCGACCATCTCTTTTAGAAATCTGACTTGGCAAAGCGTCTACATAAGTTGAGCGCAATTTTGAAATATGGCGATACTCTAGGAGTTTGCCGATAATTTCATGCTCTTCGCGCAACGACTCAAGCACCGCAGCATCCGTTGAAAAACCAGTTTTAGTCTTGTTCTTTGGCTTTAGTCCAATTTCTTCAAAAAGAACTTTCTGCAATTGCTGGGTAGAATTGATGTTGAAACCGTGGCCTGCTAACGCATATATTTCGGTTTCTAGTCGAGCCAATTCGCTTGAAAGTTCGTGGGAGAAGTTTTGTAGATACTCAAGATCCAAAGCCACACCCGCTTGTTCCATTGAGGCCAGCACATGGGCCAATGGTTGTTCCATTTGGTAGAGTAAGAATTCCTGTTCTTTATCTAACAGAGGCGCGTACAAGCGGGTTAGTTCAAGAGTTATACGGGCATCGTCTGAGGCGTAGGCCGCTACTTTATCGAGCGGAGCATAGTTGATGGTTATTTGTTTGCGGCCTGCGCCAATCAGCTCATCGATTCGCATCATTTGATAGTTGAGCACTCTGTCTGATTGATCCTTTAATCCGTGTTTGCTATCTGGATTGAGGATATAGCTGGCAAGCATGGTATCGAAAACCAGAGGACCGAATTTGATACCGTCGCAAGATAAGCAGTTCATTTCAAACTTGGCGTTCTGAGCTACTTTTCCAATAGCCTGGTCTTCAAGAATTGGTTTCAGTTTGGCACTGACCACTTCTGGCTCTAGCTGTCCAAGTTGGGCAACTTGCAATGCGTCGACGTGCCGTACCGGAATATAGACGGCTTTGAGGGTCGGTTTAGAGCCTTCTGATGGTGCTACATGCACTCGGCCGTCTTGGCAACGAATAGCTGGGTCCCAAGCTATTGCGTAACCGACGATTTCGGTGCCTAGACTATCGAGCCCAGTGGTTTCTAGATCTACTGCAATTAAACTCTGGCTGGAGAGCTCAGTAACTAAGCTGTCTAGCTGTTCTGTTGTTGTAATTATTGTTAGCTCCGGTGCCGGAGCGATTGTTGGTGTTCGTACTTCAACAGGCATCGCCATTGGTGCGGCGTTGGTGGCTGTGCCGAAGGAAAGTTTTAGTTGCCCTTGAGGATGTTCTTCGGAATCCGTTAAGCTCACTGCCGGTGCTGTGAGGGTCTGCTGTCCGGTTAGGCCTGTATGTGTGGCTATTGCGGGTAGAGCGGCCTGCGAAGAGGCTTTAGGCATCACTGGTACAGAGCCGTCGGGAGAGAAGCGAGCTAAAATTTTGGGCAGTCTGGTCGTCAGCTGTCTGAAGTTTAGTTTGTCGAAATAGTCTTTTAATGGTTGCAGTTCGGGCATATTCAAACGGCAATGTTCAAAGTCAAAATCTAACGGTACATCAAGGCGGATGGTGGCAAGTCTCTGGCTTATATATGCAATTTCTTTGCCATCGATCAGCTTTTTCTTGAGAGATGCTGATTTGATCTCGTCAAGATGCTCATAGACTCCGTCTAGAGTCTGGTACGCTGAAAGTAGTTGTTGCGCTCCTTTCTCCCCGATACCTTTGACCCCAGGGATATTATCCGAGCTATCTCCGCAAAGGGCTTTGAAGTCGACTACTTGCTCAGGCCAGATTCCCATGCGATCAAACACTTGCTGACGCCCGCAGTTTACGAGACCATCCTTAGTTGTGAGATGAATTTCTATTGATGAGTTATCACCGTCAACCAACTGAAAAGCATCGCGATCGCCGGTTAAAATGATTACACGTCGACCTTGGGCTGCGGCTTGCTTGGCTACGGTACCGATAACATCGTCGGCTTCATAGCCTGCTAATTCTAAAAGTGGAATTTCAAAGGTAGAAACGCCTTCTTTGATAATCGGCCACTGCACCGCGAGATCGTCGGGCATCTCAGCTCGGTTAGCCTTATATTGATCGTACTCAATATGGCGGAAGGTTGGATCGGAAAGGTCAAAACAAACGGCCAGCATATCTGGCTTTTGTCTTTCAATTTGATCGAATAGTGAAGAGAAGAAGCCATGAACGGCCCACGTGGGGCGGCCGTCTTTAGCTTTCATACCCGTTCTCATCAGGGCGTAAAATGAACGGAAGGCAAGAGAGCTTCCATCTACTAGCACCAGTGTCTCTTGTTCAGCCATTATTCGAATTCTCTTTAGCTCTATCTTTTTCTGGTTTTCTTATTAGGCCTCAAGGTCGCTAGAGCTTGAGGCCTAATGTTGATCGACGTTACGCTCGAAGTCTAGTGCTCGCCAATCATGACGTTTGTCCTTACTGCTCTTGCCTTTCTTACTCTTGCTCTACTGGGGCGCTACTTCTGCTGCCATCGTTCTTGGACGCGGTGGTCCTTGAATGGGAGCTAATCCAGTAACTAGCACCTTGCCTTCGGACAAGCTTGGGGTCTCGATATTGAGCAGCGCGGCAATGGTTGGAGCGATGTCTGCCGGACTGACAGTCTCAGCGTGTTTTCCACCTTCTATCCCAAACCCATGCAAGACAAGCGGAACTTGGCTGTCATAAGAGTAAGGTGCACCGCTGGCGGTGCCGGTGCTCTCTGATGAAAAGACGTAGCCTGGTTTGGGAATTACGTAGCATTCGCCGCTTCTTCCCCAGTAGTAGCTTTTCCGGACACCTTCGGAAAATGGACCGTTGGGAACTTGGTTCGAGTAGAGTTGGGCTGAAGTAATTACTTCGGCGATACCAGGAACTGAGTGGGCTACTTTTGCTGCTAGTGCCTCTACATCAGGTTGGCGATACTTGTTTTTATCAATGGCGGCGAAGTTTAGGTAAAGGTTTGGTGGTTCAAAGGCTTCGATCCAGTCATCTTGACCCAATCTATTGTCTAGGCTTGTGTCCATAAAGGTTTTAAATGTTTTGGGATCGATTCTGCCCGAATCTAGCCCCCGTTCTTTGAGGAATTCGGGAATCGCCTGGGCTCCGCGGTTGGCCGTGAAGATAATTAGACAGTTGTTGAGGCCAACTTTTTGCTCAAGATGTCCAAGAAGTGCAGCGATGCCCTGGTCCATGCGCAAGACAAGGTCTTGCGATTCTTGAGAATAAGGGCCGAAGTTATTGATCAGTTCTCCGCCGGCAGATAAGCCAATTGAAAGCAGGTCTGTATCGCTGTGAGTTCCAAGACCTTCTTTATCGATAGCCTCTTTCGCTAGGTCTAAAACCATTTGGTTGGCCATGGGTGTCATGGCTAGAGTGGAGTAAGCTCCTTCACCAGCGGTGGTGCCACTGATCATATGCGGAAACGCTTTCCCGTCTGATGGCAAGGCCCGTTCGTTAGTATAGTCATCTCTGCTGGATGCTCCATAGGCAGTTTCCGGAAGGAGTCTTTGCCATGGTTTAGCGACATATTTTTCTGGTTGGCGCAGATCGTTGAATCCCTTTACCCAAGTGGGCAAATCGCGACTATATTGTGCAGAAGAGACGAAGTTACCAGTGCGGGTATCAAACCAAATTGCCATGTTAGCGAGACGGCCACCGAGCAACAATGCCTGTGAGTCTCTCACAGCAAGAGAGAACACTTTACTGCGGCCATTTGTGGCAAGCTTCATTTGATCGCCAATGGTCGTTCCTTGTAAGAACTTTGAGCTGGCACCGCCACTATTGGCACCGGTCAGGGGGGCAGAATCATCTGCCACGGCTGAAATAGCTTTGTTTTTGCGGCGATCAAACCATTGATCGGCAACGATTCCTGTTGCCCATGGGCTGGCACCAGTTGCGATTGTGGCATCTCCACAGGCCCCTTGAGTAGTGGCTTGCATGTAACGACAGTTGGTGTAGTTTGCGCCAGATTCGCTAAGATAGCGAATGCCTCCGCCAGAAAGCTTGTCTTGGAAGCGCATCAAGCTGTTATATGAGAGCTGGTCGGCAACCATTAGGACGACTAGTTTAGGTTTGGCGGCGAGACCCTGGGCAACGTTTTGAGAATATGCAGCTTGTTGAAATGCAGCTAGTTGCGGGCTCAGTGGTGTGATCTGGGCCGCTAATAAAACCGCTAACAAGATCGCCGGTCTGGCTATCTTTGAGACTATTTCGAATCTTCTTTTCTTTTCTCTTCTCACCGCTGCTACCTGCCGCTCCTTCTTTGCTAACTGCTCAAGTCAAGTTTAATTTCTTGCTTGATCTTTTGCCTTGCTTGAGCACCTATTTTACTGGCATTGACTACTCTAAGGGTGAAGATTAAGCCTGAAGCGAGGCTTCTTTTGTAACGGTCTATCTTGAGATCTTTGTGAAGAAAATCATGCTGGCGGTCAGGTTCAATACAATAGGTGGCAGGCAGCAAGCTAACCAAGAACAATTTCCATCTCAGGAGTTATAAATGAGCGACCGTACCAAACTACTGAAAAAAGCTGTATTAACCGGTGTCGGAGCAACATCGAGCGTTGATCGCGTAAAAGATGCTCTGAAAGATGCCATGCAAGACCTTGTCAAAGTAGGTCAGGAACTAATCGATGATCTCGAAGAAAAAGGCAAAGTGAAAACTGAGTCTGCTGAATCCTTTCTAAAGGGATTCAAAGACGAGGCTGTCAAGCGCACCGAGGATATCGAGAAGCAGGTTTCTGCCAAGGTATCTAAAACCATGAAGAAGGCAGCCAAAGAGTTCGGCTTCGTCACCATGGAACAGTACGAGCAATTGCTCGAGCGTTTAGCCCTGGTGGAAGAACATGCTGGCATTACCCAGCCAGAGCATATTGGCGATGATCAAGCTGAAGAAGGCGAAGATAATCACAACCATGACAATGAGGGTAATGGTGACGCTTCTAGTTCGAAGAAGAAAAAGAACAAGCGCGCTGAAGGCTAGGGCCACTACATCAAGTTAGGGCCAATAGGTGGCACCAATGGCATGCGCTGACCAGTCTTCGGATTGGTCAGCGTTACTCCTTTTAAAGCATCTTTCATTTGTTGATCTAGGATGACAATGGGGGCTCGCAGCTGCCATTCGCAGGCCAGTTTGGGGTCGTCCTGTTCGTTGCGGCTAAACCAGCCATGGGCATTAGACGACACAGGCAGGCCAATTCTTCCATTTGATTGCTGCTCGCCTTGATCTTGATAAGCGACGTAGTCACGCACGAGGGTGGACCACATAACCATTTTCTCGCCGCTGTTTAAGGCTTTTTGTGCATAGTAGATCAGTTGCTTCTCTCCCACTGGTAAGCCTCTAAACGGGTATTCAGCGAGGCTTAGTGGGAGGCCTGAGGGGAGGCTGGCAGGAGCTGTTTTCTTTTCGGTTTCGTTTGGTAGTTGATTCTCTGCCTTCAGCAGCAGGCTAGAGTCATAGATAATAGTTTCTGGGATAGCTGGCAGGCTGGGAGCTTCCTCTGCTAGTCTTTCTGAAATTGTCCTGCCTTCCGCCATGATTTTAGTATCGGGCTGATCTGTAATTTCTTGCACTTTTCCGAAGATTTTGAGGTTGGCTGAGAGCCAGGGTGAGCGAATTGTGCCGCTATTGTTGTTGTTGTTGTTGTTGCTAGCAGTGGAATTGGTGCTGCTAGCAATTTCTCCTTCAGATAGAGCTACTAGTTGAGGCTTGAATATAAAACGTTTTCCCAGCAAAAATGCTCCTGGAATGTCATCAAGGCGATTGATGCCGTTGCGACAAACCTTGAGCAGGCGACTGCACAGGTCGTAAGATTGTTGCGCCACCGATAAGCCGTTTAGTTTCGCTGTATGGGCTAAGGTAAGTACGGTCGAAAAATGCTTTTGATCTGCTTGCTCATAGCTCAGGCTAGTCTCCATTGCGGAGATCTCTGATTTGAGAAATTTTTCTTTTGTTGGGTCGTTCTCTTGCCGAACACGATCTCGCAGTGAGGCGATATCGGCTTGGATGAGAACCAGGCGGTTGCGAGATTGACGTAGTGCTTTTAAAGCGTTTATTTCTGATAGTTGAGCTGTAGCAATAGTTTCTTGGGCACTAAGATTAGTGCCATAAATTTCTGTCAGCAAGTCAATTGTTAGTTGTCGATCGAAGTGCTGTCGACCTGCTGTGACGGGGTTACCCTGGTCATTGACTATCAATGGCATCGCTGAGGTGGGGTAGTTGATCGGAGCCGCAGCAAAGCTGGCAGCCAGAGCCTTCTGTCCGACTTCTTGTGGCGCTGTTTTGTGGAGAAAGGCAATGGCTCTGGCATCACTATCCGAAGCAAGGCAGCTATTGATTGGAGTTTGCCAAGCAAGATTTTCTTGATTAATCCCTAGTGCGTCATCACTATCAGGCTCAATTCGGGGTTTCAATGCCTGCTGGAATTTTGGCCTGGTCCATTGGCATTCAATTGTATGTGTCAAACTACTAGGTGAAACTGGTTGATTCATTTGTCTGAGCCAATGATACAGGGCTATGCCGAGCGCATCTCGGCTGTCCATATCGGTTAGTACTGGTGACACTGGTGGTGCTAACCGACCGGAGCCAGGAATTGAACCACTAGCTACTTGCTGCCACTCCCCATGGCTGTCAAATTTTGTGCTTCTCAGTATGTCTGCCAGTGAATTGAAAAGGAGTGGTCTTCCTTGGGGGAAGCTCAGAGCCAAGCATGTTGAATCTTTTGACTTGTGCTTCGCCAGGCTAGCTTGTTCATTTTTGAGACGCCTGGAGCGACCAAGGTCTCCACAAATTACGCAAATTTGACTACGCTTTTTTATTTTTGCTTTGCTTTCGTATTCTGCCGTTATTAGGATTGTTGTTGGCAATGCATTTTCGCAGGTAATGAAATCGCTTGGAGCAGCTATTGTTGCTTTGCTTGCCTGTTGGTGAAAAAATATAGGTGTTGAAAATGGCACCGCCACAGGTGTCATGGCCAGTAACTTGCCAGCTCGCACATAGTCTGCTTTTTGCTCGTCTGTTCTGGCTTCAATGTCGCTATCGAAACAGCCTTCTTTATGACTGTCTATGGCACCAAGCTCTATTGCCATGAAAGTCAAACGGCTGCCTGGGGGGGCACTGCGGCTTAGGATTCTTTGAACTTGGTTATAGGTCTGGCCGTTTTTGCTAATTTCACTGACTAGTTTGCTTCTCAATTCTTCCTGCAGCTTGCGCAAAAGAGCAAGGTCGCTTTTCGCTAGTTGCTGCATGGCGGGCAGGTGGTATTGTTCACTGCTCCAAATACCTTGACGCACCAGAGATAGAATTGTATTCAAGCTTCGAGTCTTTGCTGGGCTTTCCTCGCGCAAGTCGCAAATACCAATTCTGCCAAAGGCTGAATCGAACACAGTAGTGCTGATAAGATTTTCACAGGCCTGTTCAGCTGCTTGTTCTAATGGGTCAGAAGCGACGCTGCCGATGTTGAACCAAGCTAGTATGAGAATATAGGCGCTGATCAACAAGCTAGCTGCGAAGGTTGATAGCCAGAGTGAGCCGACTGATGTCCAATTGTTAGTTTTTGACATTTTCGCTAGTTGCTGATAACTGAATTAATCCTAGCATTTTTGTTCTTAGAACAGTCTGTTACTCTGGTACCATGCCCGGTGTGGTTTTTCACTTGAAATCGAAAAGACTAATTTTAATACTTCCCCTCGTCGCCTTTATTTATGAGTCGTCGCTAGCGCCGTGGCCAAATCACGGTGCTGCCGCGCAAGGGCCCTTGTCGAGTAATCAAGCTTCTTTGGCAGACTCCATTAAGGTTGTGGACCGCCTCATTGCTGATGGCTCTCTCCTGGCCGCTCGTTCAAAGATAGAGACACTGTTGAGTGTCTACCCAGAAGATAGTGCCGTGGCGCTCAGTGCTGCTCGACTCTACCAAAAAATGGGTCTTTCTGCCTTCGCTATCATGCAATACGAAAAAACAAGACGAGCCAAGCCCCTGCTTCTCGAACCATTGGTTGCTCTTTCCAAGCTCCATCTCGAAAATCTTTCTACCGAACTAGCCGTTGAGCTAGCCCGCCGTGCGGTACAGCTCGACCCCAGTTCTCGCGACGCTCGATTGGCCTTGGTGTCTGCTTTGCTGGCGGAGCAATCGGTAAAGCAAGCAAAAGTCCAGGCTGATGCACTGGCTCAGCGCTTTCCTCATGACCCTGACGTTGATCATGCCCTCGCCAGTGTCGCCCAGGCCTTTGGTGAGAATAAGAAAGCCATTGACTTGCTGGCAAAGGCCGTTGAGTCACGCCCGGAAGAGCAAGCTTGGCAGTTAGAGCTGGTTGATCTCTATATTGCCAACGGAGACTATGAACGGAGCAGGAGCGTCCTTCTTGCGATTTTGCTCAGAGAGCCCCAGTCTTTGGATACCCTTGAACGCCTGGCGCACCTTGATGAGTTTTACTTGCACGAATATATGGATGCCCGGGCTTGTTATCGCAAGATTCTTACTATATTGCCAGACAGCGCATCGGCTCAAGCTGGATTAGATCGCTGCTTGGTGAAGCAGGGGGATTTGGCTCTCAATTTTAGGAATTTTATCCGTCGGATCTTAAACTTGCCCCTCGGACCAATTAAAGACGAAGAGGGCGTAAGCGATTTGCTTACGCCCGATACTTCATACGGTGCCCAGTAAGAGACCTTACTGCACCACAGCTTTGGAAAGCACGCGCTTCGGTCCGTGAATTGGATCTTCGATAACCACAGTCTTGTCACGGGTTGGACCAACAGAAACAATAGCCACTGGGCAGTCTAATTCTTCGGCAATGAAGTCTAGATAGCGTTTAGCTTCAGCAGGCAATTCTTCGAAGCTCGTGATTTTGTATGTTGGTTTTTTCCAGCCTGGGAAAACTTTGTACACAGGTTCCATGCGCTTGAATTGAGAACCGATTGATGGCAATTCTTTGTGGATACTACCGTCTTTCTTGTCCTTGTAGGCAACGCAGATTTTGATTTCGTCAAATTCGTCCATGACATCGAGCTTGGTGATAGCCAGGCAATCGAGGCCGTTAACGCGCACTGCATAGCGGCCAATTACGGTATCGAACCAACCGCAGCGTCTTGGGCGGCCAGTGGTGACGCCAACTTCCGCCCATGGCTTGCCTGTCTGACGAAGCATTTCGCCTTCTTCGCCATCTTGTTCCGTAGGGAATGGACCTTCACCAACACGAGTCATAAATGCTTTTGATATGCCGATGACGCGGTCGATGATTGTTGGGCCGATACCAGCACCGATACAGGCCCCGCCTGCTGTTGGGCTAGAGCTTGTCACGAATGGGTAACTACCGTGATCGAGGTCGAGCATTGTGCCCTGAGCGCCTTCAAAAAGAATGTTCTTCTTATTGTTGACGGCTTCAAAGATCAATTGCGATGTGTCGCAAACGTATTTGCGCATTTGTTCGCCGTAAGAGGCGTACTCTTCCAAAATTTCGTCGGTATTGAACGGTGGGTGATTGTACATACGCTCTAGAAGCAGGTTCTTGCGCGGTACCATCCACTCTAACTTCTCTTTGAGCACTTCGCGGTCGAGCAAGTCTTCCATGCGGATGCCGGAGCGAGCGCACTTGTCTGCATAGGTTGGTCCGATACCACGCTTGGTGGTACCAATTTTGTTATCGCCACGGCTTTCTTCTTCAGCTGCATCTAGAGCCAAGTGGTAGGGCATGGTGACGTGGGCTGAAGCCGAAACTTTTAAGCGAGAGTCATCGAGGCCGCGATCCGTCAAAGACTTTACTTCGCTTATGAACGCCTTGGGGTCGATTACCATGCCAGGTCCGAGTACACAGATCTTGCCGGGATACAGAATTCCGGAAGGAATAAGGTGGAATTTGTAGGTTTCTTTTCCTACCACCACAGTGTGACCAGCGTTGGCCCCACCCTGGTAGCGCACTACGATATCGGCATTATTGGCCAAAAGGTCTGTTACTTTTGCCTTACCTTCATCTCCGAACTGCGCTCCGACGACAACTACGTTAGCCAAGGGTTACTCTCCAGAAAGCCAAGTGAAATGGTCAGCAAAGAATTGCTTTGCGCGCCTTTCTCTTGAGTAAACCTTAATAAAAGGAATCTTCGCCAGACGGGCTTTCGCAAAAGGGCACAGGGACCTGATCTCAGTAGTCAGCACTTTCCCATGCACGTTTTTTTTGACCGGAGATAGTGTATTCGACTCGCCAAGAGCTGTCAATTTTTTCGGGGTCAATACACGTTAATATTACTTACATGCAAAACCTCTTCTCTGCCGATTTGACTGAAAGACAAGCTGTGGCTACTAGATTGCTGGCCAACGGCATTGAACAAGGGCGCCTGGCTCATGCTCTACTTCTCACCGGACGTGCTCACCAAGACAAGTGGTTGATTGCCAGGCAGTTGGCCGCTCATCTCAATTGCAGCAGAGAAGACAAGCTTACTCAGGGCGCTTGTATGCTGCCCTGGCAGGCTATTTGTGTAGACGAAGACGGCTCGGCTTTGACCGAGCTTGCCGAACCGGTTTTGAAAGGTCTGGCGAATGCCTGTCAGAATTGCCGCTGGCTTTTTCAGGACGAGCATCCCAAGGCCTGGTTTGTGCTCTCGGCTGAGGCAGGCAAGAGCGGCAAGATACCAGTTGAGGCCGCCCGCAATCTTTCTGAGGAGCTGGCACGCACCTCTAACTATGTCCGGGTTGTAATTGTCGAAGAAGCCAATGAAGCTGCGTTCCATAGACCAGCGGCTAATGCTCTTTTGAAGACAATTGAAGAGCCAAAGTCGCCTTCTCTATTTCTATTATTTAGTCAAACTGCAGATGACGTGCTGACTACAATCGTCAGTCGCTGCCAGGTAGTGCCGCTAAACAATCGTATTGAGGAGAATGTCGGGCCGATTTCTCAGATAGTAGGTCTATCGGCAGGGAGCCATTTGGCGACCAAAGGCTTGCAAAGAAAAAGCGATACTATCCTGCAGGAATTGACCGAGAAGCTTGGTAGTCATGCCTTTGTGCAGAAACTTCGGGCCGGTAGTAAAGATGCCCTGGCCTTGTCAGCAGCTTTGCAGCTTTTGATTGACGATGATTATGAGCCGGATGCCATCATTGATTCGCTGGTTGCTCTTGAGCTGAAAGCAATTGGAGCCGCTAAACTGAGTCAGTCGCGCAGCAGTTCTTACCTGACCAAGCTGCTTAAATTAAGTGAGGATGCAAAGCGTCAAATTGATCAATATGTGTCAAAGAAGGGTGTTTGTGAATCTTTTGTTTTAACTTGGCTCGATTTGAGGCAAAATTTTAATAGCCATTAGTATTGAGAAGCGATCTGTTAAAGACCACAGGAAGTTCGAGGCTTATGTTTAAGAAGAAGAGTGATGCTGTTAAACCTGGAAAAGGCAGTGGCCCAAAGCCAGCAGATAGCAATCCCGCTAACAATTTAGGGGCTGCCGAGCCACCTCAGGTTCCAGTCGAAGCTAGTATTCCGCCTGAAAACAGTGAACCTGGGCGGTCGCATAACAACCTCAAGGCTTCTTTTTCTAGTATGCCAGCGGCTGGCTCTGAGGCAGAACAGGCGGCCAAGGCAGCCAGCGGGAAGGTCAGTAGCAAGATTAGTATCGTTTTTGATGTGCTCTTACCTATTGTTGTAGCTACTGTGTGCTGCGGTGCTTTTGTTAGCACAGGCAAGCTGGCAAAAGATAAAACCGGAATTTATGGTTTGTCCGCTGCACAACTAGAGTTAGAAGTGAAGGATAGGTCTATTGCGGCTGAGTCTGTCATGGCTGAAATCAATAAGCTTGAACCACTTAAACTGCTTTCCCGTGGTGAAGTCGGCCCGGCCATAGAAGCGGCTAAAGCTCTTGTCGCCAAGAAGCCCAATGATACAAGGGCCTTGATGGCCGCTGGGATGGTTTTGGTTGAGGCGGGCAGCAAGGCTGATAAAGAAGTGGGCATAGGTTATTGCAATAAGGCTTTTGAGCAAGCTAAGTACAGCGCCTATATTCGTTTACTCTACGGGAGACAATTGGCCATTATGCATCGCGACGACGATGCCATAGCCGTATACGAGAAAATAATTGAACTTTTTCCTTCTACTTGGTCCACTCCTCATAAAGAACTGGCAAACCTTTATATGCGTACAAACAGTTCAGCAAAGGCCGTTACAGAGCTTACTGCCTTGCTTAAGTCTGATAACTCAGATCCTGGTGTGCAGAGAGAGCTGGGTCTTGCCTTGGCCCAAGACGGCAAGCAACAAGAGGGCTTCGAAGAATTTCAAAAAGGCTTTACTCGCGAAAAAGACATACTTGGTTATCCCTATGCCGTTAAGGACATAGTAGAATCGCATGCTGGTATCGTATCTAGTGCTTTGAAAGATACTGAAAAACGCTACCAGAAAAACCCTGAGGACCTAAAAACGCTGCTTACCTTAGCGCGTTTGTACATTGCTAGCAATCGCTTTAAAGATGCTCGCGACATTGCCAATCAGGCTATTAAGCTAAGAGAAGTAGATCCAGAAGTGCATGAAGTCATGTCTGAAATCATGTGCAATCAAAACCAATCTCAGTCAGGTTATGATGAGTTCAGAGCGGCTGCCTCATATATCCATATGAAACAGTAGGCTCTTGTTTCTTATTGCCTTGAGGTTTTATTTGCGACCGTTAGCTGCAGTTTCTTTTTCGAGCTTGGCTAACTGCTCATAGAGTTCTTTCTCTTTTTCGCTAATTTCTGTTGGAATGGCAATCTTGGTTCGTACCAGCTGATCGCCGCGGGTACTGGCTCCAAGAGTTGGTAGGCCTTTTCCTTTTAGGCGCAATAGTCTGCCGTTCTGACTACCTGCCGGTACTCGTATTTTTACTGCACCTTCGATAGTAGTCACAACCGCCTCAGAACCAATCACGGCCTGCGCTGGAGTGATTTCTAGCTCGCAAATCAAGTTGTCGCCGTCTATGGTATAGTAATTGTGCGGCTTAGCTTTGACGCGCAGGTACAAGTCACCTTTTTGTGTGCCACCAGCCATAGTGGCGCCTTCGCCAGCGACTCTGACTTTTTTTCCTGGTCTTACACCGGCGGGGATTTTTACTTCAATGGTTTTTGGTTTGCCACCAGGAGTGCTAACCTGTAGCGTCCGTCTGGCTCCTTGAGCTAGTTCTTCTACAGTCAATTCGATCTCAGCTTCTTGATCTAAGCTGCGCTTGCGACCAGCTTGGGCTTGCTGCTGTTGTTGTTGTCTAACTGGTCCGCCAGCGGCAGCACCGCCACCGAAAGTTTGGCCAAAGAGGCTATCGAAAAAGTCGGAGAAGGCACTGTTTCCTCGCAAATCGCCAAAATTGCCAAAGTCAAAACTGAAGCTACCGTCGTTGGCACCAGATTGTTGGGGCGGCGGTCTGAAGTTGTCTCCGGCTTTCCAATCGGCACCGAGCATGTCATAGCGTTTGCGTTTCTCTGGGTCTTTCAAGACCTCATAAGCTTCGATTAGTTCTTTGAATTTCTCTTCCGCAGAAGGGTCATTCTTATTGGCATCAGGGTGCGTTTTTCTTGCCAGCTTGCGATAGGCTGCTTTGATATCAGCATCAGTGGCCTTACGGTCGACGCCCAGAACTTGATAATAGTCTTTGTACTTGACCAACTTAGTGTCTCGATGCCTTAGAAATAACTTGCTTAGGCAACTATTATAGCCACGTCAACGGCAATGATAATGGAGAAGTCGCCAATAAACTTGTGTATGGTACTTGCAGTAGCGATATTGCTTCAGAGTGCTCCACAGCGCGGTGTGCAGCTGTGCTCACCGGCGTGGGAACGCCAATCATAGGAATTCCGCCGATCCAAGGAATAGCACCCAGGCTCATGAATGGGCCAATATTGAAATTAGTCCTGATGACATACTCATAGATCTTGTTGGTCGGATCGTAGGCAGCAGTCATTTTAGTATTTGGGCCGTATTCCTTTACTACATTTGTGTTGATATCAGTCTCAACGATAAAGACATTCACTCCGCAGCCAAGGTAGCCTCCGATTGGTGCCATTTTTGCAAAGCGGCCCATGGGAGAGGTGACAATTGAATTGGCACGGCTCTGCACTTTGCTCAGGGCATCAGGGTAGGAGCTGGCATTGGCTGCATCGACAGCACATTGGGTGCCGAGTAGAGAAACGTTGGCGTATCCCATGGTAAAGGTGAGAAGGTTGATTAAGGGCAGAGCAATGATGAAAAGGAAAACAAAGAGAGCCGGTATGAACTCGGCAATTCCTGACCCATTTTTTGACCTTGATTTATAAAATAGTGACATCTTCAACTCCCGTCATACTAAGCATAGTACCCCATGACTGGCAGTTCTAAGCATTGATCCATTAGCTAGTCCGAGGCCGGTTGGAGATTAGCTTTTAGATGGTTGGGAATAACATCATTGGGGCTTTGAGCGGTTTTTGTGAGCATTATTTAGTCAGCGGTCTTTTGTGATTGTGAAATGGTTAGCGATATGTCTATGACTTTGTCACGGCCGAGAAAACGTCTTGGCCAATCAATAGTTGAACTATGTGCTGGCATTATGGTCTTAGTGCCGATTGTTTTAGTACTGTTCGATTTAACTGTAATTGTGCTAGCGGTGCAGCTCAATGATTCCACCTGTCGCGAAGCTGCACGGGTCGGTGCTATTGGCGATCCTGATGCTACGGCTTGCAAAAACAGGGTATTGGCAGTTATCAATAGAGCCAACAAGGGCGGAAGCTCTATGCTCAGCAATTTCAGTCTAGTCACCTGTACTAACACAGTTACCCCGGCCGATATAGCCGCTCTTAAACCCTATGGTGGTCCTGTGACCGGAACAGTGACAGTGGTCACCCAAGTGGATGTCAAACCCTTTGTTGTGCATCTGATTTACGCTGGCGGTCCTGCCATTGTCTTCAGGTCTTCTCAAGCGTATCCGTTTACTTTTGTCGTTCCAAACACGGCTAGCTAATTGTCTGCAACATCAAAATCAGCAAACAAAAAGAGCATCGCCAAGCGATGCTCTTTTTAATTTTGTCTGAGCTTGAAAGAAGAACTAGTAGCTTAGGCTTTGACAGCTGGAGCTTTGGCCAGATCTTGCAAAGCGCTGATGTCCATTCTTACGCTTGGGCCCATAGTGGTGCTCAAGTAAACAGACTTCATGTAAGCACCTTTGACTGATGGTGGTTTGATTTTTTGGATTTGATCAACCACTGCAGCAAGGTTTTGTAGAAGACGGCTGTCATCAAACGAAAGTTTGCCGATTGCCATTTGTACAACACCGCCATCTTTCTCAGCGCGGAAGGAAACCTTACCAGCTTTGAGATCTTTGACAGTTTTGCCAACGTCAAAAGTTACAGTGCCATCTTTAGGGTTAGGCATTAGGCCTTTTGGTCCAAGGATTTTACCCATTTTGGACAGCATGGCCATGGCGTCTGGAGTAGCAACCAGTTTGTCGAAATCGAGGAAGCCTTCACCGATTTTGGCAACAAGCTCGTCAGAACCGACAACATCAGCGCCGGCATCCTTAGCTTCTTGTACCTTTTCGCCTTTAGCAACAACTGCAACGCGAACCGTTTTACCGGTGCCGCCTGGCAATTGCACGGTGCTTCTGATTTGTTGGTCATTCAGCTTAGGATTGACGCCTAGTCTGAAGTGAACTTCGACTGTTTGGTCGAACTTGACTGAATTTTCGGCTTTCAACAATTTGAGAGCTTGCTCAGCGGTGTGAAGAGCATTGTTCTCAGTGTAGAACGTGCCTAGTTTTTCCTGTCTTTTTGTTAACGTAGCCATTTTCGGAAATTCCCTTGAAATGATCTATATGAATGATTGATGCTTGCTCTAAAAAATTGCTTTAGTCGACGACTAAAATGCCCATGTTTCTTGCGGTACCGACAATCATTGCTTCGGCGGCCTCAAGGGTTACGGCGTTAAGGTCAGGCATCTTGATCTTGGCGATCTCGGTGACTTTTGCCTTAGTCAAACTGCCAACTTTAGTTTTGTTGGGAGCTGCGGAGCCTTTCTCCACATTGGCTGCCTTCTTAATTAGTTCGGCAGAAGGAGGTGTCTTCAGGATGAAGGTGAAGGAACGATCTTCGTAGACGGTAATTTCTACTGGGATAATCGTGCCAGCCTTATCTTGAGTCTTAGCGTTGTATTCTTTGCAAAATTGCATGATGTTAACGCCGTGTTGACCCAAAGCTGGACCAATAGGCGGAGCAGGATTGGCTTTCCCTGCGGTGATTTGCAATTTGATTTTCCCAACAGCCTTTTTCACTTTTCTCGGACCTATGTCTGTCTAATTAAGATGAACTATCTAACTTGAAGTGCAATTTTTGGGGACGGCTTCTGGTGAAGACGCTCTATAGAAATGCACGAAATATCGATCATATGGTAGATGGGGGACTTAGTCCACCACATTTACACTTTTATAACCTGGTTGAACTCAAGTTCAACTGGTGTGGCACGTCCGAAGATGATGACAGAAGCCTTGATCCGCTCTCTTTCGAGGTTCACTTCTGTTACCTCTCCTGTAAAGTCTGCGAATGGTCCGCCTGTGATGCGTACGTAGTCGCCGACCTTAACATCAATAGCAGCAGGTTTCTTGCCTTTGAGGCCAGTCATCGCCATTTGACGTCTTAAAATCTTGCGCATTTCTGCGTCTTGAACAGGGGTTGGTTTTTTTCCAGCGCCCACATATTTCGTTACACCAGGGGCTTCACGAACGACACGCCAGGAGTCATCATCAAGAATCATTTCGACAAAAACGTAACCAGGATATTCCCGTTCACGTTTCTCAATGCGCTTGCCATCTTTGACCTTGGTCACCATTTTTTCAGGCACAATCACGCCGAAGATGCGGTCTTGTGCGCCCATGGTGACGATGCGTTTTTCGATGTGCTCCTTCACTTTGTTTTCGTGACCGGAGGCGGTTTGCACTGCGAACCAGCGTCGTTGTCCGTCTGTCTTTATGAAAGCCATTTCGCCATCCCTTTTCTTCAGCTCGTACCTATTTAGGTATTAGCCCCGGCCTATGCCGGCTCCGTGCAAGCGAGCCCAGTGCTCAATTGGTCCAAAGATAACGCTGCCTAACACCCAGTCGATGCCAAGAACAATCATCGTTATCGCTGTGACGAGGAATAACACACTCCATGTCTCGCGCACGACTTGTTTGTTGTCAGGCCACGTAATCTTGCGATGCTCGATAGCGACTTCTTTAAGGAACTGACCAACACCCACTATAAGTGAGTGTTTTTTCTCTTCATGCTTCTCAGATTTAGTCGTGGACACGGATTGCTCCTTAGCTTTGACCACTTGGCCTGTTGAGCTGTCCTGTTCCTTATTTGCCATCTGTATCAAGCCATCCGTTTTATCTAAAACGCGCTTTATCTAAAACTGCTTTAGATTTATATTGAATTCGCGCCCTGAAGGAGTCGAACCCTCAACAAAGGTTTTGGAGACCCACGTTATACCATTTAACTAAGGGCGCGTAACGCGGCCGCAGGAGCGGCCCCATGTACTGCTTATCAGTACTGAAAACAAAACAACCGAGAAAAAGGATGAGCCTTTATTTCTTAGTTTCTTTGTGTTCAACGTGCTTGCGACAGAACTTGCAATATTTTTCCAAGTTCAGTCTTTCCGGATCATTTTTCTTGTTTTTCATGGTTGTGTAATTGCGTCTTTTGCAAGTTCCACAGGCCAATGTGATGATGATGCGGTCGTCTTTCTTCGCCATGACAATAACTCCAAACAACTGTCTTGCCGTCAAAAACAAGACAGAAAAAAGAAGCCTCCTCGGAGGCGTCAAGGCAAGTATATCCAAGAGTTCGAAAAACTGTCAATAAAGCTAGAATAAAGGCGATGACAAAAAGTAGCGATGCGAAAAGCGATGACAGATACTTAATATGGCGCCTCGCCAAGGGGCTTGGACAGTGCCTTCTTGCTTTATTGCTGCTGGTGAGCATTTTATCACTAACAGCTTGCACTAAGGCCAGGAGCCGTTTTGAGCCTGGTGTCCTCAGGGTAAACCTTGGCACTGAACCCCCTGGTCTTGACTGGCATACTGCTACAGACTCGACATCTTTTGATGTTGTCTCCAATCTAATGGTTGGCCTCACCCAATACACCAATGACCTCACCTGTGCACCTTCTTGCGCTAAAAGCTGGGAAGTTCTTGATGATGGCAAGCGTTATCTCTTCCATTTGAGAGATGATTTGCGCTGGACCGACGGAAAGCCCGTCACAGCTTATGATTTCGAGTACGCCTGGAAACGATTACTTAATCCGGCTACCGCTGCTCAATACGCATTCTTTCTTTACGATGTTGTCAATGCTCGCGATTACAACACAGGGAAATTGAAAAATGCCGATCTGCTTGGCATCAAAGCAATCGATCCGCACACTTTTGAAGTAAGACTTTCCAAGCCGGCCGCGTACTTTATATATCTAACTGCCTTTTGCGTTAGCTTCCCTATGCGCAAAGATGTGGTGGAACGCTTCGGTGATCGCTGGACTGAGCCTGAGAACTTTGTCACCAATGGGCCTTTCAGGCTCACTCGCTGGCAGCACGAATACAAAATGGAATTGAGCGCCAACCCCCAATACTTTGATGGTCCGCCCAAAGTTAAGCTCGTCAAGATGTTTATGGTGCCAGAAGCTTCAACAGCTTTCGCTTTATACGAGAATGATGAGCTAGACTTCATCGACAATCGCAGCTTCTCTACTCCTGATGTCGAGCGCTTTCGCTCTTCTCCAGAGTACAAAAACTTTCCACTGCTGCGAGCAAACTATTTGGCCTTTAACGTCAGCAAGAAACCCTTTACCGATCCCCTAGTGCGCAAGGCCGTGGCTATGGCGATTGACCGCTCTGTATTCCCTCGTATTTTAAGACGGGGTGAGCGGCCTGCCACCAGTTGGATACCACCAGCGCTACCAGGATATTCTCCCGATTCGGGATTGAAATTTGATCCCGTGGAGGCTCGGGCACTTCTAGCTAAAGCTGGATACCCCGGTGGCAAGGGCTTCCCGAAGGCAGAGCTGCTCTATCCTAACCGCGATGATGTGCGATTGACTGTCGAAGCCACTCAAGATGAATTGAAACGCAATCTTGGTATTGAAATAGAACTAGTCAATCAAGAATGGAAAGTATATTTGGCGACAGTGCGCAAGGACGCGCCACCAATGTTTCGCAATTCCTGGGGCGCTGATTATCCAGACCCTGAGACTTTTATGAATCTCTTCACTAAAGACTGCGGCAACAATGACACTAAGTGGTGGAGCCCTAAGTACGACCAGCTCATCCAAGCGGCCGAAGGTGAGCTAGATGCTAAAAAGCGAGCCGACCTTTATCGTCAAGCCGATGTCATGCTCTGCCGCGAAGCGGTGCCAATCGTGCCGACGTTTTTAGCAACTCAGAATATTATGGTTAAGCCATGGGTTAAAGGAATCGCCATCAACCCTCTTGATTTGCAGTTCTTCAAGGCTGTTGAAGTAGGTGGGCAATGATTGCACTGATTTTGAAGAGAGTACTGCTTGCCATACCGGTGCTGCTGGTGGTGGCATCACTGACATTCGTTTTAGTACGAATTGTACCGGGCGGCCCTTTTGATGCTGACAAAAATCTACCGCCTGAAATCATCGCCAACCTCAACGCTAAGTACCATCTCGATAAACCTGTGCCGGAGCAATACTTCCTTTACTTAGGTCGATTAGCTCAAGGCGATTTAGGCGTTTCTTATAAATACGTCAATCGGACAGTCAATGATATTTTGTCTGATGCTTTTCCTGTTTCGCTGCAATTGGGAACCATCAGTCTAACTCTGGCGGTAATGATTGGTGTGCCTTTAGGAGCTATCGCAGCAGTCTGTCGCGGTCGCCGTGAAGATGTAATCGCCATGTTCTTGTCGACTTTGGGGATATCAGTGCCTGGCTTTGTTATTGGTGCCACCCTTATTTTTGTCTTTGCTATTGAACTGCGGGTACTGCCGGTTGGCCTGTGGGAATCTCCCTGGCACGTGGTGCTACCAGCGGTGACTCTGGCCTTCTCACCGGCAGCCTATTTGGCTCGCTTAACGCGAGCTTCAGTGCTTGAGATCGTTGAGAAAGACTGGGTGCGCACGGCCCGTTCTAAAGGACTGTCGCAGTGGTCGACTGTGACCAAGCATATTCTGCGCAATTCGCTTATACCTGTTGTAACAGTGCTTGGTCCGCTAACAGCTATTGTTATCACTGGCTCATTTGTCGTCGAGTATATCTACGCCATACCAGGTATGGGCCGGTTTTTCATTACGGCTGTGATGAACAGAGACTACGATTTGATTCTTGGTACAACCCTAGTTTTTGCCGTGTTGTTAATAGTGGCTAACACATTCGTTGATGTTGCCTACCAAATATTAGACCCGCGCATGCGCCTAGAAGACTAGAAAGAGGACGAGATGCAGACTTTAGACAACGCCAAATCTCCTCCAGCTGCTATCAAGCCACTTGATCAGAGCGTTGTAGCGCGCTTGAAACGCATACCGACGGCTTATTTCGCCTTCTGGGTGATTGCAGCTATTTGTCTTGTGGCCTTGCTTTCGTGGATGGGATTTAGTCTTTGTCCCTATTCTTTTGACCAGACTTCAACCGATTTTCTTGCTGGCCCAAGCAGTCAACATCTTATGGGCACTGATGAATTGGGCCGTGATTTGCTCTCGCGTATCGTCTATGGCGCCCGGCTTTCTATTGCTATCGGTCTCACTACTGCTGCTGTTGCCTTCGTAATTGGCACCTTATATGGTGCAATTTCTGGCTATTTCGGAGGCAAAATAGACACACTCTTAATGCGTGGAGTCGATATTGCTTATTCGCTGCCAGACTTACTTGTGATGATACTTATTGGTGTATTGCTCGGTCGCGGTACTCTCGGTATTCTCATTGCCCTTGGACTAGTCAGCTGGATGGGAACAGCGCGACTGGTGCGAGCCCAATTCTTGCAATTGAAGAATGAAGAGTTTATCGAAGCGGCTCGGGCTCAAGGTCAATCAGGTTTGAATATTGTTTTTAAGCATCTATTGCCCAATGCTATTGGTCCAATCATCGTTGCCCTGACATTTACTGTACCGTCGGCCATTCTCTCCGAGTCGACCCTGAGTTTCATCGGCCTGGGTTTGTCTCCGCCTGCCTGTAGCTGGGGCACTCTGGCCTCTGACGGCTGGCGCTCTTTGCGGGCTCATCCTCATTTAATTTTCTTCCCCTCGCTTTTTATCTTTATGACTGTGCTCTCTTTCAATTTCTTGGGCGACGGCCTGCGCGATGCTCTTGACCCGCGTACAAGGTTGGGTAAAACAGTTAAGTAGCCATACACATACCAACAGCTTTGGCTTTTTTATCGGCCATTTTTTAGCAGGCATCTTTCCGCGCCCGCATATTTTGGGCCGCTGAAGATAAGAATTTCAGCCAGCAAATGGCATTAAACCCGCCAAAATGGGCGAAGATTCTGATAAATCTGTTTCTATTGGTGCAGAAGCGGGTAAGAAAACTGATGGGTGTTGCCATTAATAGATATCCTGGTTCCATCCTGATTATTTAGAGTTTCCTTTCTAGTTTCCTTATCGGTTTGCTGAACATGCGTTTTTCAACATCAGTCTTTCTATCTGTAAGCCTTTGTCTCGCTTCCCTTTGTGGAATTTTTACCAGCGCGCCAGCTATGGCCGATGAAAAGGGCTGGGTCTTAACCCAAAAGTCTGAGAAATTTGGCGACCAGTACATTTACATCAGTGGCACTGGCCTCAAGCTGGTAAGTCCTGCCCGCGGCATTAATATCGTCACTTGTGCCCCAGACTGGAACGTCGCTCTCTATAACGACAAGACCAGAATGTACTACAGCACAACTTTCGACAAATGGATGGCTGACCTGGACCGCAAGACGGCAGGTAACGGTCAGGACATGTCTGACCGCAATTGGGCCAAGACTGGTTCAACTCAGGTCGCTGGGCTTTTGGCTACTAAGTACACCATGAACGGCGGCGGGCCTCCCGGTGGCAAACGGGCTACCATTCGCCACGCCGATTGTTGGATATCAAATGATATTGCCGTTCCTGGGCGTATTTCAAAAATGTTGGCTAAGGCTTACGGTCTGCCTGACACGCACATGTTTCCTCTGAAAGTGAGCTACGTTAACAACTCTGGCAGTCTCAGCTCAATGCTTGATACCTATTACACCAAGACTTGCCCTATTCCAGCTAACTACTTTGGGCTTCCTCAAGGTTACCGACGGGGCGAGAGCGAAGCAGACGTCATGATTGACGACGAGACCAAGCAGATCCTCAACGATCTGGCCTCCGATCAGCCTACGCGGTCAACCCCTACGGTTTCTCCGACTTATCAACCGACTTATCAGCAAAGGCCAACAGCCGTTGCTCCCACTTATGTTCCACCAACATCTACCGGGAACAACCCCACATCCCCTACAACTGCAGCAACTCCGACTGCTTCGGGCGCTGCCACTACTGCCGCACCGGCCAGTATTGACTTTGGCAATGGCTACAGCCTTGACCGTGAGAAGCTGCGCAAAATCAAAGAAGCTCTCCTCAATCCTAATAAAACTCCCTGATAGGAACAGTTAATGCGACTCAATCTTCAACTTAAGATTTCGCATAAGGGATTTATTCTCGTATTAGTTCCGCTCGTCTTTGAACTTGTGTTCTTGATTGTTTTGTCTGTATTGCTGCAGCAAGCTGAAGTGGAGGTACAAAGGCAGGTCAGGTCGAAGGCCATTATTTCGCAGGCCAACGCTTTGTCTAAGTTGTTCTATGATGCCGGCGTAGCCATGGGTGGTTACAGTATCACCAAGAGTCCTTTGTTCTCTGACAGATACGACAAAATTGTGCGGCAGATTCCTCTCGATTTGCAGGAATTGAAAGGCCTGGTTGGCGACAACGACAAGCAACAGCTGATTTTGGGCCGCCTGCAGACGATTACATCGGATGGTTTGAAAATTCTCGGTGAAGCTAAAGCAGCCATCGATGACAACCGGGTTGATGTGGCTCAGTTTCGAGCCAGGCACATGTACAAGCAGATTCGCCAGTTGGCTGACCAACTGCAAGATGAGTTGAAAGGTCTGACTGAAGACGAAAGAAAAATTGAAAGTGAGAGCCCGGAACAGCAGAACAGGTCTAGGGCAGCGGTCAAGATGTTCTTGGTATTCGGCGTTGTACTCAATATCGGTATAGCCTTCTTGCTCTTGTATTATTTCTTGCGCAGCATTTCAACTCGTTTGAGCACTGTCACAGATAACTCCTTTAGATTGGCTCGTGGTCAAAAATTGCGGCCTCCTCTCAGCGGCAATGATGAGATTGCCCAGCTCGATGATGCTTTCCGCAGCATGGCTGAAGCACTGGCAGAAGCTAGCCGCAAAGAAAGAGCCGTAATTGAAAATGCTGCCGATGTGATTTGTTCTATTGATATGGATGGTAAATTCGTCGCTGTAAACCCTGCTTCGTATGAGAGCTGGGGCTTCTATCCGGACGAATTGATGGGCCGTCGTTTTATTGAAGTGATTATGCCTGAAGACGTGCCCGATACTATTCGGGCTGTGCGTTCTGTTCGTGGTGCCACCAGTAAGGTTAACTTCGAAAACCGCGTGAAAAAGCGCGATGGCAGTATGGTTAACGTCTTGTGGTCGGCAGACTGGTCAGAGAAAGATAGAGCCTTATTCTGCGTTGCCCACGATATCACCCAACGTAAATTGGTTGAGGAAGCGATTAAGGCTAACGAAGCTCGCATTCGCAACATCATCAATAATATGATGGTCGGTTTGATCATCATTACCCGCGACGGCTTGATTGAGTCAATCAACCCCCGTACTGAGTCTATGTTCTCCACTCGCAGCCACGAAATGCTTGGCCGTCACGTCATGTCACTCTTTGCTGATGCGCGCCATTTCTCGGTCAGCGACCCTAACGACCGCCAGTCGTTTATGGAAACATTGTTCACTAAGGCTCTTAACCGCATCGGTGAATTTGATTGTTTATCGGCCAATGGCGAAGATTTCCCTGTAGAGATTTCGCTGACTGAGTTTGTCTCACCAGATGGTGCTGTGCGATTTATGGCTAACGTTCTCGACGTTTCTGAGCGCAAAGAAGTGGAGCGCATGAAGAAAGAGTTCGTTTCTACTGTTTCACACGAACTGCGTACTCCGCTTACATCTATTCGTGGTTCACTTACCCTGCTGGCTGTTGGAGCCATGGGGGCTCTTCCTGAGCAAGCCAAGAAAGTAGTTAATATTGCTGAACGCAACACCATTCGTTTGATTGGTCTGATTAACGATATTCTCGACGTTGAAAAGCTCGAAGCTGGCAAGCTTGATATGGAGCTGGTTGATGTTGCTGTTGCCTCCATCTTTGAGCGCTCCGAGCAAGCTGTAAATACATTTGCTGCCAACAATGGTGTGCTCCTCGATATGAAGCCCAGTGGCGAAATGGTACATGCCGACGGCGATAGATTGGTGCAGGTTTTGGTTAACTTGATCTCTAACGCTGTCAAATTCTCACCCAAAGGTGCCGCTGTTACTGTTAGTTCAGCAGAGATTCCGGGCGGATTTATAGAAGTGCATGTTACTGATAGAGGTCGAGGTATTCCTGAGAGCTTTAAGAACAGATTGTTCCAAAGATTCCAGCAGGTTGAAGCTTCAGATGCGAAGAAGAAAGGCGGTACAGGTTTGGGTCTGGCCATTTGTAAGGGTATCGTTGAGCAACACGGAGGAACCATTGGGGTTGAGTCAGAAGAGGGCAAAGGTTCGACTTTCTGGTTCCGCATTCCCAAGGCACAAAATTTGCTAAAGCAACCAGTTCAGGTGCTTGAGCCAGCTGCCTCGATGCAGTCAAATCAGGCTTTTTAGATTGAATACGAAATTTAGTATTTGGAGACAATATTTACTATGAAGGTTCTCATTATTGATGACGAGGAGGACTTTCGCACGGTCGCTAGTTCTTGCCTGGGCTTGTTGGGCGGCGATACTGTAGCGGAAGCTTGTTCGGGCAAGGAGGGCATTGAAATGGCGCGCAATGACGTGCCCGATGTAATCTTGCTTGATCTCTGTATGACTGATATGGATGGTACAAAAACTTTAGCCAGTTTGCGAGAAATTCCTGAGACCGCCGAGGTTCCAGTGATATTTTGCACAACTAAAGGGATGTTTCCAGAATTTGAAGACATGAAGAAGCTTGGGGCGCTGGCTGTAATAACCAAACCGTTTGATCCCCTGAAGCTCTCTGACCAGATCAAGGAGATTCTCAAAGCCGCTGGTTTCGCTTGTGATCAAGTCTTATCGGCAGATTAGTTGGAGGCAAGTAGAAAGTAAAGAAAATAGGTGAAGTAAAGAGATACTGGGTATTAAGAGTCTAATGGCACTGGCGTTTATGGTTGGCCTTAATAAGAAGAAAACTTAGGAGAGACAATGAGAGTTCTCATCATTGACGATGAAGAAGACACCCGTTCGATTGCGAGTATGAGTCTAACTATACTTGGTGGTCTAGAGGTGATCGAGGCGGAGAATGGCCAGGATGGCGTAAACAAAGCGGCTGCGGAGCAGCCTGATGTAATTTTGCTCGATATGATGATGCCTATTATGGATGGACCCAGTACACTTGAGGCCCTTCGTAGCAATGATCGGACGCGCAATATTCCAGTGATCTTTCTCACTGCTAAGGCAATGACCTCAGAAATTGAAAGGCTGAAGAGAATGGGAGCCCGCGGTATTCTTACCAAACCGTTTGACCCAACTGTTCTGGCTACGCAGATGAAAGCTATTCTCGATACTACTTCATAACTAGAATTTCAGGGGTTAGATAAAGGCATGGCTTCCTGGCAGGAAACCTTTTCCGAACTTAAAAGTCAGTATGTGCAACGCTCAACCGATAGGCTTGCGCAAATTATTGAGCTTTTTACTAAACTCATGTCCAGTCCAGAGAATAAAGATTTGGCTCACCAGCTCAGTCGGCACTATCACTGGCTAGCTGGTTCTGGCAGTATGTACGGATTTCAGCGAGTTTCAGCCCTTGGCGTTGAGGGCGAAAAACTTTGCGAAGTGATTACTAGAAATAGTGGACCCGCATCAAAGGGTGATTTAGAGCGCATGCAAGCGCTCCTGCAAGAACTATCAACTCAGTTCACTGGCGGTGATGAGGCTCCTGAAACAACTAATCTCGGCAAGGTTAGAGCTGTTGCTACGTCTGGCCGACAAGAAGTCTTAGTGATTGATGATGATCAAAAAGATCTTGAATCACTGAAGAAAATGGTAGAAGAAAACGACTTTAGTTTCCGCAGTGCACGATCCTTTGCTGGCACCATTAGTGAGCTTGAGCGCCGTATGCCTGAGGGCATGATTCTTGAAATTCCTTTACCTGATGGTGATGCTTATGAGCTGGTAGAGCGCATTAGGGCTATGCCTGGTGGCGATGAGATGGCAATTATCATTGTCTCAAAGCAAACAGGATTTTTAGACAAAGTCAGAGCCATTCATTGTGGTGCTGATGCTCACTTTGAAAAACCTATCGATACTAAGTCGATGTTCCGCCGTTTGCGTTACCTGCTAGATAAACGCTACCAAGAAACACCGCGAATACTTTCGGTGGAAGACGACCCAGATCAAGCAGCGTTTATTCGTGCCTTCTTAGAATCAGCTGGCTATCAGGTGCGCACTTGTACTGATCCTAAGAACTTTGAGTCTTACATGTCGGCATTTCAGCCTGATTTGGTCTTGCTTGATGTTATGCTTCCGGGCATGACTGGCTACGAACTTTCTCGCTATGTGCGACAAGACGAGCGCC
Organism: Cyanobacteriota bacterium erpe_2018_sw_21hr_WHONDRS-SW48-000092_B_bin.40; assembly: GCA_030917395.1. GTDB lineage: Bacteria > Cyanobacteriota > Vampirovibrionia > Obscuribacterales > Obscuribacteraceae. The sequence continues at coordinate 29,158 of JAUPUU010000295.1, forward strand.
ATGCCACATTGCCCATTCTATTTTTAACGACACAAGGGCAGATTGATGCCCGCATTGAAAGCGCTCGGGCTGGTGGTGATGACCACCTGGTCAAGCCTGTGCCGCCGGCTCTTTTATTGAGTTCTGTTTCTTCGCGCTTAGAGCGCGCGCGCTTTCTCAAAACTTTATTGCACCGCGATGGTCTGACGAGCCTGCTCAACCACACTACCTTTATGGAGCAAGCGCAAGCTGTCATTGCTCAACGCAAAAGACATGCTGGCTTCACTGTTTTGATTTTGCTTGATATTGATTATTTCCGTTCTATCAACGAACGCCATGGCTACCCCGGTGGTGACAAAGTTCTAGTTGCCCTATCTATGCTCTTGCGCAGGCGCTTGCGGCAGTCAGATATTATCGGACGCTATGCCGGTGATGAATTTGCCATCATCGCTGAGGGTCTCGATGAAAATGAAGCGCAATTGCTCTCTTCGCGTTTGGTGGCCGACTTTGCCGCCATTCAGCATTCAACCCTGTCTCATGCTGGTTTCTATGCAACCTGCTCCTCAGGTATCGCCATACTTGATGCCAAAACTATGTCTGTTGAAACCTGGGTTAAGTCAGCTTTTCGTGCTTTGCAAGAAGCTAAAGCTGCTGGTCGCAACTGTGCCGTTACTTTCCGCGAAGAGATGAATTCCGTATCTAAGTAGAGCCAGCAAAGTAAAGCCAAGAGGCTATTATTAGCATTTGCTTTGGCTGCTGCCTTTTTATTGGAATCATGGAAAAAAACGTAGAAAAGCGATCTGTAACAATTCTTGGAGCTGGCTCCTGGGGCCTCACTTTGGCTCATTTATGGTGCCATAGTGGCCGACCAGTCAAGGTCTATTGCCGCAATCAAGCCGGTGCTTTGAAACTCACCACCACTCGTCTGATGGAAAAGCCTCGGGCTCATCACATTCCTAGCGAAGTTGTAATTACCAGTTCCCTAGACGAAGCGCTAAGTGATACAGATTTAGTCGTTTTTGCTTGTAATTCTCAGTCTATGCGTGAGTTGGCAACAGCTGTGGCTGCTAGCTTGCTCAACTCAGCAGACGGCGGCAAAACTGACAAATCGTTGCCTGTTTTGGTCAGCGCCACCAAGGGTCTAGAGCTTGGCACCCAGATGCGAATGAGTGAAATTTTGACAGCGGTTGTGCCTGGCTGCGGTGTGGCTTCGCTGTCTGGTCCAAACTTGGCTGATGAAGTGCTGGGCGGACTGCCTACGGCCTCAGTGGTCGCTTCTGCTGATATCAACTTAGCTCGCTCTTTGCAAAGTCAGCTCTCGGCGCCAAAATTTAGAGTTTACGCCAGTGACGATCCGGTGGGCATTGAATTGGGCGGCACACTTAAAAACGTCATTGCCATTGCGGCTGGGGCCTGTGATGGCCTCTCCCTTGGTGTTAATGCCAAGGCTTCCCTGCTCACCCGCGGTTTAGCTGAAATTACACGTCTGGCTGTCAGGCTAGGAGCTAAGCCCCAAACCATGGCCGGTTTAGCCGGTATGGGCGATCTCTTTGCTACCTGCTCTGGGCCACTTTCTCGAAATTATCGGGTCGGATTTGAGCTTGCTCGCGGTAAGGCTCTTAGTCTTATCCTCGAAGAGCTGGGCTCTGTGGCAGAAGGAGTACCAACCGCTGAGGCGGTTTGTGAACTTTCTAAAAGACTAGGATTAGAGCTACCCATAGCAGAGCAAGTTGAGTCCACACTTAAGGGAAATTCGACGCCCGCTGGCGCTATTATGGCGCTTTTAAGTCGTCCGCTCGCCAGTGAATAAGAAAGGCGAAATTGTGGCTAGATACTAATTGGCAACACTAATTGGAAGTAATGAGGGAATACCGGTGCCGAAGCGAGTTTTAATGCTGTCCTGGGAATATCCACCTCGCATCATTGGCGGTCTCGCCCGTGTGGTCTGGGCTCTGTCCCGAGAGCTTGTCAAGACTGGATGCGAAGTGCATGTGGTTACAGCCGATCATCCTGGCCAGCCTGAGCATGAAATTGCTGATGGTGTGCATATTCACCGGGTGAAAACTCAAACTGATACCACTCCTGACTTTCTTAGCTGGGTCAATCGTCTCAATTTCGGCTTGCTGCAGTATGCCATTCAAATTCACCGCCAGACTCCCTTTGACATTATTCACGCCCACGATTGGATGGTGGCTGATGCTGCTTGGGTGATGAAGAGCGGCTTTGGTATTCCATTCATTGCTACCATGCAAGCCACTGAATATGGCCGCATGCATGGCATTCATAATGACATGCAGTCCTATATTCACCAAATGGAATGGCGCCTTACTTTTGAAGCCTGGGAAGTAATCGTCAACTCAAATTCAATGCACGAAGAGCTGCAGCGCTCTTTCAAAATGCCATCAGACAAAATTGTGATCATTCCCAACGGAACCGATCCCGATGTCTTCGATTTTGAGTTTAACAACCATGCTATGCGCAGCAAATATGCTCGCGATCAAGAACAAATTATTTTGTACGTCGGTCGCATGGTGCGTGAGAAAGGTGTGCAAGTGCTCCTCGATGCTGCGCCACGGGTGCTTTCTGAGCGGCCAGGAACGCAGTTCTTGATGGTTGGCACTGGCTATTATCTCGAAGACTTGAAGCGTCAAGCTTGGCAAAGTGGAGTGGGCGAAAATTGCCACTTCTTAGGCTATGTAGGTGACGCTGAATTGTTAGAGCTGTACAAGTGTGCTGATGTCGTTTGTATCCCCAGCTTGTATGAGCCTTTCGGTATCGTGGCCTTAGAGGGAATGGCGGCGCAAGTGCCGGTGGTTACTTCTGATGTCGGTGGTTTGAAAGACTTTGTTGAGAATATGGAGACTGGTGTCACCACCTATGCCGGCGACGCTTCTTCTCTAGCTTGGGGCCTGCTTCAGGTGTTGAGAAATCCGGAATTAGCTCAGCGCTTGCGCGAAACAGGTTATGACAAAGTCAAGCATATCTATAACTGGAAGGTTATTGCCAGCCGGACTTATGAGGTCTATCAAAAAGTCTTGAACGAGGCCAACATGCAAAAGGCCAAGGCCGAAATGGTAAGCGCTGCCAGCGAAAAACTAGAAGCGCCAATGCCAAGCGAAGGCAAAGTTACGGTTAATGCTGCTCCTAAAGAGAAGACGGCTAAAGTGACTAAAGACACTAAGGCCAAGCGCTAGGTTCTCGTTCTTAAGTTCAAGTTCTGCGACTCAAGTTCCACAATTTTAACGGTTTAGGAGGTTGTATGAAAGCGGTAATCATGGCTGGTGGCTCAGGGACAAGACTAAGGCCATTGACCTGTAATTTACCTAAACCGATGGTGCCAGTTGGCAATAAGCCGATGGCCGAGCATGTGGTCAATCTCCTGAAGAAGCACGACTTCCGCGATATCATTTTTGCTCTGCACTATCTGCCTGATGCTATTCGCGATCACTTCGCTGACGGCTCTGAGTTTGGCGCTAACATCAGCTACTCGATAGAAGAGGGTAAACCTCTTGGTACTGCTGGTTGTGTCAAGATGGTGCAAGATCATCTCGACTCTACTTTTGTTGTAATTTCGGGGGACAGCCTAACCGATATCGACTTGTCGGCAGCTTTGAAGTTCCACAAAGAAAAGAAATCAAAGGCTACGCTGATTCTTAAGCGTGTAGAGAATCCACTCGACTATGGTGTGGTTATCTGCGATAACGACCAGCGCATCCAGCGCTTTGTTGAAAAGCCAGGTGCTAGCGAAATTTTCTCTGACACCGTCAATACTGGAACTTACATTCTTGAGCCTGAAGTCTTGCTTTATATCGTCATGGGACGAGAGCAAGATTTCTCCAACGATCTTTTCCCCCTGCTGCTTTTGCGCAACGAGCCGATGTACGGCTATGTCGCTGATGGCTACTGGTGTGATATTGGAAACTTGGCAGTCTATCGCCAAGCCCATAAAGATGTCCTGGACGGTCTGGTAAATGTCGAAATAGATTTGCCCCAGATTCAGCCAGGCATCTGGGTTGGCCAGGGAACGCAAATAGATTCTTCGGTTAAGCTTGAAGCACCGGTCATGATCGGCAAAAATTGTCGCATCGGTCGCGAGACTGAAATTTCTCCTCACACCACCCTCGGTGACAATGTCGTGGTGCAAGAGAAAGCAACTTTGAAGCAGCCAGTGGTCTGGTCTAATGTCTATATTGGCGCCAAAGCGGCATTGCGGGCTTGTGTAGTCTGTAATAATTCCACCATTCATAGCTCGGCTTCGCTGCTAGAAGGGGCTATCATTGGTGATAATTCTTCCATTGGGCAAGAAGCGACAATTAAGTCTGATGTTCGCATCTGGCCTGATAAAAACGTCGACTCAGGGGCGAAAGTACTAAGTTCGTTAATTTGGGGAACGCGGGCACCCCGCACCTTATTTGGTGCTCATGGCGTGCGTGGCCTCGCTAACGTTGAGATTACGCCTGAGTTTGCTGTTAACCTGGCAGCGGCTTATGGTGCTACTTTGAAAGGTGGACCGGTGCTGGTCAGTCGTGACTATTGGAAAGTCAGTCAGATGATTAGCCGCACCATGGTCTCAGGTCTCGTTTCTGTTGGTATTGAAGTTCAGAACTTAGAGTCAATGTCTTTGCCGATTTCTCGCCATTATGTGAAAACGCAGAGAGCGGCTGGTTTGGTGCATGTGCGGGTGTCTCAGCGTGAGATTGAAAAAATAACGATTGAATTTTTCGACTCGCAGGGTGTCGCCATCACTAAATCGATGGAGCGCAAAATTGAAAGCACGTTCTTCAAGGAAGACTTCCCTCGTTGCTCGCCTGCCGATGTCGGCTCAATTTCTTTCCCCAGTCGTGTTCGCGAATACTATGTTGATGAGTTTCTCAACCATGTCAAAGGTCAAGTTTTTGAAGAAGACAAAGTGCCTTTCTGTATTGTTCCAGGCACTAACTATACCCGCGTGACAAAGACAGGTAATTTGGCCACTCACGCACCTAAGGCTGTGATCGACTATGCCATGGCTGAAACGGGTGTGCTGTTGCCTGACTTGCTCGGTCAACTCGGTATCGAGACTGTGGTGCTCAACTCTTCTATTCGCAATACCCCGCCGAAACAAGAAGAGCGCATCACTATGCGTAAGCAGCTAGCCGATGTGGTTAAGGCTCTTAATGCCGATTTGGGCGTGCAAATAGGCAGAAACGGTGAGCAAATGACTTTGGTCGACGAAACCGGTCAGGTCATTCGTGGAGAGCTCTTACTCGCTACAGTGGCTGATATTATTCTGCGCGACAAGCCCGGTCGTTCTATTGTTGTGCCGGTTAATTCCAGCTCTATCGTTGAGCGCATCGCCTCTCGCTACAACTGCAAAGTAGTTCGCTGCAAGGCCTCTGAAACTGAGATTGGTAGCACTACTGCTCGTCTTGAAGAAGCGGTTGTTGGCGGTAGCGCTAATGGCTGTTTCATTTTCCCAGAGTTCCAGAATGGCTATGATGCCATGTTCGCCGTAGGCCAAGTGCTTGAGCACCTGACTTATCAAGGGCGCACATTGCACCAGGCTGTTAGTGATTTACCTCCTCTCTACTATCAGGTCGATTCTGTTCATTGCCCTTGGGAACGCAAGGGCCGTGTGATGAGACTGCTGGTCGAAAAACATCATGATCGGCCAATGGAACTCCTGGATGGTGTGAAGATTCAGACCAGGCCTGATCATTGGGTTCTGATTTTGCCTGATGCTGTTGAACCGCTCGTGCATGTTTATGCCGATGGTGCCGATTTGCAGCAGACTTCTTCGGACCTGAACGAGTACACTCAGATGGTGAGATATTTACAGCGCGCCTAAGGAAGTATTTGTCTGGAAGGAATAATTAATCAAATCCAGCCATTTTTACTTCGTTTGGAGCTTTGGAATTGGTTGTGAAGAGATTTAACTCAGCTAAAACTGGGCATACCAGACTAGGCTGGCATGGAGGCCTTGTTTTTTATGTTCGGAAAAAACGACGGTAGACACCCGAATAAGTCCGGAAAGGAACGTAAGTTTCTCGACGGCAATCCGGGTAATCCCGCACAACAGGCTCAGCCGGCACCCGGTCGGGCGGTTGACCGGTCGATGTTTGCTAACGGTGCTATCGCGCCGCAACCTGGCGCTCAAGCCGATTGGTCTGTGGCTGTCTCCGAACAGATTCTTGTTTATCACGAGTCTGAACCAGTGGCCCAGGGTCACGACTGGATGTCGCAGCTGAAGCAGGATTCGTTGCAGTTTCTCGCTGATCAACGGGGCTGTCATCTACAAGAGGTTTATCGCGAGTCGATTTATAAGTCTGGTATTGCCATTCTTGTAGACAAAATTTATGGCTTGCTGCAGCGCTATATGTATGAGTTCAACCAAGTAGCCAATGGTACAGAACTCCATGTCACCGGTTCCATTTCGGGTGATGTCACAGAAGTGACCAGATATAACCGCTTCCGTGAAGCTGAAGAAACCAAAACCTATTTCCGCTGTCGCTTTTCTACCAAGCTCTGCTCTCTTGTTGTTCGGGGCTGCGACGATATTGTTGAAGCTTTCATAGTTCCTACAAGTAAAGTAATGGCCTTGAGCCGCACTGAAAATGATTATTCGCCACTGGCGACAATCCAGGTTCGCATCACCGAACAAGGAATGATGTGGCGTATGCAAGACAGCAATCCACCCGTCGAGACCTTAGACCAACTTTGTATGTGGCTGTTCTCGGCGATGGTGCAAGAAACCAAAAACTATGCTCGTTTGAACGGAGACGAGATTGCTGGCTAAGCAAAAAGGACTTGTGTTTAGAGAAGACCTAGGTCTTCTCTTTTGCATTTCAGAGAAGCAAGCTAAAGCTTCTTAAGGTCACGAAAATGACACCATCTTCGGTATTATTTTGTGGCAAACTCAGCTAAGCGTGTTTTAATACTTGTAGATTTAATTCTCTACGAAGTGGTAAGAACTTGATAGTGGATGGTTTTCAATTTTGATGGATAATCTTGAAATCTAGGAGCTAATTTTCTATGGTCGCTATCAATCCCGAGATGTTGCGGGAGCTTCTCGAAGAGTTCACCGAGAAGGAAGAAGTTACTCGCGAAGAGATGAACGCTATCAATCAGCAGATTGCTGAGTTGGAGAAGCGCATCGAATCGAGCAAGGTAAAGCTTGCTGGTCTAAACCGAGACCGCGAGAAGATCGACCTGATGCGAGAGCGCTATTTATCAGGTAATTGGAAGCTCCAGCTAAGCAATATGTCTGCTGCTGAGTCTTCATCGCCCGCAACTCCTACGGCCGAACCAGCTGCAGCTCCCCAGCCTGCGGCGGCCAGTCCAGCTCCTGCTTCTCCTAGTTCTCATGCTGAAGGTCGTGCTGCTAGAAGAGCCGCTCGTGAAGCCGCTTCTCAGCCAACTGTCAGCGATTCAAATGCCGCTTCTGTCGAGACTTCTGGATCTACATCTACTCCTGCAGATGCTCCTGTTGCAGAATCGGTTGCCGCTCCAGTTTCTTCCCCAGCTCCTGTCGCTGCCCCAGAGCCAGTGGCTCCGCCCGTTCCAGAGCCGGTGGTTGAGGTTGCTCCGGTGGTTGAAGTTGCTCCGGTCGCCACTTTCTCTCCTGAGCCTGCACCAGAGCCTGTCATGCCCGAGGCTCCGGCTGCTGATGCACCAACCTTTAGTTCAGTGGCCCAGTTTGAAGCTGCTCAAGCCGAGTCATCTATAGAGCACGCTCCACCAGATGACCCGATCATGAGTTCCTTCAGTTCGGCCCCTTCCAATGCACCTGATATAAATGCTGCTCTGGCTTCCAGTTCCCAGAGTCAAGAAGCGCCTGTAGTTGAGCCTGAGAACTCCGGGTTCTCATGGAGTTCGACTGCTATCAATGCCTTGCCTAATTCTGGTCAGGATAATTCTGCTAGTCAGGCGATCCCTTTCGAATCTGCTCCTATGCCTTCTTCTCCTATGCCTTCTTCTCCTATGCCTAATCCTTGGGGCAGCAGTGAAACTGATGCCTCACAGTCTCAGCCAGCGGTTGAACAGCGCCAAAGCGCTGCTGACATCTGGGGCCATCCCGCTTCAACACCTCAAGCCGCACCAGCAGCCCAGCAAGCCGAAGGTGCATGGGGAGATTTTGGTGAAGATTGGCAGATGAAGGAAGCTGAAGCACAGCGTGCTGCAGCTAATAATGCTCCAATACCACCTCCACCCCCGCCTGCTCCTGCTAGCGAAGGTGGTTGGGGACAAACTGGTGGTGGTTCGCCTTGGTCTAGTCCAGCTACGGCTCAGGCAGCACCAGCTGATCTGCCGCCAGCCGGCGGTGGCTGGGGTCAACCAACCGCAAGCCGTCAAGGCATGCCCGCAATGCAGGCTCCAACAAGTTTCCCTCTAGCTTCACCTCCAGCTCCTGACGCTGCAGCCTCTAGCAATCCTGCTGCCGATGCCTGGGGACGTAGTGGTCAGGCTTCGTCTTCTGGCTGGGCTACCCAAGGCAGTCCTTGGGGTGATCCCGCTGGTCAAGCGCAACCGCCAGCCCCTGCCGCCGCTCCTGCAAATCCTTTTTCTCAACCGCAAGCTTCGCAGCAACCAGCTCAGCTGCCCGGAACTCCCATGCCAGCTCCCGAGCAAGGGGCCGGAGGCGACGAGTCGCGCTCTAGTTTGGCCAGAGCGGCAGATGGCGCCTTGATTAGTCCTGTTAAAGGTCGCAGACGTGGCGCCGGTACTCCAGCAGCATTTGACTGGGGCTCGCCCGATAGTTCTTCTTCTGGCAACGCTGGAGACCCCAATCAGCAGGGCGGCTCCGAAGATTCTGGCGACAACAAGAAAATAGACGACGTTTTGAAAGGTCTATTTAAGTAGAAAATTTGGACAATATGATAAGACAGCCGTCATACAGTTCGTAAAGCTGTTTGTTAACATATGCTGCGTTGAAAGCGTTCTCAAGTCAGAGCGCTTTCTTGCTCGTTGCCAATATTTTCTGGGAGAGTCTGAGTTGAAACAAGTTTGCTCCATGATGGCCGGCGTGGTCATCGAAATTCTAGTCAAGCCCGGTGATCAAGTTAGCGACGGCACTGACGTAGCTATTCTTGAATCGATGAAAATGCAGTTGCCTGTGGCATCAAGCGAATCAGGAAAAGTCGAAGAAGTAAAAGTCTCAAGCGGCGACTTTGTCAACGAAGGCGATTTGATTATCACTCTTAGCTAGAATTTATTGGAAGTTATGTTCGAGTCATTGCCAAACAGTGTGCATGTATTTGAGGTGGGTCCGCGTGATGGGCTGCAGAATGAGTCTGCGCTCATTGCCACAGCCGATAAAATCAAACTGATTGAGGCGCTGGCGGCAACTGGCTTGAGAGACATTGAAATCACTTCTTTCGTCTCACCAAAGTGGATTCCACAACTGGCCGATGGTCCAGAGTTGGCTAAAGAGCTTTCCACTAATTCTATATTGATTGCTCAAGAGGGCCTGCGCACCTCCGCTCTGGTGCCTAACCTGAAGGGCTATCAATCCGCTTGTGATGCTGGTCTTAAGCAAGTTAACTTGTTTATGTCAGCTTCTCAGTCGCATAGCAAGAAGAACATCAATAAAACGATTGAAGAAGCCCTCGCGACAATGGCTGAAGTGACAGCCGCTGCCAAGGCCGACAAACGGCGGGTGCGTTGCTATGTGTCGACGGTTTTTGCCTGCCCTTATGATGGTCTGGTCGACCCAGTCGTTGTCGCTGAAATAGTAGAAAAGCTCTTGGCTAGCGGCGTTGACGAGATTTCTTTGGGCGACACCATTGGTGCTGCTACGCCAAAGCAAGTATTCGATTTGATCACGATGTTAGCTAAAGAGAGGCAGATACCTCGTTCTCAGCTAGCTCTACATTTTCATGATACCCGCGGCACTGCTCTTGCTAATGTCGTTGCTGGCTTGGAAAGTGGTATCACAATTTTTGATAGCAGTTTAGGTGGTCTGGGTGGATGCCCCTACGCCCCCGGTGCTTCGGGCAATCTTGCTACTGAAGATTTGGTCTATATGCTGCACGGTATGGGCATCAAGACCGGAGTTGATTTAGAGAAACTAGTAGATGCTGGTGTGCTAGCAGAGAAACTTTTAGGCAAGAAATTGCCGGGGCGTTACCTCATGGCCAGGCTTGCCGAGCGCGAGAAGGCCGTTAAAGCCATAGCTTAGGAGAAGGAATGACTACAATGTCTAAGTCTGGGTCTAAATCGGAGACTGAATCTGTGACTAACTCTGAGACTAACTCTGAACAGGTTCTCACCGTCGAGAAAGAAGAGTCAATTGCTTGGCTCAAACTCAATCGCCCTAAAGTCATGAATTGCCTAAACCGTGATTTACTTAAGGCCTTGCTGGCTGCTTGTGAAGAATTAAAAGAAGACCGCAACATCAGAGTAGTCGGAATTATTGGCTCTGGTACCAAGTCATTTTGTGCTGGCGCTGACTTGGCTGAGCGCAAAGGTATGACCCAGGGCGATACTCTTGATTATCTGGCCTTGATACAACGCACCATGCGAGCCATCGAAACTTTGCCGCAAGTTGTTATTGCTGCTATTAACGGCTCTGCTTGGGGTGGCGGTTTCGAATTAGCCCTGGCCTGCGATCTTAGAGTGATGGTTGAGTCTGCTCAGCTGCGCTTGACCGAAGTCAAGCTTGGTATCATACCTGGTGCTGGCGGCACGCAACGCCTACCTCGTTTAATTGGCAAATCCAAAGCCAAAGAATTGATTTTGACTGCCGCTCCAGTTACAGCTCAACTTGGTCAGCAGCTTGGTTTGATTCATCGTGTGGTGCCAGCTGATGCTGGTAGCGCTGGTAATCAATTGATTGATGATTATCATCAGGCCCTGATGAGCACAGTGCGAGAGTGGGCAAGCGAGATTGCAACAGCGGCGCCACTTTCTCTCAGGCAAGCGAAGATTGCCATCGATCAAGGTTATGACCGCGATCTTGAATCTGGATTAGCCTTGGAAACCCGGGCATACCTGGAGCTTCTCAATACAAAAGACCGACTGGAAGGGCTTGCTGCTTTTGCCGAAAAGCGCAGTCCAATCTATCGTGGCGAATAGGCCTAGGGGACGTTTAAGGTGAGCAGCGACGACAGACCAAACCGATTTTCGAAACAAGCACAAGCACTGGAAGCTATCTGGAACAAAAGCAGTTTAGGATATGACAAGATGACTGGCCCGCAAAAGCAAAATCTGATCATCGAGACGCCAACCCGCGAAACTCTGCCTTTGCCAGTGTCTTGCTTAATCTTATGCGGCGGCAAATCTAAGCGTATGGGCCGGCCCAAGGCTTTCTTACCATACGGCGGCACCACCATGATTAGCCACATTTTGAGTGTTGTGCAAGACCTTTTTGCCGAGACTTTCTTAATTGCCAACGAACCTGAAACTTTCGAAGATTTTGAAGTCGACGTGGTCAAAGATATTCTTCCTTACCGCGGCCCTCTAGGCGGAATTCTTTCTGGCTTGTTAGTGGCTCAATACCCTCATGCTTTTGTTATTGCCTGCGACATGCCTCTGGTTGAACCGAAATTGATTCGCCAGTTGGTGGGACAGCGCCACGAGCACGATGTGGTGGTCGCTTCTCATGAAGACGGCATCGAGCCATTGCTCGGAGTTTATTCTAAAAATTGCATCAAGCCTTTAGAAGAATCACTATTCAATGGCGATTTGTCGCTCAAAGATTTTCTTTCTGGTCTCAATTCGGCCACATTTGAAATTGCTGAAGAGAGTGAAGAAGGGCTACCTGCTTACTTTAATGTCAACACTCCACAAGATTACAGCCGCCTTGTTACCGGCGGGGCAATTCACCACCTTAACGTAAACAAGCGCCAGCAGTAGCAGGGCCCTATTAGCCTGAACAGCCTCGCCGGAACAGTAATATGGGCAAATTCTGGGTAGTTAATTACTAGTACCCGGAGTAATGTGTCATTTCTGCCAATACTTCACTGTCTCATAATTCTCTGGCTCAACTGTGGCTGGTTTTCAAAGAAGTTTACCGGAAGGATCTCAGGCATTCTTTCCGTGACAAAGACGTCTTTATCTACACTTTTGTCGTTCCGGCTTTGCTTTATCCGGCTCTGCTTGTCGGCTCTGCTGAACTGGTGATGTTTAAGGCCGATTCAGACCGCGATAAAAACATCACTTACGCTGTCAGCGGCCCAAGCGATAAGGGCTTGGAACAAATCGATGCGATTTTGCAAAAGCGTAAACACTTCAAAAAAGTAGAGTGTGCCCAGCCCGAAAAAGACCTGGCTGAGGGCAAGGTCGATGCTGTCATTACTCGTAAGGCCGACTATGTTGAGCTGCGTGTGAACCAGCTACTCAAGGTGGCCACACTGGCGACGACCATTAACGACAATTTGAAAAGTGCCTATTTACAGGAATTGACTGAGGCTTTCGCCAGTAAGGGATTAGCTAAGGAGAACTCACAAGGTTTTGCCATTGTTTCGCAAAACATTACCGCTAGCGGCAGTACCCAGAAGATAGCTGGGTCTCCTGAGGGGCGCAGCCGACTGAACAAGCTCGAGAATATATCGGCCACCCTATGTCTTTTGATTTTTAGTTTGCTTATGCTCGGCCTTGGCGCTGCTTATCCTTCGATTGCCGTAACCGCTGAAGAGTTTGAGCGTAACACCATCGAGACATCGTGCCTTCTGCCCGTTTCTCGTTCTATGATCATGCTCGGAAAAGTCGCTGCTGTAACTACCTTTGCTGCGGTCTCTGGTCTCGTTAATTTTGTTAGCATGTATTCTGTGGCGGCTTTAGTGCTCTCGCAGGCGAAATTATTTCCCCGTTTCTCTAGCGATCACTTAGTTTTTAACCTCAATGTGGCTCAAACACTTGGCCTTGTTGCTTGCTATTTGTTGCTTGCTGTCTTAATCTCGGCCCTAATGATTTTTGCCACAAGCTTTTGTAGAACGGTGCGCTCGGCTCAGCAATGGACGACCTTCCCCTTGCTCATCATTTTGTTATTGCCACCATGTGCTCTTTTTCCTAACCTAGAATTGAATAGCCGAATGATGTGGGTGCCGATTTTAAATTGCACACTGATGCTCAAGGCCATATTCAGCGGCGTTCCATTTAACTACACTTTCATTGTGGTAATTGCCGTAAGCTTGTTTGTCAGTTTCGTTTCTCTAGCTCTAGCGAGAATATTTCTCTTTGAGCAGGTTGACCCTGGTGCCTATTTCGGCCGCAAAGCCGATTCTTTTGCTCGCCGATTTTCTAAAAAGGGAACTAGCGCATGAAGTTGCATGTTGAAAAGTTGTGTAAGCGCTTCTATGAACCAGCCCGTGGAGAGTTCTTCGCGTGCAACGAGATTTCTTTTGAGGTGGGTCAAGGCGAAATATTTGGATTGCTTGGCCCTAACGGTGCCGGAAAAACCACCACCTTACGTGTCATTTCTACTATTCTCAAACCCACCTCAGGCAGTGCTCACCTTGGCGATATTGATATTTTTCAAGACCCTGATGCCGCCCGCCGAGCCATGGGTTTCTTGTCCTCATCAACCGGCCTGTATGAACGTCTTACTCCCCGTGAGATTCTCACTTATTTTGGCCGCCTCAGTGGCGTAGCCGAGCCTGCCTTGAAAGAAAAGATTGAGAGTCTCTTTCTTGCCCTTGATTTTAAGCAATTCGCTGATGCTCGTTGTGGCAAACTATCTCAAGGGACAAAGCAGAAAGTTTCAATTGCTAGAGCAATTATTCACGACCCTAAGCTAATGATCTTTGATGAACCCTCTACTGGTCTTGATGTTCTAGCTACTCAGTCGATGCATGAGTTTATCAAACAAGCTAAAGGTGAGGGAAAATGTATTGTCTTCAGCACCCACATCATGTCAGAAGCTGAAAAGCTCTGTGATCGCATTGGTATTATCAATGATGGCAAGATTTTAGCTCAAGGCACCTTATCTGAATTAAGGGCTTTGACCGGTGAAACCTATTTAGAAGAAGTGTTTATGGCTCTGGTGCGTAAATATGAATTGGCTAAATAAGTCTATTGATTTTGCTCAAATCAAGCTTGTCTTTATCAAAGAGATGCTTGAAGGTATTCGCGACTATCGCTCGCTTTTGCCCATGATCGTCTTTAGTATTTTTATTGGGCCGCTTTTTACTATCGGTGTTCCAATTATTGCTGCTGGTCAAGTTCAGCATGAATTGAACGAGCATTTTGTTGTCGCTTTTTCCTCCCCACCTGGCCCGGTTGCAGGATATCTCAAGGGCCACAAAGAATTTCTTGTGGTACCTCTGGGAGAACTTTCTAAGGAGCAAGCTCTATCTGAAAAGAAAGTAGATGCTGTAATTTCTGTACCTGGAGATTTTTCCGATTTACTTAGTACTGATGCAAAGGCGCAGATTCCGACTTTGGCAATTTACTATGACGGAAAATACGCCCGGGCCGCCAGCTGTGCTGCTCGTCTGCGAGCCGTGCTTGAATACTACAAAGAATACGTGGTCAACGAGCGCAGCAAGTTGGCGAATATTGCTTTGATTCGCCCGGAGACTGTATATCCATTTGTGGTCTCCTCGACAAATAAAATGTTTGCCGCCAGCCCTTTTGTGCAGAGCATGCTGGTGCTAATTCTCGTTTTTCAGGCCTTTATGGGGGTGATTTACCCGTCGCTTGATGCCATCACTGGTGAGCGTGAGCGGGGCACCCTTGAAGCCCTGCTATCGACTCC
>JAUPUU010000296.1 GCA_030917395.1 Cyanobacteriota bacterium erpe_2018_sw_21hr_WHONDRS-SW48-000092_B_bin.40
GCTCTGCCACTTCGTCGTTGCCCACAATTGGCGGCAAGAGTGGTTTGTGTTCAACAAAGAGTTCAGCATTTCGACTTAAGATATTTAGCCGAGCGGCGATGTCACGACTAAAGTAAACAACTACACCTAGCGAGAGCAATAAATTCAACAGTGCTCCAACTAGTATGTACAGTCGTAACTCTTGCTTTCGCCCCTCGATATTCGTAGGCAAATGCTCTTGAATTTGCCTCTCCTCGCTGGTCAATCGATGGAGTTCATCAACATAAGTTTTGAATGAGCCTTCAATCTGGTTTCTAAATTTGCCAAATTGAAAGTGATAGACATCCTGCGGCGACTCTTCAATTTGCCGCTTGTGCCAATTGAGCACTGTCACCACGCTCTGCGCCTGGGCTTCTACGGCCTTTAATCGTTCAGTACGGGATGGATCGTCTTTAAGCAAAGCTTTCAACTTGGCCGCACGCTCTGGAATAACGGCAATCGCGTCATCAAGCCGCTTTCGCAAGGCATCGTTTCTCATGTAATTCCAAGCAATAATGGCACTGCCAGCATCAAATAAATCTCGCTGGGCTTGATTAGCCTCTGACACAATTGTTCTTGAGCGATATTCTCGCTCGGCTACGACCTGCGCGTTTTCCAATAGGACACTGAGGACAGCCAAATAGATGAGCCCCAGCAAAAGCGGAACGGCTGCCATTATGAGGCCTTTTTGAGAGACTGATAGCTTCAATGCAAATCCGCCAATAGTAACAACCACCCTCTTGCGATTCCAAAAATCTCGAGCATACAAAAGATACCAAATATCGAAACCTTGTCTATCTTACCTCTAGCCCCGGCGAAGCAGGAAAGATAGAATATTGCCATTCAACATCAGCCAAGACCAGTTAGCACGAGCAAACAATGATCAAAATTCTATTTGCAGAAGACGACCAAAAACTTGCAGATCTTGTCGTTGACTTCCTTAGCGAAGAAGGCTACCAATTAGACCATGTCACGAGCGGTCCCATTGCATTGAAGCGGCTTGAAGAAGGTCAATATGATGGCCTAATTCTAGATGTTGGATTGCCAGGAATGTCTGGTTTTGATGTCTGCCAAGCTTACCGCCAGCATGGAGGAAGCGCTCCGATAATCTTTCTTACCGGCCAAGATACTCTAGCCGATAAAGAACACGGCCTTGATCTGGGAGCAGATGATTACTTGACCAAACCTTTTCATATGCGTGAACTGGGCGCTCGCTTGCGAGCCATCGCCAGGCGGTCAAGAACCAACGTTGCATCTCGCCTAGAAATTGCCGACCTCAGTCTTGACGCAGCTAATCACACTGTCAGTAAAGGCGGCATCCCCCTCCAACTTATGCCAAAAGAGTATGCGCTGCTCGACTTTCTCATGCGCAATCCACGGCGCACATTTAGCCAGAACGAACTATTGGATCAGGTCTGGTCAAAAGACAGTGATGCGTCCCCAGACACTGTTCGCGTTCACATTACCAAGCTGCGAGCCAAAATTGATACGCCCGGCACTGAATCAATAATCAAGACGGTTCACCGAGTTGGCTACAAACTAGAGCCTTAGGCCGAGCCATAGCTAGAGTCGGGCGAAAGGAAAACAGTTAGGTGCAGTCCGCCCTAACAGCATGGTAATTTCCCCCTTGCCCCAATAGCATTAATGGGAGAACATGACCCCGGAATCCTGTATCTAAATAAACATTGAACCTCCCCCCACGAAGGTAATACATGGACTCTTCTGACAGCCCTGCGGTCTCAGCTCAAGTGGAGCTACCGACGCTTCAACCTGAATTTGCCGCACCTTTAGCGCCGCTAAAGATTGGCCGTTGCCCTATCAAATCAGAAAACATAGACCCTCTGACTTTGGAACCGACCCTCTGCCCAATGCCAAAGTTAGACCTGATCAATCCGCCAGTATTTGGCGACCAATTTAAGCTTAAGCCTTATCCAATCACCAAAGAAGATGAAGCGCTAGACCGCAACACCAGGTTGACCTTCAAGCTAGAAGCCCTTCCCTCGCAGCCAGCCTTAGACTTGCGTCTGCGCTTCGACAAAGCTACTTCTTTCGACCTCAACTTCAACGGCCAGCCAGTAGAAATGTCGTTAAATCCGCGCAAATGCAACTCGAAAGCGCGCGCAGGACTGTGTTTTAAAGTCGGCTTCTAAATACTCTAAATATTGCCACAACAGGTTTTGCGAATTCGTCACGATGGCGTCACGATGACGAGTTACTTTGGGCAAATCACCCCGCATGATACTTACCAATAGAAATCACTGGCTGGCAAGCTAATGGGTTGAAGATAATTTCTTCAACCCTCAGTTAAGGCATTAAGCAACAGAGCATTAAGCGGCAGAGCAAAGACGCGATCGACCGGGAGGCGGCAACTCTTATGACCATGGAAAGACGTGGAGAAAACGCCGAACAAACACATTCCAAAACGGCTCTACAGGCTAACGATCAAGTTGGGAAGACTATGGGCAACGAGGTCAATGAGACCCAGCACAACAATCCCCGTAGCGATTTTAGAGGAGGACAAGACTCTGCAGCGGCACACTTACCGAATGTAGAACTAACTGATTCAAGCAAAGTTGGCGGCAAACCAGATCAGCGCTTGCAATTGATTAGTGACAGCAACGCCAAGCCGGAGGAGCGGCTGGCAGCAGCAAGAGAGCTGGCCAAAGAAGGCATAAGCAAAATAGAACTACAAAATGATAAAGGAGAAAAACAATCGCTGCGTCTCGAAACATCAAAGGCAGGCGCACGAGACCTAGTTAGCATCCATTCAGCAGATGGCAGCGGCAAAGAAAAGCCTCTGCTGAAAGGAGTTGCTAACAGCGATGGCAGCATCGAGCGACAAAAAGACAGCAAGGGAAGATTTGTCGACTGGCACGGATCAGGCAAAGAAATCTCACCAAGTTTAGCCGACGCTACGCCACGCATACACAGCAGACACTCGAAAGCGGGAGAACAACCAAGCGGAGTTACAACCGTACAAGAAGCAGATGCCAAACCAGAAGCAAAACCTGATGCAAAAGTGGAAAGCCCCTCGACTATTGACCCACACAAAATAATGGATGCTGCAGCTCTCAGAGCCGGTCACCCAGTTGGCAAACTAGTTAAAACAGAAGATGGTCTCTACATGCGCGCTAAATTTGATGTAGATGCTGACGGTCACCCTAATGTTAAAAAGATTGATCCCAAACACGGCAGCCTTCACACCACGCTGCGTTACAGCGAGGGCAACGGCTCAGTCAACGCCGACGCAGTACCATATGTGGTACTACCCAAAGGTCAATTCAAAGAACATGGAGTTAAAGTCGGCGACCTCGCCATCGTGCGCAACAAAGAAAATGGCGCGCTCACGGTAGCAGTATTTGGCGACGTTGGCCCCAGACACAAACGGGGTGAAGGCTCAATGGCTCTAGCTCGTGAGCTCGGCCTCAACCCCTCGCCCACTCATGGCGGCACCCAGAGCCGCAACATCGAGTACCTTGCCATCCCCGGCTCTGGCGGTGACAAAGCCCGCAATCAAACAGATTTGCTAGCAAAAATAAACAACGCCAAGCAAAAGCTGGGCCTGCGAGGATAAGTTACAAATCGTGCAAAACTTTAGGCGGCAAGGCAGCACGAAGAGCATTGAGCACGGCAAGAATATCAATCACCTCTTGAATGATGGCACCGTTGACGGGATTTAAGTGACCAGTCGAAGCAAAGCCCATACCAACAACACTGAGCACCATTCCCCCAATGGCGCTCTGCAGGGCGATGGTGCGCATGCGTCTGCTGATGTGCATAAACTCGTCCACTTTTTCTAGGGAGTTATCCATAATCACGACACCGGCTGCTTCAGCCGTAACGTCACTATTCTGCCCGATGGCCATTCCGACTGTAGCCGCTAACATCGCCGGTGCGTCATTGATGCCATCACCAACATAAAGAGTCTTTGCCGCGGCGGTCTCTTTGCGCACAATCGCCAGCTTTTCTTCTGGGCGTTTCTCGGCAAAAATTTCGCTAATTCCTACTTGTTCAGCCAGGTAGCGCACTTCAGATTCGCGATCGCCAGACAAAATCAACACTCGATTGAAAGAGTGTTCTGGTCCTAAGTGGCGCACAAAACTGCTGCTCTCGCTGCGCGGCGCATCGCGAAAGCGCAGATCAGCAGCGTATCGGCCATCAATAACAACCACACATTCTAGCCCTCCGGCCACTGGCGGCAGCTGTTCAATACCAGGCAATTTAGCATCAAGTTGATTGCGACTAGTGATTTGCACTTGCCGACCAGAAACCGTGCCACGCAGCCCTTGACCAGGGGCCTCGCTGACTGCGCTGGTTTCAGCTAATTCTAATTTACTGCTCTCAGCCTCAGCCAGAATAGCACGGGCCAATGGATGCTTTGAATAGCGCTCGAGACTAGCAGCCAGAGTCAATACTTCTTTCTGCTCAAAACCTGACGCCATAATTTGCTCGGTCAGTTTCGGCGCACCATAGGTGAGCGTGCCAGTCTTATCAAAAATTGCAGTACGACAGCTGCTAATCTGCTCTAACACAACAGGGCTCTTAACAATGATGGCTCGCTTGGCACATAGCGATATAGAGCCAATAATCGCAATTGGAATACCAAGAATTAGAGGGCAAGGCGTTGCAATAACCAGTACAGAGAGGAAGCGAACCGCCTCACCGCTGAGAGCCCAGGCAAGAGCTGCCACCACCAGTGCTACCGGCGTATAAATGGCACCAAGCTTGTCTCCGAGGCGCTGCAACTGCGGTTGCTTCGACTCTGACTCGCGCATTACTTCCATAATTTTCGCGTAGCGAGAATCGGCTACAAGTTTAGTCGTGCGAATGGTAAGAACAGACTCGCCATTTACAGCACCAGAGATAACAGTTGAGCCGCTAGTCTTGGTCACTTGAAAAGGCTCACCAGTCAAATAAGACTCATCCATGCCACCGCGACCATCAATTACCACACCGTCAGCAGGGCAAATATCATGAGGATATATAACCAACGTGTCGCCAACAGCAACATCCTGCAGCTGCACATCGACTATTTCAGCTCCTGTCTTTCGATGAGCAATTGAAGGCATGCGCTTGGCCAACGCAGCTAGCACCGATGATGCGCTTTTAAGCGCATAGCTCTCTAAGGCTTCTCCGCCAGAGAGCATCAAGACGATTATTGAACCTGCCAGATATTCGTGCAGAACGATCGAGGTAACTATTGAGATACCGCCTAATAAATCGGCACCAAATTCCTTCTTGAGCAGCTTAATCAAGAGCTCATACAACAGCGGCAGACCACCAACAGCGAACAAACACAGCAGCGGCAACTCGTAAGTCTTTTCGTCAGCTTGTAAAGCGAATCGAAGAACCAAGTGCAAGATAATTGCCAGGATAGAAAAGACAGCAATTACTCTACTTTTCTGGCGCCAAAGGTTCTGTGGCCCATACCAGGGCCCCGTCAACACTTTTCCATTTACTTGAGCGGACATAAAAAGTTCTTTCCTCGCTCAGCAAATACTGAATATAGCAGGGATAACGCCACCGAAATTAAACGACCCCAAGACCAGCAAGAAGTTCCACTGTTAACTTTTCGCGTAGCGGGCATAGACTATTATGATTACTAACGTCTTGCCTGTTCAAAGTTGCCTAGTTAATGTCAAGAATACTAATCGTTGAAGATGATGAGCAATTACTAGAGACCCTAACCGATGGGCTCTCTAGCTTCAATCACGTGGTTGAGGCAGTAGCGACGGGAAGCGATGGCTTAGAGCGCTTACTGGCCAGCGAGTACGATATAGCCATTCTAGACTGGGGTCTGCCGGTGCTAACGGGTCTACAGATCTGTCAAGAGTATCGGCAAAAGGGCGGACAAGCTCCAATAATTTTCCTAACAGGAAAAAATGATATCGATAGCCGAGTAGGGGCGCTGGACATGGGCGCCGACGACTATTTGACCAAACCTTTTTCGTTCAAAGAATTACTAGCAAGAGTCAATGCTCTTCTGCGTCGACCCAGCCAGTTAGCAGAAAGCATCTTGACTGTACAAAATGTCAAACTCGACTTAAACACTCGCATTGTCACCATCGATGATCAACCGGCTTCTCTTGCAGCCAACGAATATGCACTGCTTGAACTACTTCTGCGCAACAGGGGCAAAGTCTTTAGCTACAACGAATTGATGGAAAGAATTTTCAAAGCCGATGAAGATGCATCAGAAGAAGCGGTGCGTCAACGCATCACCCGCTTGCGTAAAAAAATTGATGGCAATCGTGAAGTATCATGCATCCGCACCATAAAAGGCTTGGGCTATTGTATCGACGTGGTGCGCTAAGGCTAAGAAATTTCTGCGGTCACAGTTTAGTCCCAACTTTTTAGTAATCTCCCGTTGAGCTCCGACCCCCTCGTAAAGCTCGGCTCCGTCACGCTTCAAGGCAGTAGGGGCACAAGACAACGATTCGCTAGCTACGCAAACCAGTATTTAAGCAGCGTAAAACTAAAGAATCTTCATCGCCAAGACAAGAAAAGCAGTGATACCACACCCGGTATCACTGCTCGTCGCGCTTCAACACGCCAAAAGCGGCTCCTAGTGCGAGCTTTGCCAACTATCTCTCACCAAAACAACATTAAAGAGATGAACCGATCTCTTGACTACCAAGATAGGAAATGACAGTTTAAAGACACAACAAATTATTCAAAAGAAAGGAAAGCACTCACCAGTCAGCCAAACAACGCCTAACAAAAGCTCTACTCATGTGCTCAGTCGCATGTCTATCGCAACGTCCAAATGAAATCAGTGGTATGAGCTGCGCTAGTCAACTATGAAGCCATAACCACATCTCAATCCCGGAGACCACAATGTCTGTCACGAACAATCCGACCATCGCCTCGACTTCGACTGCCTCTGCTGCCGAAATCCAGAAAGTGCAAGAGACCATTGCCAAGATTCAGGAATTGATGCCGACTCTCAAGGGCGCTCTCTGGACTCCGGTCATGACCCTCGAAAGTTCAGAAGTAAAGTTCACCGGAGGTGAACTTGGCTGGTTCATGCCCTGCAGCTATGCCAGCCTGGCTGTGCAAAAGTTTTGCTTTGAAAACGGCATCCAGATGGTGATCTGGAAGCGACAGCGCGAACAAGACGGTGACGACGGCAGCAACGCCACCCAGGCCGAGCTGTACACCATGCACGTCACGATCTATTAGAGCGCTGGTCTAGCTCTCGGTCAGTGCTAAATCGCTATCACTGTCATCGAAAAGAAGACCACTCGAAAATTTGCTCGTGCGATCAGTCGCTCGGGCAATCGGCCAGCGCCAAATGGTTGGTTCTGGTACTCAATGAGCTCGAGAAATTCAATGAACAAACATCTCTCACTGCTCCTCACTGCCCGCTCAAAGCAAGTCAAAGTCGAGGCCGACTGGGCTGCATGGCTCAAGCAAGCTCTGTCTCTCTCTGTGCTGGTAGCTCTGGTAAAGCTAATCTTTCCTCACGCCATACCTTACAGTTTCTGGGAACTGTGGAACACCACTGGTTCAGTCGGTGACTGGCTTACCGCCTCTTGGCCTATTCTACTTTGGGCCGTTGGCATTACTTTCCTGATGGCAGCACTGACGCGCAACAGCCGCTATGACAACTACTACGCAGAAAGACACCTGGCAGCAGGAATCTGGCTCAGTCTGCGAGCGGGCATCATGGAAGAAATTGTCTTTCGCTGGCTTATCTTCATGTGGTGTATTGCCATGGCCAAACTGAGCGACTTCATACTCGGCGGATTCCTGTTCGAGCATGGACTTGTCTGGCTGCTCTACAGTGTCATCCTCTCGCCCATCGCCGACTTCTTCACCTTCGGTCTTTTGCATGGGCAACTGAGCGGCACTGACACCTGGTTTATCGCCGCAGCTCTGCTGATGGCGAACTCGCAGTTCAGAAACGGCCACAAGTATCAAGGACTGCTGGGATTTGTCAATTCATGGTTCATCGGTATGTATATGTTCTACCTGCTTTTCACCTTCGGTCTGATGGCGGCCATCGTCGTGCACCTGGTTTACGACCTTTGCATCTTCGCCATCGAATACTTCGACCGCGCTCATGAGCGTTCTCGCTACTGAGCAAAGGACACGAAATCAACATCGAAGTGAGTCCCTTGGCGCTAACCAAACTTGAAAGAGAAAGGCAAACAATGAACGGAATCATAACTCCAGTATTCGTCTTCGTTCTCGCGCTTCTGTTGATCGCGGCAATGATCCTGACCATGCGTATCCTGGATCTCACCAGAATGCCCGCATGGATGAAAAAGCGACGCCGAAACACGCGCCGCTATATCTGTCTTGATCCGTATTGGCGCAAAAAGGGCCTGTTCGACTGGCTCACCGGCGGACCAAACGTTCAACGGGTTCTGGCCAACCTGCCGGCCGAACTTGAGGAACTGGACGTCAGCGGTACCGATATTACCAGCCTTCCGGCTCAGCTGCCGTCGGGTTTGAAGACGCTCTCGGCAAGGAATTGCCGGCATCTGAAAGCCATCACGGCCCTTCCCGATTCCATCGAGGTGCTCGACTTGTGGGGATGCGAGGCTCTTGCTCAGCTACCAGAAGCTTTGCCGACATCGCTTCGGGAGCTGTACATTGTGAGCACGGCCTTGACGGCATTGCCACAACTCCCCAGCGGTCTGCAGCAGTTCGACGCTCGCTGCTCATCGCAGCTGGCTCAGTTGCATAGCGACTGGCCGGAATTTCGAATCAGCCCCGAGGCGAACACTGGCAGCCTGCACTGGCTCAATCTCTGCGGCACGCCAGCGAGCGAAACTGTCACCGGCAATCTGCCCGAAGCGGTGCTGACTCAGGTCAGGGCAATCGGTCACGCCGGCTGGCGCATGAACAGGGCTTCTGGCTCCTATCAATTCGCTGGCCAGCCTATGCCGGCCATGCGGATTTACTAATCACGATTGGAGAGCAGCGTTGCCAGTACTGGTTGCTCTCCGATACGGACAGACGCTCCAAATCACTGCTGCGTCAAACCAAAAGAAGTGAAGAACCAGGCTTTCACACGACATATTCGCTCGCCCATCTAACGAGTGAATATGAGCCAGAAAGCCTTAAGCAGAACACGCGAAGCGCCTGAGTACAAGCGCGTGTTCTTTAACCCTCTCAGGCAGATTGGAAACAACAAAATGAAAACGATCTTCTCGACCGCTTCGATCGCTGTGATCATCGAAGCATCAGCACTTGCCATCGAAGTCAAAGCTGAGCTCAAAGAGCTCGCCCGCCAAATTCTCGAAGCACAAGAAGAAGAGGCCAAGGCGCTCAAAGATATCTACTCTAGCAAAGCCGGCATCAACGAGCGCCAATACAGCAAACGCTTGAGCGAGCCCATGGCGGCGGAAAAGCGCAACGAAGTGCTGATAGAGCAGTTTGCTTATCGCAACTGGTTTGCCAATGCAGTTCTTCGCACCAGCGAAGTACGCCGTCTTCTGCAATCTCTGACCAAGCAGGTCGAGACCAAGGTGACCGAGGTTGCACCGCAGGGGAAGGCCAGCAAAATCGTGGCACTAGTTGCCATGCTCAAGCTGGCTCGCAGCAACGACTACTCGGCACCCGACGAGATTTTGTCTGAGTTCGACAAAGTTAGTGGCGTCAGTGGCGATCGCATCCGCGAAGCTGTACTCGCCATCTTCAGCAGCAAGAAGGCAGGCTCAGGAGTCTTTTGTAAGCCCAACTTCACCTCCTCCCCGCTGCAGTTCGCCGAGCCGAATGCCGTGCAAATGGAGCTCAAAGTCGCAGTGGACGCGGCTATGCTGATCCGAGAGAAGTGTGAAAGACTGAGATTCAACTTCACTGACGCACGAAGCAAGAACAATCTGCCGCAGTTCACCCAGCGGATGGAGCAAGCGCATGCTGCTGGAGAAGAGGCAAAGATTACCGCCATCGCCAGAGAGAAGAGCAATGCCGAAGCGGCGTTGTTCATTGCAGCTTCCCTCTATGAAACTGCACACTGTGAGCTGGTGCGTGTTGAGGCTGAATTGGCGAAAGCCATCGAAGCTGCAGCTTCGGCTGTCGGCGATCACACAACCATCGTTGGCCTCAAGGAGATCAGCAATTGCCTTGGCGCCTGGAAATGGCTCGGTGAACTGACTGGGTACACGGAAAGCAACTATCGCTCGTGCAACCCGAGCAAAGCTCTTGCCGAGCTTGAGTTCGACAGCGCAGCCTATATCAGGCGTTGAATAAATCCGGCGCTAACCACCTCTAACGCCACTTCTTTTACCAACCCCTGCCAACCGAAAAAGGATACCAACTGTGTACACCATCATGCTCTGTGCCGTCATCGGCCTCATCATTGCCGTCATGGTCGCTAAGCGCGGCGAGCGCGATAGGATCGGCTATATCTTTGACGCCATCATCGGCTCCGTCAGCGGCGGCGTCGCCGGTATGATTATTGCCGGAATAGTGATCTGCGACCATGTGCCCATGAAGAACGTAGTCGTAGGGCCTGTCGAACTCGTGGCCATGCGCAGCTCGGACGGTGCCTCCGGCACCTTCGTCTGGGGCTCTGGAAGCTTCGGCAACCAAACCACCTACAACTTCCTACAGCGGAAGGAAGACGGCAGCATGGTGCCGGGTTCGGTGCCTGCCGATGGCCGGGTGCACCTGATCGAAGATCCGGAACTGAAAAATACGGGCTTCTGGCGCACAACCTTCGTCACAGCCGATACGACTTCACCGTTGTACAACTGGGCCATCTTCACCCGTGACCGCACCCACATTCTGCGCCAAGAATTCCGCGTGCCCGTCGGCACAGTGGTGCAGCAGTTCAGCATCGATTAAGCTGCCGACCAAGGCAGTAGTGAGTGTTAGATGACCCTACCTGGTCATCTAACACTCAGCGTTTCTATCAAGAGTTCCCAGAAGACCTGCGGTTTTCTGGGAACGCTTGCACTTCTAATTGAGCGTTTTCCACAGGAGCGCTTTCTAAGTGGTTTTCTATGTGGGCGTTTTTTGTCAAGAGTTCCTAGATGACCTCCCGTTTTCTGGGAATTTTTGTACTTTTTTGCACTTTTTTTGGCCTTTAAGCCGACGCAAGGCCTACACCTTTAGGTGTAGAACTGGCGTCGGAAGCCGCTTTAGCGGTTCCGAAC
>JAUPUU010000297.1 GCA_030917395.1 Cyanobacteriota bacterium erpe_2018_sw_21hr_WHONDRS-SW48-000092_B_bin.40
GGCCCAAGTGGCCCTGCTGGACCTGGCGGCCCGAGTGGCCCTGCTGGACCTGGCGGCCCGAGTGGCCCTGCTGGACCTGGCGGCCCGAGTGGCCCTGCTGGACCTGGCGGCCCGAGTGGCCCTGCTGGACCTGGCGGACCAAGTGGCCCTGCTGGACCTGGCGGCCCGAGTGGCCCTGCTGGACCTGGCGGCCCGAGTGGCCCTGCTGGACCTAAAGGTCCGAGCGGCCCAGCTGGACCGAGTGGACCTAAAGGACCGAGTGGACCTTCTGGCCCCAGCGGCCCTAAAGGCCCGGGTGGTCCTTCGGGACCCGGTGGGCCTAGTGGACCTGGTGGACCGGGAAGCTCGGCTGGGCCTGCTGGACCTGGTGGTCCTTTCGGCCCCGGTGGACCAGGTGGACCGGCTGGCCCTGGTGGACCAGGTGGACCGGCTGGAGCTGTTGGACCTGGCGGACCCAGTGGACCGACCGGTTCAGTTGCACCCGGGGGCTAATCTTCGCTCTATTTCATTGCTAAATAAAAAGGCGGCTGTTGAAGCCGCCTTTTTGATTATTTACTTGCTTACTTATTTCTTTTTGCCGCCGCCCAAAACGCCGCGGATGAATTTACCTAGTGGATCATAGAACTCATCTACCACTCTTTCCTTCAATGGAATGATGGCATTGTCAGTGATGTGAATATCCTCAGGACAAACTTCAGTGCAGCACTTTGTGATGTTGCAATAGCCGATGTGGCCTTCATCCTTCAGGTACTTCATACGGTTCGCTTCATCGAGCGGATGCATTTCCAATCCAGCTACCCGCACCATGAAGCGTGGGCCCATGAAGTTGTCTTTGCGTTCATGATCGCGCAGAACGTGGCAGACATTCTGGCACAGGAAGCATTCGATACATTTGCGAAACTCTTGAACGCGCTCGATATCTTCTTGATAGATAGTCCAGTCGGCGTCAGGAGAAGGCGAAAATGCTTTGATTTTTTTATTGACTTCGTAGTTCCAGCTAACATCGGTGACCAAGTCTTTGATGATTGGAAAAGTCTTGATTGGCTGTACACAGATATCTTCGCCATCTTTGAACGAATCCATTCTCGATTTACACATCAAAGAAGGCATGCCGTTTACTTCGGCACTACATGAACCGCACTTAGCTGCCTTGCAATTCCAACGCACAGCTAGCTCAGGGTCAAAGTTTTGTTGAATGTAGTGAATGGCGTCTAGCACAACCATCCCAGCTTCAACAGGCACTTTGTAAGATTGAAACTCACCCTTGTCTTTAGTGCCTCTGTATACCTTCAGGGTCGCTTGACGACCGTTCGACTCAGGCATTGGCGGGCTCCTTTTTTACGAAAAGATCTTGAAGTTCTGCAGGCATCTCTGGCAGTGGAGTGTGCTCCAAAACCATCTTGCCATCAGGTCCTTTACTGCAGGCTGAGTTCTTTGTTCCCCAGGCTTTTTCTGTGTTTGGATAGTCGAGGCGGCTATGAGCACCACGGCTTTCATGGCGAGATAAGGCACTGCGAGCAATGGCTTCTGAGCAAATCATCATGTTCTTAAGATCGCGGCACATGTGCCAACCAGGGTTAAAGGCTTTTGTACCTTTAGCACCAGCTTTCTCTACTTCTGCCTTGAGCTCTTCTAGCTTGGCCACTCCAGTTGCTAGTTCTGCTTCTTCGCGGAAGATGCCGACATATGTCGACATGATTTTGTTTAGCTCTTTGTGCACGTCGTATGGATTTTTGCCGTCCTTGAGCAAGAACGGTGCTTCCATTTCGGCAATGGCTTCTTTGACAAACTTGTCATCAATTTTGGGTTCGCTAGTTATGCCTTTGACATACTCAACGGCGCCAGCACCAGCTCTCTTGCCGAATACCACAAGGTCAGACAAGGAGTTGCCGCCGAGGCGGTTGGCACCGTGCATGCCCCCAGAGCATTCTCCAGCAGCAAACAGTCCAGGCACTCGTGACATTTGAGTTTCAGCATCAACTCTAATACCACCCATGGTGTAGTGCATAGTTGGTCCAACTTCCATTGGGCCAGCTGTGATGTCTACATCTGCCAGGTCTTTGAACTGGTGATACATCGAAGGAAGTTTCTTCTTCACGCGCTCTGAATCTTGATAGCTGATATCAAGGAAAACACCACCGTGAGGGGAGCCGCGTCCTTCTTTCACTTCTGTGTAGATGGCACGGGCGACGTTGTCGCGAGTAGACAATTCTGGTGGACGACGGGCTTCAGTGCGGGTTCCGGCCAGGGCAGCATTAACCCAGGTGACAGCTTCAGCTTCGTCAGCAGCATAATCGTTTCTAGTGGCTTCAGGTAGATATTTGAACATGAAGCGCTCGCCCAGGCTGTTGCGCAAGATGCCGCCTTCACCACGCACGCCTTCTGTTACCAGAATGCCGCGCACTCCTGGTGGCCAGACCATGCCAGTGGGGTGGAACTGAATGAACTCCATATCGATTAATTCAGCGCCAGCATCGTAGGCTAAGCCTTGGCCATCACCAGTGTATTCCCATGAGTTGGACGTAACTGTGTAGGCCTTGCCTGTTCCGCCAGTGGCAAGAACTATAGCTTTAGTTTTGAAGAGAATATAGCGACCATCTTCGCGGTAATAGCCAAAAGCGCCAGCGATTTTGTCACCGTCTTTGATTAGCTTAGTGATGGTGCATTCCATATAAACTTCGATGCCCTGGTGGACACCGCGGTCTTGAAGTGTGCGGATCATCTCTAGGCCAGTTCTGTCACCAACGTGGCAGAGACGCTTCCAGGTATGGCCACCAAAAGCCCGCTGCAGGATTTTGCCGTCTTTAGTGCGGTCGAACACGGCACCCCAGCGCTCTAGTTCTTTCACCCGATCTGGTGCTTCTTGAGCGTGCAACTGAGCCATGCGCCAGTTGTTTAACTGCTTGCCACCGTTCATGGTGTCTTTGAAGTGAGTTTGCCAGCCATCCATCGGGTCTACGTTTGCTAGAGCAGCGGCGACACCGCCTTCTGCCATAACAGTGTGCGCTTTGCCTAAGAGTGATTTGCAGACCAGTCCTACGCTGACACCCTGGCCAGATACTTCGATGGCGGCTCTCAGGCCCGCTCCACCGGCTCCAATTACCAGGACGTCGTGTTCTCTAATTTCGTATTCGCTCATAATTTAAAATAATTGAAATGCAATGTTGGGATCGACACAGGTGTAACGGATATATAGATCAGTCAGGGCCACAGAAAACAGTGAGGTCCAAGCCCATTGCTGGTGACGCTCATTGAATTTTGTTACTAGCTGCCAGGCCTGGAAGGCTGGTTTAAC
Organism: Cyanobacteriota bacterium erpe_2018_sw_21hr_WHONDRS-SW48-000092_B_bin.40; assembly: GCA_030917395.1. Lineage (GTDB taxonomy): Bacteria > Cyanobacteriota > Vampirovibrionia > Obscuribacterales > Obscuribacteraceae. The sequence goes on from JAUPUU010000297.1 coordinate 3,296, forward strand.
TTTTGACTCATTGGAAGGGCAAGAGAAGCAATCTTCTTTACCGCCGACGATGTGTCTGCAAGCATGGCAGCCAAAGGTGTAACCCGACAGAAGAATGCAGTTAGCGATCATTACGAGGGTTAACACACTCATGTGGAATGACCCGTCGTAATAGAGAGTCTTGATGGCATCCCACCAGAGAATCAGTAGCACTGGTGTGGCTACATAGAAGGCATAGCGATGCAGATTTTGCAGAACAAAGGGGAAAGATTGTTCGCCAGTGTAGCCTTTGCCTTTGAACATGCCCACGGTGCAAGCCGGTGGATGCATAAAGTAAGAGCGGTAATAGGCCTTGCGGTAGTAGTAGCAAGTCGCTCTGAATGAAAGGGGAATCCAAAGAATCAAGAAGGCTGGCGATAGTGGCCACCACGGCACAAACTCTTTCAAATTAGGAGAATAGAAAGGCGAGAGGTAAGGGCCTACTTCATAAAGATTGTTTTCGATGGCTCTGCCAGTTGCATAAATGCCGAAAGCCGTAAAAACAAAAGCAATTAGAAATGGTTCAACCCACCAGTTGTCTTTGCGTGAGGTGGGGCCTTCATAAGCTGGCACTGCATTTGATTGCGGGAGCTTTGATTCAGGCAGATCAGTAAGTTGCGATTGGGTCATTTGAATGTTCAATCTCCTGGGATGCTCAGAGCCATAACAGCTCCGGTCCACTATCGGACATAACAAATTATAGCCAGCTGAAACGCTGTGTGACCCAGCTTTTGTCTAATTTTCGGAAACCTCAAGCGCCCTACATTTGCTTGTCTAATTCGTTTCTATTGGCTTAGCAAGCATAAAAAGAAAGTTGCAAAGTACAAAAGCGTTGCTTGCCTCTTCTCCTTATAATCCACTCATTTTGTTGTGGCCAGGAACTTGTCTTTGGCTCTGGCGTCTTTTTAAGAATGTTAGCTTTGAACTTTTTGTCCTAATTGGTCGTTATTAGCAGTATGGATACTAGGTTCAAATTTAGAAGGCTATCTCTTTCGAGAAGGCCTGGGCAAGGAGCTTTATCATGAATGCCAAAGTGCGTAAGTCTAAAACTAGCGAGAGCCGCAAGAAGTCTCAGGCACAGCCTCTAACCAAGGCTGAGATAGCCGCCAATCAAGCTATCGCTAAAAGACTAGATGAATCTATTCCCCTAAATACACCAGAATGGCACAAGGTGGAACAAATGCTGATGCGTTTGACCGAATTTGCCCCGACAGACCTGGTTTTCGACGTAGCTAGTGCCATTGCCTTTTATGCTGACGATCAAGCTAAGCGTGGATATATACTAGGCACTCATGATTCGTGTAAGTTAGTTGCCTAGTTTTGCGTGAGAACAAAGTTGCAAATTCGTCCAGCTCAGCTGTCTGATTGCCAAGCTATATCTAGTCTGTATAACTATTATGTCGAGAACTCGACAGCTACTTTTGCTTTAGAGCCTGAAGAGCTAGTTGAGCGTGAGACCTGGTTGAGGCAGCACCTTGAACACGGTCTGCCTGTAATTGTGGCTGAGTTGGATAGCCAAGTGGTGGCTTTTGCCTCTCTTTCTTTCTACCATCAGCGTTGCGCTTACCGGCAGACCGTTGAAGCGTCAATTTATGTTGATCATGATTTTCTCTCGCGCGGCTATGGCCGATTGCTCATGAATGAGTTGATGAAATTAGCAGAGAAAGCCGGTTTCCATGCTGTCCTTGGTTTGATCTGTAGCGAGAATGCAGCGAGCATAAAACTGATGCTTGACTTTGGTTTCTTTGAGGCGGGCTGTCTCAAGCAGGTAGGAAAAAAATACGATCGTTGGCTGGATGTGGCAATATTAGAGAAAATCCTCTAATTACCTAAGTGCCAATTGAAATTCAAAGCTAAAATTCGCGGTTCTCAAGAAAAGTCTGCCGATGTGACGGCAGCTGTATCTGCCCTGGCAAGGCCGCAATCAACCCTTTGGCCCTACCTGTTTCTCGCTCCCCTTGCCTACCTGCTGCTTTCGCCACGGGTAAATATGCGGCTCTATCGTCGTCTGCTTTTTCAACCCACAGCCTTCCCCGAGCTGCTTGATGGTAAGTTTCCGCCAGCCATGGACGTTGAGCCCGAAGAACTTTATTTCAACAGTTTTGGTGATCTAGATTCTAAAGAGACCTTGCACGGTTGGTATTTTCAACATCCTAAGCCCGATGCCCCCCTGGTTATTTTTAGCCATGGCAACTCTGGCAATCTCACTATTCGTGCCCCTCTCTTTCAACTACTGCTTGAAAGTGGCGCTTCAGTGTTTATATATGACTATCGTGGTTTCGGCAAAAGCACCGGCTCTCCTACCGTAGAAGGCGTCTATCAGGATGGCTTAGCGGCCTATGACTTTGTCGTGAACAAGTTTGGCTTGTCAGCCGATCAAGTTTTTCTCTATGGAGAATCGCTTGGTGCTGCTGTTAGCAGTTTTATTTCGAGCAAGCGAAAAGCGGCTGGCTTGGTTCTGCAGTCTGGTTTTAGCTCCTTGCGCAACATCGGCGGTGAGCGGGTTCGCGCTCTTAAGCTTTATCCGTCCTGGCTATTTCCTATGCCTGGCAACAGTAGTCGCGATATTTTGGCAGCAGAGCACCCGCCCTTGCTGATTATTCATGGCCAGCTTGATCAGTCTGTGGCTTTCCATCATGCTCAGGCACTCTATGATTGTGCTTCTCAGCCAAAGCAGCTATTGGCCCTGCCAGCGAGTGGACATTCTGATTTAGTGGCTACGGCAAAAGATACTTTGAAAGAAAATCTCACGGCCTTCTTTAGCCGCTTTGGTCAATCTTAGTTACCCTCATTAATATATTGGTCACCCTAGATGCCCGCAGGCTCTAGCGGGTGTTAAATGGTAGTAAATATCCCTCGGCAATACTTAGCAGTAATAAGCGGAGGAGTCATGAATAATCAATATTATTTGGTCAAAGGCCTGAACAAGCTGGCCCAGGGCTGGCATGAATTAGGTGAAGATGCTGTTGCTAAAAGCATCTATCGCTACCTAATCAGCCTGCATCTAAGCACGGCCGAAGCATTCGACGACGACGAATTTTCGGCCATAATGCAAGGGTACGATGCCCTTATTAAGTGCAGCGATGTTGACGCAAAAGAGTTGGTTCACAACTAATTTTTTTGGCTATTCTCACGAATCAAGTTAAGAGCAGATCCGGCTCTGAACCAGCCGATTTGTTCTTCGGTCATGGTGTGCTTGACTGTAATTACTTCCATCGTTCCGTCGTGGTGCTTGATTTCAACTTCAAGATTTTTACCAGGTGCAAGAGCACCAAGATTTTTGATGCTGAAGCGGTCTAGCTCTTGAACTTTGTCGTAGTCAGCCGGATTGACGAAAGTCAGGGCAAGAATGCCTTGCTTCTTCAAATTGGTTTCGTGAATGCGGGCAAAGCTTCTCACAAGAACAGCCTTGCAGCCTAAGAACCGCGGCGACATGGCTGCATGCTCGCGGCTAGAACCTTCGCCGTAGTTCTGATCTCCGACTACTAGCCAGCCGGTTTTCTCTGCTTTGTAGTGGCGGGCAACTTCAGGATAAGTCATGCGCTTCTGATTCAAGACATCAAGGCCGATACCAACTTCTTTGCTGAAAGCGTTGATGGCGCCAATGAACATGTTGTCACTGATTTTATCGAGGTGACCACGGAACTTCAGCCATGGGCCAGCTGGAGAAATATGGTCGGTGGTGCACTTGCCCAGGGCTTTGAGCAATACAGGAAGATTCTCGTAGTCTTTGCCATCCCAGGCGGCGAAAGGTTCGAGCAATTGCAGTCTGCCTGAATCAGGTGAGACTGCTACTTTTACTTGATCACCATCAACTGCTGGAGGGATATAGCCGTTGTCTTCAGACTTGAAGCCTTTTGACGGTAACTCAGGGGCCTGTGGTGGCACTAAGCTGAAGCTCTTACCGTCGCTGCCCACCATTGTGTCTTTCATGGGGTTGAATGACAGTGAACCGGATAGAGCTAGGGCTGTCACAATTTCAGGACTGCCGATGAAAGCTAGAGTTTCCGGGTTGCCATCATTGCGCTTTTGGAAGTTGCGGTTAAACGATGTAATGATCGAATTGCTTTCGCCTTGCTTGATGTCATCGCGCTTCCACTGTCCAATACAAGGGCCGCAGGCATTGGCTAGCACTGTGCCACCAATTCCTTCAAGAGTTTTCAGTTGGCCATCACGGTCAATGGTCTCATAGATCTGCTCGGAGCCTGGAGTGATCAAGAAACCGCAGCTAGACTTGATTCCATGGTCCGCCCCTTGCTGAGCTACATGGGCTGCTCTGCTCATGTCTTCATAAGAAGAGTTAGTGCAGCTGCCAATTAAGGCATAGGTAAGTTTGTCTGGATAGCCCTTAGCTTTGATCTCGGCTGCAAATTCTGAAATTGGGCGAGCTAAGTCTGGTGTGTGAGGGCCCACTACATAAGGCTCAAGTTGGTCAAGATCAATTTCGACAACCTGGTCGAAGAATAGGGTTGGATTGGCAGCAACTTCAGGATCAGCAACCAGGCATTCTTTATACTGGTCGGCTAATTTTGCGAACTCTTCTCTCTTAGTGACGTTGAGATACTTAGCCATACGCTCGTCATAAGGGAAGATTGAAGTCGTTGCTCCAAGTTCTGCACCCATATTAGTGATGGTGGCTTTGCCAGTGCAACTAATAGATTTTGTGCCTTCGCCGAAATACTCGACAATGGCTCCAGTACCACCAGCAACAGTTAAGATGCCAGCGATTTTGAGAATGACGTCTTTCGGCGAAGTCCAGCCGTTTAGCTTACCTTTGAGGTGAATGCCGATTAGTTTGGGCCAACGCAGACCCCAGGCTACTCCGGCCATGACGTCTACAGCATCGGCTCCGCCAACGCCGATTGCAACCATGCCCAGTCCGCCAGCGTTAGGCGTGTGCGAATCTGTGCCAATCATCATTGTGCCTGGCAAGGCATAGTTTTCTAGCACTACCTGGTGGATGATGCCAGCGCCGGGCTTCCAGAAACCAATGCCGTGCTTGTTGCTGGCTGATTCGAGGAAGTCGTAAACTTCTTTGTTTTCGTCAAGAGCGCGCTCCATATCTTGCTCGGCGCCAACTCTTGCTTGAATTAGGTGATCGCAGTGCACCGTACTTGGTACTGCCACTGTTTTTAACTGAGCCTGCATAAACTGCAATAGAGCCATCTGTGCCGTGGCATCTTGCATTGCCACTCGGTCTGGTCTTAAGAAGGCATAGGTTTCGCCGCGCTTAACTTCTTCAGTAGGCCAATGATCAAGGTGTGATGTCAACACCTTTTCTGCCAATGTTAGCGGTCGACCAAATTTCTCTCTCGCTTCTTGATGCTTCTTGGGTAGCGCTTCGTAGAGTTTTTTGATATCCGATACTTTCAATTCAGCCATTGCAGTCTCTCTTGTAGCTTCAGTCTAAGACTCTGATTGTACTATTTATCGCTCTCTAGTTGCTTTCCAAGTGCTGCGCTGAGCCCGTATAGCAGGCTGTCTTAATTGAATATTTCAATTTGTTGACCGGCAGTGTTAGCATTGACGAGCAATTTTTTATATTGAGAAGAGACTTTGAAAGCACAAAAGCCGGCAATATTTATTCCAACTTTGTACTTTGCTTCTGGCCTTCCATACACTCTAGTTGTGCTTGTCTCGGTGATTTTCTACAAAAATCTTGGTGAGTCCAATGACTTTGTTGGTGTGGTTACTAGTTCTTTCTATCTTGCTTGGGTAGCCAAATTTCTCTGGGCGCCCTTGGTTGACCTGGTAGGCAAGAAAAGAATATGGATTGTGGTGGCGCAATTAGTTCTAGCGCTTACCTGTGTAGCTCTGGCTTTGAGCCTGGCCAGCAGTCAAATAGCTATTTTGAGTATTGTGCTGTTTTCAATTATGGCCTTGATCTCCGCTACCCAGGATGTTGCCAGCGACGGCTATTATCTTGAAGTTTTAGACAAAGAACAGCAGTCGTATTTTGTCGGTGTGCGAAATGCTTTCTATAAGATGGCCGTTTTGTTTGGTCAAGGCGGACTGGTGATGTTGGCTGGTTGGTTAGCTCATCAATCTTCCTTTGGCGTCAAAGGCGGCTGGTCTGTGGCTTTCTTGCTCTGTGCTGCCATTTTTGCTTTGCTTAGCATCTTTCATTTCTTTAGCTTGCCACAGCAGGCGCCAAGAGAAAATCTGAAGGATCCTTCAGGTTTAACAGAAGAGAAATCAGGCATTAGTCTCGCTGAATTCTTCACGGTTTTTCGCACCTTTTTTGCCCAAAAGGCAATCATACCCATTGTTCTTTATATATTGATATTTCGACTCGGTGACGCTCTTATGTTGAAAATGGCGGCGCCATTTTTGCTTGATGCTCCCAAGGTCGGTGGCCTTGGCATTTCTACTGAGACTGTTGGGCTTATATATGGAGGGGTTGGTGTAGGCTTCCTCTTATTGGGCGGTATCGTAGGCGGTTTTGTCGTAAGTAAGTTTGGACTTAAGCGCACGTTAATGCCCACAGCAATTTTTCAAAACACCGCGATTTTGCTCTACTACTTTATGGCTACAGCAGCGCCTAGCGTATTGCTTACTTCTGTTTGCAATGCCATCGAACAGTTTGCTTATGGATTGGGCACCGCAGCCTATACAGTGTTTTTGCTTAGAACTGTTAACCCCAAATACAAGTCTGGCCACTATGCTATTGCTACGGCCTTGATGGCGGCAGGCGTGATGGTACCTGGCATTTATAGTGGCAAGCTGCAAGGTGCCCTTGGCTATCCTCATTTCTTTTTACTCAGTTTCGTTCTGTCTATCCCTGGTATGATCACCATTCTCTTGTTGCCGCTTGAAGATAAATAACGAAAATGCAATACCGCAGAATTGGGAAATGGGGCGTCAAAGTCAGTGAAGTGTCACTGGGCAGTTGGCTAACCCATGGTGGATCAGTTGATGAGAAGAACTCCATCAAACAGGTTCAACATGCCTTTGAACAAGGTATCAATTTCTTCGATAACGCTAACGTTTACGCCCAGGGTGCATCGGAAAGCGTTGTTGGCAAAGCTATTAAGACAATCAAGCGCGACTCTATATTTCTTGCTACCAAAGTCTTTTTCCCGATGGGAGATGGCCCAAACGATAAGGGCCTTTCACGCAAGCACGTTTACGAACAGTGCCATGCCAGTCTTAAGCGTTTAGGCAGCGACTATATTGACCTCTATCAGTGTCATCGCTTCGATCCTGAAGTGCCGATGGAAGAGTTGGTGCGCACCATGGATGATTTGACAAGGCAAGGCAAGATTCTTTACTGGGGCGTTAGCGAATGGAGTGGCTCTCAAATTGAAGATGCTCACCGGGTTGCTAATGAACTCAATGCGGTGCCTCCAATTTCAAATCAGCCCTGCTACAACATGCTGACACGCAATATCGAAGCATCGGTGATACCGGCCTGCGAGCGCACTGGAGTAGGGCAAGTGGTATTTTCACCGCTCGCTCAAGGCGTTCTCACTGGCAAATATCTTCCAGAGAAGCCACTGCCAGCCGATTCTCGCGCTGCCGACAGTAAGGTAAACGTCTTCATGATGGGCCGCAACCTGATGGCCAACGAGACTCTTGAAAAAGTGCAAAGACTAAGTGTGCTTGCCTCTGAGTGTGGTCTGACTATGTCGCAATTTGCCCTAGCCTGGTGCTTGCGTCACCATAACGTAGCCAGCGTAATTATCGGAGCTACCAAGGTGGCTCAAATCGATGAAAACGTTAAAGCCGCCGGGGTTAAATTGAGCCCTGAAATTCTTGAAAAAGTCGAAGTAATCCTCGGCGCAGCCGCTCCTGCCAGAGCTTAAGCTTCATATTCTTTAGAGGCAGGGTTAAATGTGCTGTCATTGGGCACATTGCTGATGTCACAGGTGGAGAAATATGAAAAAGTTTCCTGAGCGTACCTCGGCATTGCTACTGAGCTTTTCGCTGGCGCTGCAAGTATTGAGCCCGTTAGCCGTATTTCAACCAGCTTATGGCGCTGATGGCGAATCTAATTCGGGCTTGCCGTCTGAGGTGACTGGCGTGGAGCCAGTTAAGAGCGAGACTGCTACGTCTACATCTACACCTACATCTTCATCTGCTTCTGCTAGCGGTGAGGCTAGCAATGCGTCCACTGGTTCTAGTGCTACCACTGCTACTTCTACCTCAACTACTTCTACTTCTTCACCCGCCAACGAATCTTATGCCGACCCTGTCATTGTGCAACCTGTCATTGACCTTCCTCATGTGAAAGAAGCTGCAGCAGCGGCGGCTCGCGCACAGGCGGGCTTGACCGGCAGTGCGGCTAAGACGGCGAGCCCTGCCGTAAAGCCTATCCAGGCTCAGGCTACCACCACCAAGCTCTACGGTCGTATTGAGCAAATCACCAGTGGCAACGGTGCTAATTTCCCTATTATTCTTAAGGCGATGACGCCCCAGCTTGATAATTCATTGGTGAAGAAACCACTTAGTGGTGCCGCTAGTGAGGCAACCATGTTCTCCGGCACAATCGCTAAGAGCTTCCCTTCCGATTATCGAGGAAATTGGGGCGGCGACTTGACAGTTTGGCGGGTTGAACAAGATCCAATCTGCTACAAAATCGATCCCGATGAAGCTGGCAAAGTTTTGAAAATCTTCAAGTCGGGAGCCAAGGGCTCTACCAATTTTATGTTTGCTCAAGATACACGGGGAGGCATTGTCTTGGCTCCTGCCAAGGTGATGTTCTCGGTACCGGGTAAAGATGTCGGTGCCGACCAGCAAATGGCCCAAATGATGGGTGGCCAGAGCTTTGCCAATATGGGACCAATGGGGCAGATGATGCAGCAAATGGCACAGAGCATGCCAGTTCCAGTTATTTTCTCTTTTGGTGATATTCAATCTAGTCAGTATGCAAAAGGCTTGTCAGGTAATGAGTTTGTTCAGCGCACCTTGAAAAACCAAGTGCGCCAGCTTGCTCCTAATGTGCTTGAGCAGGACATTGTGGCTGAGTGCAATGAAATTATGCGCGCCACTGGTCAACCAAGAAAACGCTATGAAGAATCAGTTTTGCGTTTTACAAAAGTGAATAGTCAACAGATGTACGTTCAGGCAGCTCAGGTTGTTTTCGGCCAAGACCGTAAGTTCCAGCAGAAAATTGTTATGTACGGATATGTGACAAAGGGGCAGGTGGCTAATACCAATCCCTACTCTGGTATGATGCAGATGATGCAACCGGGCCAAGCTGGCCAAAGCCAGTTCCCGAGCTTGCAACCTGGTCAGAATCCCTTTGGCGGAAGTCCTTTTGGCGGCGGCAATATGCCGCAGTTGCCACCAGGGTTCAATCCGTTTCAAGGCTTGTTTGGCCAGTAGACATGTATTTCTCGGATGGAACGGATTAGACCAGATGAACACTTCTTCTGCCAGCGACCTCGATACCCTAGCTGACTTTGTCACTAATATGATTATTCAGCACGACTATCCGGGTTTTGAACCGCGCTCTTTTCGCATTGGGCTTACTGAGCAATTGCTCAAATCTAGTGCCAGGCTTTATGCCGACGCTTTAGGCCATCCCAGTGTCTACGTTAGACTGACGGCTTTGCGTTGGTTTCAAGAGAAGCCTGGTGCTATCAAACCTTACTTGAAAGCTATTATGGGCTTGCTTACCTATTCCGATGAATGGGTGCGCATGGAAGCAACTATTACCTTAGAGCGCTATCAGCACCCGGCAGTTTCAATTGCTCTAGCTGTTTCTGAACAACTAGAAGATCAATACCCTCTGGTGCGCCGAGAAGCGGCAAAGGCTCTTGGTAAGATGCTGGCCAAAATCAAAGAAAATACCAATTCTAAGAATGCTGCCAAGAATGCTGAGCGTGATCTTGAACTGGCACCAATTGTCGAAAGCCTTAAGAATGCTTTGCGCGACGATGAAGATGCTCAGGTCAGGCAGAAAGCTGAGAAAGCTTTGCGTAAGTCTGGTGCTTACGCTGGCTAGGCCTTTGCCTGCTGATTTATTCTCTGCAATAGTTCTTGCGACTGTGAAACGAAATCGCACTCGTTAGTTAGTTTGGTGTACAAACCATACTCATAATATTGCTCGAGAAAATTCAAGTCATATCTCAAGATCTTAAGCAAGTCATCAACTATTACTTCAGAGGCCGCTAGAAGCTCCTCTAAGGCATTAGAGAGGTTTAGCAGCTCTGAGGCTAGGGCGACAATGGCCTGGGTCTTCTGCTCGTGCCGAGTGGTGCCATCACCATAGGCATTGGCAAGGCTCTGGTGTATTGATGCGGCGCAACTAACTAAATTGGCGGCAAGCTGATGAAAATAGGTGCGAATCATCTTCTCTTCAAGAGTGACCCTTTTTTCGGTCATGCGAGAAACTATTTCATTGATTTTGGTGGCCAGGGAAAAGCAGTGATCTAGCACTGAAAGTATGCCCTTGACACGCTCTTCTTCTTCGAGGTTATGCAGCATATTTGGTTCTTCTATTGCAACTGTTGTTACCACTTAAGTGTACCTGTTGCAATAGCAAAAGAGACCGCCTCATGTCGAGGCGATCTCTTTTGATTGTTTGATACTGAACGGCAGTCTTTATGTAGACGAGGAAGGGGTAGAAGCGGCTCCAATTGTGGAGTAATTTTCAGATACTTCCATGGTGCTGACGGAAAGGTGGGCCCCACCTTGCTGCCTTCTGAAATTATCGAGGTACCGGCGAAGAGCTTCTCTTATCAGATCTGATCTGGTGCGGTGTTCGCACTGAGCGATGAAGTCGACTTGCTCTAGCATGGCAGGAGGCAGTGCAATTAGGACCTTTTTGGGCATATTCGGTTCCTCAGGTATGGCTGTCGGGTGACAAGGGGGTGCTTATTGGGGCGCGAAGGTACACCTCAAGCAAACTGCACTCTGGCGCAGATGTCTTGAGACGAAGTCGTTCCTACAGTTCCAAGTCCGTTTTTTTTTGTCTACGGTCTTAACAATAGGTAACTGCTTTTGGGTGGTTAGTTGGATTTATCAACCACCTTCAACATGTATTCAATTTACACATGAAAGTCGATATCGTAAAGGTCTAAAAGGGGCATAAATACCCAATTTCATCGAAGACCACATAAAAGGATTTTCCGAAAGGCGCAATGGCAAGCACGGTAACCCTCTTCAAGGATCGGCCTAGAAACGGTATAGATACTAGGATCCACAAGGACATATACACCTATTGCATTGCCAAAAAATTGTGCTAGGCACTTTCCTGTTTTGGGCTAAAAGTGAACTAAAATGACTATTTATGCGGGTTTCAAGCTTGGTCGTTTTGAGTTTATCTGGCCTGTTTTGGTAGGGCTTAGTGTCTTGCTCACTAGTGATATTTCTACTATGTCTACAATGTAAGCCAGATGGCATCTAGTTATCATTAAATGGTATCGCTACTGATACCACTGTTGTATATCTGTGTCCGGGGACCCTCACCTGTATCTTCAGTTGCATAATGAAGCAAGTGTTTAAGCCAATCTCGGCGACCATAGACTGACAGTGGGCTACTACTTGCTGGGTTATCTACAGGTTTTGCACCGATCGCATATATTTCTGTGCTACAAAAAAGTCAAATTTTTTTTGACCACTTAATCACAATGAGCAATGTTTGCTAAAAGGCGCAGAGAGACTAGATTTTTACTAGCTAAATCGAGTTAGATATAAGACTTCCGTTCACTTTTACCTTACTTTTTGCCCTTTACCCTCAACAAATTTAGATTCAATTAGGGAGAGCCATGCTCATTGCAAGTTGGAATGTCAACTCCATAACTGTTAGGTTGCCTCATCTTTTAGATTGGCTCAAAAGTGCATCACCAGATCATCTCTGTTTGCAAGAGCTGAAAACCGTTGAAGAAAAGTTTCCTTTTGATCAGCTTTCTGAAATAGGCTATAGCGCTCATGTTGTAGGTGAGAAAACCTATAACGGTGTGGCCATACTTTCTAAGAGCACCACCGAATGCGTCAGCAAGTTTCTACCAGGCTCACCTGAGCCCTTTCAAAGCCGTTTAATAGAAGTTTGTGTCGATGGTGTGTACATTCTCAACTTATACGTTCCCAACGGCTCAGAAGTTGGCTCAGCCAAATACGAATATAAGTTGGCCTGGTTTAAAGCCCTCATCTCTTATATAGAAGAACGCCATGTCAAAAATGGAGTGGTTTCAGACAAGTTAGTTATTTGTGGAGATTTCAATATTGCCCCGGAAGATCGTGACGTCCATGATCCGGCCGAGTGGATAGGGCAGGTTCTGGTCAGCGAGCCTGAGCGTGATTGCTTCCGTCAACTGATCAATTTAGGAATGATTGACAGCTTTCGCGAATTTGAGCAGGGTGCCGGCCATTTTTCTTGGTGGGATTACCGCATGATGGCTTTTCGCCGTAAGCGGGGCATGAGAATCGACCATATTCTCGTATCGCCTCCCTTGAAAGAGGCGCTGAAACGCTCATGGATAGACATTGAGCCGCGAAAGCTAGAAAAGCCTTCGGACCATGCACCAGTAATTGCTGAATTCGAAATATAGACGAAAAAGTCTAAGATTTCTCTTTGACAGGCTTATCGTATTTAAAGAGAATGTCTTGCACAGCCACTTCTGACAGCCCAGGGAATTTGCCATCAATAATTTGATCGGCTAACTTGCTGGCAGCCTTGAAATAGCTGTCTGACGGTCTTTCGCCAGTGAGCTTGCAGCGCAAATCTTGGCAGAGAATGTCAGCAGCAGCTTCAACCACTGCATTCTTCTCGTTGTGAGCCCAAAGTGCTGTTACTAGAATAATAATGGCATCTTGCGCTCTCTGCGACATTTCCGCTATGCGGCACTGTCTATCTGCCAATTTGAGCTGGTGCTTGACCATAGCCTGACTTAGTTCTAGTGGCGTATCGGAAAGAAACTCTAGAGCGAAATCTACATGGGCTTTGAGTTCTAGCGACATGCCAGGAATTTCATGGGAATCTACACCTTCAAGCTGTTTGCCCATCCACCAGAAAGCGTAAGGCACTAACTCGTTGCGCAAGGCAAATCCATGCAGAGGGTTCATTGGATTGAATTTCTTCAAGCCAGCGCGAGGAATGGCTTTGCCGATTGGCTCAAAGTAGGTGACGCCATGCTGTTTGGCTAATGACTTAAAGAAGGCCATACCGAGCATCTCGCCTTCGCCTTCGTAAATACAGGGGGCGAGGAAGTCGTGAATGTTATCGCCAAGTAAATGACCCGCTAAGAATGAGCGACCACCGTGGGTTTTCATAAATAGCTCGATGGCGCATTCCTTTTCGGCCTCAGAACCGAAAATTTTAGCGATGATACATTCTAGTTCGCCGCGATAGCCCTGATCTAAAAGCCAGGAGCCCCAGGCCACTAGAGCATCAGCTCCACAAATTAGAGCGGCTGCACGAGCGATTCTACGCTTGACCAATTCGCGAGTCTCGATGGCATTGCCATAGGTATCGCGGAACTTAGCCCATGGCAGCATGTTGGCTAACATGATACGCATTACGCCAGAGGCGGTGGCACAAAGGGCAAGACGACCCATGTTTAAGCCGTGATAGGCCACAGTCAAACCGTCACCGGTAGTCGGCACCAGTAGATTTTCTTTGGGTACTTTGAAATCTTTGAATTTCAGACCATTGTTAAAGGCATGCTTAAGAGCGTGCAATTTGTAGGGAATGATTTGGAACTCATCATTCTCTTCTTTAGGCAAATCAGCTATGAGAGCGGCGGGCTTGCCGTTAACTAAGCAAACCAGGCCAATTGTGCGACCAGCGATTGCGTTTGTAATGAAGAGTTTTTCTCCGTTGACTACATAGTGGTCGCCCACTAGTTCTGCTTTGGTTTTAAGGGCAGTCAAGTCAGAACCGGCTTGCGGTTCAGTCAGGGCAAAGGCTGAAAGAGCCTCACCGCTAGCCAATTTTGGCAAGAGCCTTTGTCTTTGCTCTTCGCTGCCGAAGTAACGCACTGGGTCAACAGCGCCAATGCAACCATGTACTGAGGCTAAACCTGCTGCCGTTGGCTCAATAGAGGCAACTTGAGTGAGGAATGTCATGAACTGGCGAGCTGTACCGCCCTGCCCGCCATACTTCTGCTCAATCAACATGCCCCAGTAGCCAGCCGCCGCTAGTTCGTCTAATACTACTTTTGCAATTTTTCCTTGCTCGTCAAGCATGGTGCCATTCTTCTTGTGACGAGCTAGCAGTTCCAGCGATTTTTTCATGGCTGGCAGATTCATTGATTCGGCATTAAGTTTGGGAGTCGAGAATAATTCGACTGGTACTTTTGCTTCCCAGATAGCCCGGTGAACAGGACTATTCGACGTTTTGTATTGCTCGGCAAAGAATGAATCGACTTCGTCGTCGGTGCGATCGACAGCCCCGGTGCGTTTAGCTTCTTCCTCTGTTTTCCCTGCCAATTGCATGGCTGTTTCGGCAAAACTAGCGTCTTTTGAGTCGTCTTTAACTGATGTCATGGTTCAATTCCAGTAGTAAAGCAATATTATAAATCACTCAGATCTTAGCCCATCTAAGGGCCTCAGGTGCCATCGCAAAGATTAATCGCAATCGGATTAGTGCTGCTATCAGATACGGTCACCTTAATCGGGGTGCCACGTAGCACACTAATTAACTCATTTCCCGCTAAACGCCGCCTCCAGCCGAAGGTCAAGGCGTTTTGTCCTTCATCCCCCGTCATGTTGTCGTTTTCCTGATGGTTAGCCTCAGGGATGTCACGACCGATTTTAACTAGCCCTTGCAGTTCGTCCCGCGTGGCAATTAGTTCTGGCGCTATTTCTAGATCAAGGGCCCTGATTTTGAGAACGGTATAAAGCACATCAGCAATAAGTACATCTGCTTTTGATGGGGCCCTGCCGGATGGCCATTGCGGGCAATCTTTGTCGGCAATTTGATTGGCATCTTCAATTACTTTTACAACTTTTCTGCCCCAGTGGGAGAGTTGATCCGAACGAATACCGCGAATGCGTTGAATGTCTTCAATAGACGAAGGCGGCTTCTTGGCTAGTTCGAGCATAATATTGTCATTAATAACTGAGCGAGCCGGTCTATCAGTGCGTTTAGCCTCAGCTTCGCGCCACAAACAAACTGCTTGCAAGACAGCAAGCTTGCGACGATTGAGACCCTGAGCCCCTTTTACTCTTAAAAATTCGCGACCGCTTTCTTTTATGTAGTAGCTATCTTGCTCGTAGTGCTTACATTCTTCAATTACCCATTCAAGGCGCTTGCGGTTTGTCAGTTCGCTTTGCAGTTTTTGGTAAAGCGGAATAAGGTGCAAAGCGTCATCGATAGCGTATTCAATTTGTGAGCGGCTCAGCGGCCTGGCTTGCCAGTCTGTAAACGATTCGGTTTTAGAGAGGTTGAGATCAAACAGAGCTGCCAAAAGCTTGCCATAACCAGCTGGATAGCCGAGACCAAGAAAACCAGCTGCTATCTGGGTGTCGAAAATATTTTTTGGTATCAAACCAGAACGCTGAAAAATGATCATCAAATCTTGCGATGCGGCATGCAAGACTTTGACTATTCGGCCGTCGGCAACGGTCTTCCAGAGTATCTGGAGGTCTTTTAGCTCAATTGGATCAACGAGAAAGACTTTGTCCTGAACAGCTATTTGCACAAGACAAATAATGGGAAAGTATGTGCGCTCTGGGATGAACTCGAGATCTAGACCGAACACACCAGCTTCTTCAATCAAGGCGACAACTTCTGCTAGCTCTTTTGGGTCGGTAATTAATGAACTATTGGTTCTAGGGCTTTCCATTGATTACGTTTTCCTTCTTAAATGATTGCGGCACCAAGCCAGTGAACCCGGTCGCCCCATAATTATGCTGGTGTTGTGCAGCAAATCGGGCAGCGGAAAGAGCAGTTGGTCAAATTCCATACCACCAACTTCAAGCCCAGCTCCCAGTGCAATTGCGGCGGGTCCCGCCGTATCCCAAGTCTTTAGCTTACAGGAGAGATGGGCAAAGACATCAGCTTCTTTCTCAAGTATGCGCGCCACTTTGAGACCAATGCTGCCGACCTTTACCAGGTCGACCACTGCCAACGTGTCGATCCAGTAATGTTTTTTGCGGTCGCGCGAACCCATGGCTAGACGTGCTCTAGCTGTGGGATCGATAGCTGCCAAATTCTCGATGCGTTCGACTTGCTTGCCGCAGCGTTTGAAAGCGCCAAAGCCTGGCCCACCGTAATAGAGAACGTTTGAATGTGGCTCATAGACCCAGCCAAAGACCGCATGCATGTCAACTATTAAGCCGATCATTACACAGTATTGACCGTCTCCCATAATGTAATTTTGTGTGCCATCAATTGGATCAATCATCCACACTCGGGTCTGGGCCGACGAATTTTTAAGCGACAGTATATGCTCATCGTCTTCTTCTGAAATGACGCAGTCATCAGGGAAGCGCTCTTTCAGAGTGGTAGTGATCAGCTTAGACAGTGCCCGATCGGCACCAGTGACCTTGTCATCCAAGCTTGTTTTGTGCGAAATATCGACGCCCTCGCGCATGGCCATCGCCAGCTCGCCGGCCTGTTGGGCTAAGCGACCAATGATTTCGATATCCTCGTTGGAGAGATGAGCAAAGGTCAAAAGTCTAGCCGGAGTACATTTGGCACCCAAACTCCTCAGCCAATTTGTTGTCTAGCAAGTCAGCCACATAGGCGACATGCCAAACAAGATCGTCTAATTCTTCTTGAACTAAACCAAAGGTTGGTCTTTGTGCCACTACAAGGGCGAGATCTTCGTGGGTAGAAATGGCACAACTAGAAAGAGTGCCGTTGAGATCAAGGAGCCGACGATAGAACTGCTCTAGATTTTGCTTGGGCAGATGAACCAGTGGTGAGGTCAGACGCAGAATAGCCCCTTGGGGGCCGTCTTGGACAAAAATGAAGATCTTGGCACTGCCTTCCATCAACCACCAGCCCAGACCGCTGGCATCACTGAGCATGTGATCGGCCGGATTTAGTCCACGTCTTTGAAAATAGGCATCTACCATTGCTTTCGCTTCTAGTGAAAGTCCATGGCTGACTTTTTGTGCACCAAATATTCCCATCAGTTCTTCTCCATGACCTTACTGTTGCAAGTTGCAGTTTGTTGCGAGTTTTTTTTACTATTCAGTCACTCAGTATACAAAACAGAGCCTTTCTTCGGCATTATTAAATGCGGTTAATGGCAACTTCCCGCTCTCCGGGCTGCTCGGGGTTGAAGATGTTGGGCCATGCTAGTATTGTTATCTGGTCAGCCGTTCAGGTGTTATCTACTTTCCCGAGTAGCGCAGCGGTAGCGCAGTTGACTGTTAATCAATTGGTCGCTGGTTCGAATCCAGCCTCGGGAGTATTAATAAAAGCGGCCCTCATTGAGGGCCGCTTTTGATTTTCTATTGCTCGTTAATACTTTAGTACGTTAATACTTTGTCGCTGATACTTATTTCTCTGCGGCGCCTGCTGCTTTCTTCTCTTTCAGAACTTTCATGGCTTTGGCTAGCTTAATAATCACCAAAGGCATGATGATAATTCCCGCAAATACAATACCCATCAGAATAAAATTGTCATCCATGTCGCACTCCTTAGTTTTTAGCGCTTGGTTAAAGTTGAAGGATTACCAAGATACTTCAGACTTATTATAGTATTGCCCAATGCCTGAGATGAAATAAATCCTTAATTTGTAAGAAGAAATCAGAACATCGGATGTCAATCGGGCAAAGTTGTCTTCCATAAGTCTTCTTTGCAGGGCTCCAGCGAGTCGACTCTCCACTGATGGTCTTCTGAAACCATCTTGGCCATATAGATTTCGCCGTTAGCGAAGAGATACTTACCATTCAAATAAAAGGTAATCTCTGCATTTTTCAGGACCCCAACCTTGAAGGCTGATGGCTCTATGGCGTCTGGTTTGAAGCTATCTTTAAAGACTGGATCTTTGCCGTACTTTTCTTTGAAGCGTTCTGGATCTTCACGTTTTTGGGCACTGACACTGAGGCATTTGTAGGCTAGTTCCAAGGTTGTACTGCCTGGTGTGCGTGAGCGGAAAACGTTGCTCAAGAAATCTTCTAACTTTTGCCTGGCAGGAGCGACGCTGTTGTCGCAATGTTCTCTAAAGTCACCCTCTTCAATTTGCAGTGAATTATTTGGACCCTTGTGACCAGATATATGCCAGATGGCACCGGGTTTTTGGTCTGAGCCATCGGCTTGGCCAAGGTGCCCTTCTAGATTGAAGTCACCAAGCATGACCTTAATGGGTTCTTTGCCCTTGTTAGGCATCAGGTACATTAAACCGGGCAGCTCCTGGCCAGTCTCACTGTCGTGGGTCGCGGCTCGCAGATAAAGTAATACCCCTTCATAATTTTTGGTCAAAGAGAAGGGATTATCGTTACCCATTTTGTTTGCAGTAATGACCACGCCAGTGATCACACCGGGCACTACCACAAGGCCAAGAACTATCAAAATCACTTTCTTGTTGAGATATTTGGCGAAGTCGATGTTGAGAGCTTTGCTCTTCTTTTTCTTCTCAACCAGAGCCGGTTTGCGCACGCCGGTGCTGCGTCCGGTCGAGCGGCCAGCGGCACTGTCTAAGTCAGTCACTCTTCCAGTACTACGACCTGTGCTTCTACCTGTGCTGCGGCCGGTACTTCTTCCCGTGCTGCGATTTTCGTCTCTGCTGCTCGAGCTAGGAGCGCTTGAGCTAGTCTTCCTCCCGCTCTTCGTGCTTGAACCCGGTTTCTTTTGCTGATCTGGTCCGGAGATATATGGCGCGCTAGAGCGATCTTTGCGTTCTGAGGAAGATGGTGGTGGGTCATTGCCAAAGAGACCACCGGAGAGATCGAAATCCTCAAGTTCAACTGGAGAGCTATCGCTTTGCGGATTGGGATTGAATCCCATAGAGGGCGGGGCGCTGATCAAGCTCGGTATACTGCCTGTTTCAAACTGGGTACTGATGCATTGCTCAAGGGCGTCGCGCATCTCTTGCATAGTTTGATAGCGCTGCTCGGGCTTCTTCGCTAGAGCTTTAAAGGCAATCCGTTCAAGCTGCTCTGGTATTCGCAAATCGGGCCGAACTTTATTGAACGGCTCAGGCATTTGTGAGACGTGCATTTTCATGGTGGCATATATGGTGTCGCCCATTAAGGGTGGGAAACCGGTTAGAGTTTCATATAGAACTGCACCCATAGAATAGATATCGGAGCGGCTATCGAGATTGAGGCCAAGGCATTGTTCCGGGCTCATATAAATTGGGCTGCCGAAAATCTCACCTGTCTGAGTAAGGTTTTGTGGAGTTTTCCCTGAAGCCGTGGTCAATTTGGCAATGCCAAAGTCCACTACTTTGACGAAATCTCGTCGACCTTCCACTTCAACCAACATGATGTTAGATGACTTTAGATCCCGGTGAATAACCCCTTTTTGATGGGCATGCTCCAAAGCTTCAGTGGCCGAAATGAAAATGGGAATGGCCCGCTGATAGGCAATATAGTTCTCTGCCTTAACTACGTCGGCGAGACTTTGACCTTCTAAAAAGTCCATTACTATATAAGGTTGGCCTGTGGCAACAACCCCGCAGTCGTAAACTGTAATCACATGCGGGTGCTGTAAATGCGACGCCGCCTGGGCCTCTTGCTGAAAGCGTTTAATGCTCAACTGATCAGTAACGTGCTGAGTCTGCAGCATTTTGATGGCGACCGTGCGATCCATCATTTCGTGCAGACCTTTATAGACAATACTCATGCCGCCTCGGCCCACTTCAGACAAGACGCGGTAGCGGTCATTAAGAATGGTGCCTAAAAGCTCATCTTTTTGCACAAACATGAGCATGCTCTTGTCATGCGGACAAACAGCTTGAGTGGGCGGAAATTCGCGCTTGCAGACAGTGCAGACTTTCTTTTTGGTTGATTGAATGGGATCTTCGAAAGTCATAATGCTATTTTGGGAAAAGTGATGGTCATGATTTACTCATCCCAATAATAGCAAGGAAGAAATTATCTGGGGCTTATTCTCACTTGCATATTGCCACTTTCAAATCTGAAACAAGTGCTTCTGCTGCCTTTCTGCCCGAAATTAGAGCGCCATTGATTGAGGCATTCTCTCTGAAGTCGCCGCAGGCATAAAGGGCTTTGCCTATCCGAACAGGCCGTGCTTTCTCCAGCCATGGCGGCGATTGATTAGGCAAGGCATTGGCAATCCGATAACTTTTGAGGTGCTGCCAGCTCTCCACCTGCCCGCCAAACCATGATTTAGCTTGGCTCATTACATCTTTTATCAGTTGCTTTTCGTAAGATTGGTCGAGCTGGGCTCCACCTGGGCTCTGACCCAGTACAGTCACTGAAATCAGGTGTTTCCCTGCAGGGGCGTAGGCCTTCGCTACATTTGTCAGGACGGCCAAGTTATTAATCGGTCCCGCTTGATCGGCGCCGTTTAGCACCAGTACAGGCTCATTTATCGGAGCTACATCTGCTGAAAAGTACAGACAAGTGGCCATATTTGAAGGGGGCGCTTCAACAGCGCTAGTGAGCTTGCTGGCGTTTGCCCCGTCAGTTGCTAGTACAATGCTGCGGCCGAGAATTGTCTCACCGTTTGTCAGATTTACCTGCGATTTGTCTTGGTCGATACTAGCAACCTGGCAATTTAGTCTGATCGAGTCAGGGGGAAGTTCGCATGCAAGTTGCTGAGAAATCTTGCCCATGCCGCCTGCCGGAATCATTACTTGACCCTCGGCCATCATCTTATATACGAATTCAAACATGCGACTTGACCCAGACAAAGTATTGTCAAGGGTGATGCCGCCAAAAAAGGGTCTAAAGAAGCGATTGATCATGGTGTCACTGAAGCCAGCGTCTTTCAGTGACTGCAGGATAGTTTTGTCTGGTTGCGAAAAAATATCTTCAATCGTCGAGGCCATTACTTTTTGCCGTAAATAGGCCACGCGAAGCTTATCGGCTAGTGAAGCTATATTTGATACCATCATCGACAACAAGCAGGATGGATCTTTAAACGGATCGCTGAGACGGATGAAATGTTTGCCGTCATTGATAAGGGCACCCGGCATAAAGGGTTTCAGATCTAGGCTCTTATAATCGAGGGTGGAAGCTGCTTCTGGATAGGCAGTGAGAAGAACTTGGAAGCCGCGATCAAGAGTATAGCCGTTGACGTAATCGCTGCGGACTCTACCGCCCACGGCGTCTTCTGCTTCGACGATCAAAAACGAAAAACCCTGTTTCGCCAAATGTTTAGCGCATGATAATCCAGCTAGGCCAGAACCAACAATAATCGCGTCATAAATTGGCTCCACTGCTTTCCCCTACTTTTGTCTAGTACTCGGCCATTATCTCAATTGTGTTGCCGGAAGGATCATCGATATAGATCGAGCGTGTTCCGTCTCTGTGAGTCTTTAGAGGCCCAAACTCTTCTGCTTTGGCGCTAACAAAAGCGATATGGGCGGGATGTTGTTCTGGGATGACGAAAGCTAGCTTTATATTGCCGAAACGTAAGAAGGCCCAAGTGTCATCCTGATACTCGACTTCGCATTTGAAAGTACTTAGATACCAGTCGACAGTGGCTTTGAGTGAGCCTTGGTTTTTGACTGGAATAGCAATGTGATCGATCGGGTCTAACATTTGTCTTTGCCTTAGGTAAGAGCAGTACGGACACTCCAAAGATCTTGGAAGCAGCGCTTAACTAGAGTAGAGCGCAGATAGGCCACACCCTCACTGCCACCGGTACCGCGCTTAAATCCAATTATGCGCTCGACCACGGTAACGTGGTGAGTGCGCCAGAGGGCGATCAGTTCATCAATGTCGATGAGGGTTTCAGCTAAGTCATGCAACTCGCCAAGTTGCTCATCTTGATAGAGGCGACATAGTTCAAGCACTCTGGCTTCGGCTAATTTGCCCTCTTCATCATCTTCACCATCTGCAGGCATTGTCAGAGTAAAGCCGTTGCGGCGCAGTAGCGCATAAAAACAGTCTTTCAGGCTTGGGGCCTCGAATCTTTTTGTCAATTCAGCAAAGGCAACGCTGTCACTTTTGAAGTGCATAAGCATTCTTTCTTCCTTGAGTCCGGCCATAAATTCGATTTCACGAAATTGCGATGACTGAAAACCAGAGGCTGGGTTAAGCTTGTGACGGAAGCCAAGAAAGTCAACGGGCGACATGGTTTCAAGAATGTGAATCTGCTGCACTAGCACACGCATAATGGCCACAGCCCGGCGCATGAAGTGAGTGGCTTTACGTACTCGACCTTCAGCCATGAGCTCAACCACAAGGTCAAGCTCGTGAATGATCAATTTGAACCACAGTTCATAAGTCTGGTGGATGATGATGAAGAGCGGTTCGTCATGGTGAGCTGGTTCCGACTGACAAACTTGCAGGGTTTTAAGCTGCTCGACCATCAGATAACTGTTGTAGTCAAGCGAGCTATGGCCACCACTAGTAATGCCACCGTACTGGGCTGTCTGTTTGCTGTCCATCTCTTAGTTTTGCTCTCCACTTTGATTTTGGTCGGAATTTTTAGGTTGAAGCGAATCTTTGCTTGGAGCTAAATCGGGCAAGTTACTAGCTGGTTCAGCAAGGGGTTGCTCTTTTTTGGGCTGATCAATTTTTGATTGATCGATTTTATTTTCTTTCTTTCGCTCTGGCGCTGCCTTCTTGCCTTTCTCTTTTGTTGCTTTAGGTTTGGCCGCTTTCTTACCATTGCTTTTGGCTTTACCCTTGCCTAAATGCTGTGCTACTGCCCCTGGTGCTAAGGCCAGGTAGGCGGAGCGATCTAATTCACTGCCCTCGGCAAGCTTTAAGAAAGAGTCAGGTTTGTGGTTGGAATATTGGAAAGCCAGCCGAGAGTTGACCATTATCTTCTTTGCTTTCTTCACAAGCGCTTCATAGCGAACGCCCAGAGTTTCGACAGTTATGCCCTGCGGATCTACATGGAATAACTTGTATTCGCACGGATAGGTGTCAACCGGGGGACAGGAGACATACCAAATATTGCGTTCTCTTTGAATTTTATTGATTGGCACGTGACCACTGATGGCCAGTCTAACGTCTAGACAGGCACCGAGAATCTCACGAGCTGATGCTCCTTGCATCAAGGTATATTCTTCAAAGGGTGGCCCACCATCGTAAGGCGGTGGAGCCAAAAGAGGATGGTGGCTGACCACGATCGTCATTTTGCCCTTATTGCTATTCAAATCTTGCTTGAGCCAGTTCATTTGAGCATTGCTCAAGTCACCAGCGTCGCTGTTGGCCTTAGCCGTATCAAGACCGATTAGATGCACTCCAGCAACAGGATCTATCGACCAGTAAGAGTTACCGCTGGTCAGTCCTTTGCCCTTGAAGTCGGGGCCGTAGGTGACCATGCGCTCGACAGCTGGCGGACCACTAACATCACATTCACCGAGAACGAAATACCAAGGGCAATTCAGTACTGCCATTATGTCGATGAAAAGTTGCCAGAAGACTTCGTCGCGCCCTGGGCCCTCGACTTGATCTCCACAAAAAATGACAAAGTCTACTTTCTGCTCATTGATTGACTTGACTACGTCTTGTAAGAAGAGCTGACTTTCTTGCAACAACTTCAGGCTATCGGGTAAGCCGTTAGAAAGGTGGCTGTCTGAGACTACCGCGAAAGAAAAAGGAGCAAAATCGAAACCTGCTGCTTTGGCCGGGGCAAGCATGCTCAGTTGGCCAAAACAGGTCAAAGCGCCAAGGCCGGCGAGAAAATGACGTCGGCTTAGTAACTCGGTGTGGCCGTCCTCATCCATTAATCAAGTGCTCCTAAAAGATAGCAAGATAGTCTAGTTTACCTAAAATCAGACCGTCTATTTTTCTATTAGGGTAAGAAGTTCTGCCCGCAAACTTGCATCTTTCTTATACAAACCACGGGCGTCTGTTGTAATGGTCTTACTGCCAGGTTTTTTGATGCCACGAAGGCTCATGCACGAATGTTCAGCTTCAACCATGACGAATATGGCCAAGGGGTTAAGTTTGTCTTCTATGGCTTGAGCGATTTGCGCAGTCAAACGTTCTTGCACTTGCAGGCGCCGCGAGGCAATGTCTACTACCCGGGCCAATTTTGACAGGCCAGTTATGCGCCCGTCGCGGGGTAGATAGGCCACATGCACGAGACCGTGAAAAGGTAGCAGGTGATGCTCACAGGTGCTGTTGAAAGTAAGGTCTTTGACTAGAACTAGCCCGGCAGCTTCTTCATAAAATTCGCAGGTAATTTGCTCGGCAGGGTCGAGATTAATAGAAGATGTCAATTCAGCCATCATCCTGGCAACTCGATTGGGAGTCTGCTGCAGGCCTTCTCTATCTAAGTCTTCACCGATGGCGCGCAAAATCAATTTGACGCCTTCCTCAACCAAAGCCAAATTTGTTTGAGTCGGCACCTTTGTGGGGCTTGGCTGAAAATTACCTTTACAAATCACGTCAGAATTCATGGTTTCCTCAAGCACAATAGTGATTGTGTATAGCTAAATGAAGAGCAATTTAAGGCCCCAGAGCGTTGACACTTCTTTTGACAACCGCCAAGCCTAAGTATATCGCTTATACTCTAAATCTTTCAATTTTCAGCGTTATCATGAAGGAGAGCCGATGACCGCCGCAACAGTAATGCAACTGGACATCCGTCAAATTAGAGAGTTGATTCCCCATCGTTATCCCTTCCTTTTAATCGACCGCGTTACTGAAGTTGAGCCTGGGGTGCGGGCGAAGGGCTTTAAAAACTTGACAGCCAATGAAGAGTTCTTCCAGGGGCATTTCCCCGCAGAACCGATAATGCCGGGCGTCTTGATGGTTGAAGCCTTGGCTCAATTGGGCTGCTTAACTATGCTCCTCAAGCCTGAAATGAAAGGTAACCTTGGTGTCTTTACCGGTATCGACGGAGTAAAATTCCGCACAATGGTGGTACCAGGCGACAAACTAGAGCTAGAAGTTGAGCTTCTTAAGATGAAAGGGCCAGTAGGCAAAATGAGAGGAATTGCTCGCGTTGGCGACAAAATTGCCTGTGAAGGCGAAATTGGTTTCGCCATGGTCAAGCGGTAATTTTGTTTATAAATTTGTCTATATATAGGTAGGGAAACAATGTCTATTCATCCCACTGCCATAATCGGCGAGGGAGCAATAATCGACGAGACTGTTGATATTGCACCGTATGCTGTTATTGGACCGAATGTGGTTATTAAGGCTGGCACCAAAATCGGTGCTCACGCCATTATTGACGGGCACACCACCATTGGTGAGAACTGCAATATATTCCCCGGGGCATCAATTGGCTTGCAGCCGCAAGATCTTAGCTACAAAGATGAGCCTACTGGTGTGATTATGGGTGATCGCGTCACGGTTCGCGAGTATGCCACCATCCACCGTGGTACTGCCGATCGCTTCACTAGGGTTGGCGATGATTGCTTCCTTATGAACTATTCGCACATTGCTCACGACTGCCAGATCGGAAACGGAGCCATCTTTGCTAATGGCGCCACTCTTGCTGGTCACGTCGTGGTCGGTGAGCGTGTGGTTATAGCTGGTTCGGTTGTGGTGCACCAATTTGTTCGAATTGGCCGCTATGCCATGATATCTGGTGCCACTGGTACACGCATGGACATCCCACCTTTCACTATGTGTGACAAGCGTCCGCTGGCAGTAACTGGACTAAATCTAGTGGGATTGCGAAGAGGAAAAGTTGGTCCGGAAATTCGCAATACAATCAAGCAAGCCTACAAGTTGATATATCGTTCCGGTCTTAATACCACGCAAGCGCTGGCGAAAATAGAAGAAGAAATCGAGCAATCGCCTGAAATAAAGGAAATTGTTGAATTTTTCCGCAGCACCAAACGCGGTGTGATTCGCGGAGCGTTTGCTGCTGATGGTGGCATCGCTTCTTCTGTGGAAGATGAATGAAGATAGAAGTGACTGAAAAGGCGGCCGAAGAATCTAAATCTGGATACCGCAGTCTATTTGCTAATCGGCAATTCATGAGCTTGTGGATTGCCCAAGTCTTCTCTCAATTTGCCGATCGGGTAGTCTTTGTTTTGTTCGTTGCCGTCTTGACGGCTAATGAGCATGCCACAATTGCTGGTAAGCATTTTGAGTCGGCTCAGCTTACTAGTCTTCTTTATGTCGCCTTTACTATCCCGGCCGTGCTGCTCAGTCCTATGGCTGGAGTATATGTCGACCGCTGGTCCAATAAAGCTGTTTTGGTGCTTTCTAATCTTTTTCGCGCTGCTTGTATCTGTCTAGTGGCGACACCATATGCAAAGGCATCGCCTATTGCTGCTTTTTCATTGGCCTTTGTCGTATCAATCGGTTCGCAGTTCTTTGCTCCAGCGGAAGCATCGTCGATACCACGGCTGGTGAAGAAGGATGAGTTGTTTCAAGCAAACTCGCTCTTTTTCACTACTATGATGATTGCTCTAGGCTTTGGTTTTGCTATTGGTGAGCCGATTATTGCTCATACTGGTATTGGTAAAGCACCATTTGCAGTTGCTGGTGCTTTTGTTTTGGCCGCCATTTTTTGTTGCCAAATTACTGATAACAAACCAGCTGCTAAATCTAATGAGGTCTGGTGGGAAGAGCTGCGTTTCGGTATTGCCTACATTGCCAACAATAAGATGGTTTTTCGGGCCATCGTAAAGCTCACCTTCCTGTTTTCGACCATTATTGCCCTCACCCCAATTTCGGTAGGCCTGACCGAACAGTTACTTAATCTTCAAGCTGTGCAGTTCGGCTATGTCATTGCTGCCGCTGGTATTGGTATGGGCATTGGCAACTTTGTGGTTGGCCACTATTTTTCTAAGGTTTCGGCGGCATTATTGGCCTACAAAGGCTTCGTTCTGCTTGGCCTATTCCTCACCCTGTTGGGTTCTTTAGGATTTTTGCAAGACTCGGTCTTGCCTTGGTTGGGGATGGCTTCGGTCAATTTCCACGGTTCACTTATTGTCGTGCCGCTTCTGATTGTTGCTTTAGTGGGCGCTTCCTGCGCCTTTATTGCCGTGCCCACCCAATCTCTGCTGCAGGCTTCTGTGCCGGAAGAGCTTAGGGGCAAGGTCTTTGCCGCTCAGAATACAGCGATGTCGGCCGCTTCAACCATTCCAGCTGTATTAATAGGCGTATCTGCTGACAAGTTGCCTGGTGGAGTTTTCACCACCCTTCTAATTATTGGTTTGCCAACCCTCTTGATTGGTTTGCATCATCACAGTCAAACCAGTAAAGAAATGGCTTCGGGTGCAAAGCTAGATGAAGCAGGCAATACCCTAGGATAAAGATGCAAAGGGTAGCCAGGCTGGCCTTGACGACCTTTCATTTAGTTTTTGTCTGCCAGGCTAATCTAAACATTTGATTAGGTGAGCGGTGGCTGGTTGCCATGTGGCTGCATTCTTATAGAATGTTAGTTACAACCGTTATCAGTAGGAAGCATGCGTAACCGAATAGTTTTAGTTTTGCTTGTTGTTGGTGTGTGGATGGCTCTAAAGGCCATCGACAAATTTTTCACCGGCCCAGAAGTGCTCTTCATTTTGTGTGGAGTCTTGAGCATGATGATTGCTCACACTATTTGGCTTTTCTCCGCCCAACAACGCCATCACAAAAAAGTCTTAGCTCGTCGCTCTTTGGGCTTAACCAGCCCTGAGGCCGCTAAAGTCTGGCATCCCTATGTTGATGTGGTTATTTCTGCCAAGAACGAATCACGGGTAATTGAAACCACGGTTCGCAATCTTTTTCAAATCAACTATGACGCCTACTCTGTTTGGGTTATAGACGATTGCTCCACCGACAAGATGCCTGAAATATTGAAGGATCTTCAAGTCGAGTTTCCCCAACTTCAGGTGCTCAACAGAGTTCCAGGATCTTGCCCTGGTAAGTCTGCTGCTCTCAATGAGTTCTTGCCTCTTTGCAAGGGCGAAGTTATTGCCGTTTTCGACGCCGATGCCAATGTTGATCCTGAATTTCTCAACATTATTCTGCCGTCACTGGAGCCAGCCAATGTTGGCGCAGTTCAAGCCCAGAAGAAAATGTACGAGAATCAAAAAGGTCTTCTGGTCGAATGTCAGGCTTCTGAGTATGCCGTTGATACCTATTTTCAAGTCTCTCGTGACCTTATTGGTGGTGCTGTCGAACTACGCGGCGATGGTCAATTGGTTAAGCGCCAGGCCCTTATCGACGTTGGCGGCTGGAACAACAAGGCCATTACAGACGATCTAGATCTGAGCATGCGCTTACTCGTCAGCAATTGGGATATCACCTTCTGTCCAGAAGCAATTGTCTGGGAAGAAGCAGTCACCACCTTTAAGGCCCTCATTAGGCAACGGCGGCGTTGGGCTGAAGGCAGCATTCGTCGTTATCTCGACTATATTTTCCCGCTCAATTCACCAACGCGCTTATCGCTGGTGGAGCGTCTTGATACCTTAGTCTTTACAGTCTACTTTGTCGTTCCTGCTCTGTTGACCTTAGAAATTGCCTCTGAAGTTGTGCATATCGCCACAGGCGTGCCAACCTACGGCAAATTCTTAGCACTGATAGTGATGGCAATATTTGGCATAAGTCAGGTCAACTTCTTGATTGCTATGCGTATCTATCGAGCCCCTATGTCTTTCCTCAAAGCTTTGGGCCGCAGTTTTTACGTCACGGCCTACGTCTATGGCCACTGGGTGCCAGTTATTGTCGTCTCGTTCTGCCAAATCTTGTTTGGTAAGCAAGTCTCTACCTGGCACCGTACTGAGCATGCCGGTGTTGCCCCAGTAATAAAAGCCTAGAAAAAAATCAGAAAATTTCGGACGGGAGCAATAATTTTTTGTTCCCGTCTTTTTTTTGTCGCATTTTTCCACTTGTCATCATATTTGGTACCATCTTGATTTCATAAGTTCCCGAGACCCTGCAATATTCCTATATTCAGCGTGTGCCAACACTGCTTTGATCGTATATACCGCTTGAAAAGTGGTGCTATTCCAACAAACTTTTTACAACTCATTTCAAAGCCCGAAACCAAGTATATTGCCGCGATACACTTGCTGAGGTCGAAATAAGTCAGTCATTAAATATGGACCTCTCGGAATAAATGAGTAAAATGGAGCTTGTCTCGGGCCGTTGGTCCAGGATTGGTCGAATCATTCGAAAAATGATTTCCTAAATTACGATTGCTAAGAGTTGGAGATTTGCATGCTTAAAAAGATAGCGTCCTCTTTCATACTAGCCTCAGCTTTGGTTGGCACAATGGTCGCTCCGTCGTATGCCGATGACGACACATTCAAGAACATTTGTCTGTTCCCTGTCAAAGTGGTTGGTTCAGGTGTTGGAGCTGTAGTAGGCGTTCCTCTAGGTGCCGTCAAAGACGGAACTAAGGGAGCCATTAAATCCACTACCTGGGTTGCCGGTAAGCTTGGTAATGAAGATGGTGGATACCAGAAGTGGACAGGAGCCATCGTTGGCGCTCCGTTCGGTATCGTTGGCGGTGCAGCTTATGGTTGCTTCGATGGCGGTTGGCACGGTATGAAAACTGGCTTCGAAAAGCCATTCACCAAAGAAGCATTCACTTTCAAAGAAGACTAACTTGTTGAGTAATCAACGTTAGGTTCAATGAAACAGTGAACTTATGTTCGATAATTGTCGGGTAGAAAGAATGAGAGGGTGGCTCTCTTAGAGTCACCCTCAAAATCTAACTCAAAATCTGAATCAGAAAATGATATAGACCGGGTGGTAAGGAAGATATGAAAAACAAAGCTTTAGCCTTAATAGCTGCTGGCGCTATCAGTATCGGTGTTGCAATGCCTTCGATGGCCGGAGACGGTCCTCTTAGCAGTATGGCTTCACTTGCTGGTGCTACCACAGCAGTAATTGTTGATACTCCTCAAGGTATTGTCGTCAATTCACTTTGGCGTACGCCTCACACAATGCAGCGTCAACTCGCCAAGCATTTTGGTGATGAGAAGGGTCTCGGACAAAACCTCGCAGCATTCGCTCTCGGATGGCCTGTTGGTATGGTTTGGGGCGTTCCTTATGGCGCAATCGTCGGTGCTAAGCATGGGATGACTAGTGGTTGGGAAAAACCATTTAGTACTGATTCCTACATTGTCACTGAAGAAAAATAGTAAGTAGTAATTGCTGCCCGGCACCCTAGCCAAGTGATGCCGGGTAGCTCTGAATTAGAAACGGTGGATAAGATGACAAACAAAATACTAGGTCAAGTTCTTATGTCGGCCGCTCTCATGGTCTCTGCTGTCGCTCCTGCGATGGCCCTCGATTATGAAGCCAAGCCGGTTCAGTGGGTTCTACAAGCTCCTATTCGTACTGTTGGAGCTGCAAGCGGTGCCTTGTTCACCGGCCTTGTTACCGGTCCTATCGCTGGTGGATACCACGGCGGTATCAAAGGTATCAATCACGTTGCTGAGAAATTCGGCGATGAGCATGGAACTGGACAACGTCTAGCTGCCGTTCCAATCGGTGGATCCGTCGGTATGGTTGCTGGTGGTGTCTATGGTGGCTACCACGGCATGGGACATGGCTGGAAGAAAGGTTGGGAACATCCATTCAGCCGCTGGTCTTTCATCACCATGGAAGAGAAATAATTCTATTTGACTGAGGGATGTACTCCCAGTAGAAAAGGTTGAGGATAATGCAAAAGAAAATTCTTTCGTCTTTGCTAGCTGCTTTAGGACTCGCAATGAGTCTTTCCGCTCCTAGTATGGCTTACCCAGAGCGTCCAGAATCGGCTCGGGTAATCTATGAAATGTGGTACTTCCCATGCAGACTGGTCTCTATGGCCGTTACAACTGCTTGGGATGTTCCAACCGCCGCTTTCTCAGATGGCATCAAGGGTGCTATCGGTGGAACCAAAATGGTTGCCCGTAATCTGGGTAAAGAAGATGGCGTTTATGAAATGGTCGCCGGTGCTATGACCGGTGGTCCAGCTGGCCTAGTTGCTGGTAGCGCTTATGGCGTTCTCCACGGCGCAGGTTATGGTATCAAGCATGGCTTCATCGGATATCCGAGCCCCCACAGCGGCAGCCACAGCATGATATTCCAGGGCAAAGGTTTCGTTGTTCCTTACGACGATAACTACTAACTGACTGTCATCCTCGTTTCTAGTGTCTTTGTAATTAGGCGCTGACCTGGAAATACTTGGCTTCGAGAGCAAACACCTGCTAGCAATGGCGGGTGTTTGCCTTTTGCTTTACTAGATGTAATTTCTTTAATCTAAGACTGCTCCCTTTGCTCAGTCGCTAAAAATATTTGTCTGACTGTGACAGGATAGCGAGCATCAATGGCCTGTTAGACCTCAGCTCTTGATAGACTAATAGCAAGAATTTGTTTCTAGCTGAATAAACCGCTTTTTTGGCAATTTAGGGCGTAAATTGGAAATCACTGGCAGGCGTTCATCCCCAAAACGAATTGGCGAGTTACTTGTAGCCGCCAATATCATCAGGCAGGAAGTTTTACTCGAGGCTTTGAAAGTTTCGAAGACTTCTCAGACCCCGCTTGGTCGCGTTTTGATGAGTATTGGTGAACTTTCCGAATACGACGTAGAAGTGGCACTCTATGTGCAGTCGTTGATAAGACAGAACACAATTTCAGCTGAGTTTGGCGTCAAGGCCATTAATGTCTGTATTAAGGGTCGCATACCTTTAGATGATGCCTTTAAGCGTCTCGGTTGGACTCCACCTGAGACTACCGATGAGCAGAAAGCTTCAGCCGGAGAGCTAGGCGAGCTTCTTGTGCAATCCGGTTTGCTTGACCGTTCGATGCTGGAACAAGCACAGTGGCAAGGTCAGGAAAATAACTTGCCCCTAGGC
Source organism: Cyanobacteriota bacterium erpe_2018_sw_21hr_WHONDRS-SW48-000092_B_bin.40 (assembly GCA_030917395.1). Lineage (GTDB taxonomy): Bacteria > Cyanobacteriota > Vampirovibrionia > Obscuribacterales > Obscuribacteraceae. The sequence continues at coordinate 35,050 of JAUPUU010000297.1, forward strand.
CGTTGCCTGGTTCTAAATCGAATGATTACCTCCGTCTTGCTGCAATCTGCCCTTACCGCTCAGGTTTTGATCAGAGACGGCAAGATTACTGAAGAGCAAGCCATTGCTGGCCTAAAGAAAGCTGTGGCAAAGCATCAGTCTTTAGAGCAATCGCTAGTTGATACCGGTGCATTCCGTACTTCAGCTAAAGACTCCATCAAGCTAGGAGATCTAGTCACCCAAGCTGGTTTGGTTACTGAAGGCGATAAGATTTCTGCTATCGAAATTGGACTTTCTGAACACCAGCGCATTGGTGAGGTATTTGTTCAAACTGGCATGATTTCGTCTGAAGTCGTAGACGATAGCTTACGTTTACAAGAAATGGTCACCAGTGGTGCCTTAAGTGGCCTTCAGGCTGCTGACATACTGCGTCAGTCTAGTGCTCGCCAGGTCTCTATCGATACCATTATTGAAGAGAGAGCCTCTAGGCAAGACGATATTGCCAGAGTGAATACCGTGATGGAAATACTTTTGCAATCTGGTGCCTTAAGTGGTGACAATTTCAACCGGGCCCAGTCGTTAGCCAGACAGTTGAATGTCTCTATGGCCGAAATCATTGTCACTAAAGAAATGATTGATAAACGCTTGATTAATGCCGCTCTGCAAGCACAGTCTTTAGTAACGGAAGGCATACTTAAACCAGTGCAGTGTGCTGCGGCTGTGAAAATGTGTCAGCAGACTGGGCTGGAACTGCATGAAGTGTTGAAAGATTTGCCCCCTGATGCACCAACAACAGCGGCGACACCGTCTCCATCTGCAAAAGATGAGAGCGAGAAGAAAGGCTGGATTGGCAATATCTGGAACAAAGTAACAAAAAAAGACTAGCAAATTGACAGGGTAATAATGTCAGCAACTTTTACCGTCGATGAAATTCTTACTCTTGATGGTGCAGTGTTGTATGGTGCCACAATAACGCCAGACCAGGCATTTAGTATAAGCACTGACAGTCGTGCAATTAGAGCTGACCAAGACTTATATTTGGCACTAAAAGGCGAGCGTTTTGATGGTCATAGTTTTGTGCTCAAGGCCTTCGAAAACGGCGCCGGGCTCGCCATAATAGATAGCGCTAGTGCCTTGAGTGTTAGCCAAAATCTTCCTGCCGAATATAGCAACAGACCGATGGTTTCAGTTCCTAATACTTTGGCTGCCTATCAAGGTCTGGCGCGATTGTATCTGCGTAGGCACAGTGCCAAAGTAATAGCTATTACTGGTTCATCAGGCAAGACTACGACAAAAGAAATGACAGCGGCAGCCACTTCGTGCCGTGTGGTGCATAAGTCACTGGCCAATGAAAACAATGAAATTGGTGTGCCAAAAACTATTCTCTCGATGCCAGCAGAAACGCAAATCTTGATTTTGGAAATGGGTATGCGCGGATTGGGACAAATTGCAGAGCTTGCCGCTTGCGGATTACCCGACATTGGCGTGATTACCTGTGCTGGCACGGCTCATATTGAGCTTCTTGGCTCAAGAGAAAATATTGCCAGGGCTAAGTGTGAGCTGCTGGCTGCTTTAGACTCTGAGCGTGGTCGTGCCATCATCGGCGATGGCAGCGATTATTTGCTTGCTCAGGCTAGACAAGATTTTTCCGGACCTATTGAAGTTTGCCCTGCTTTAGAAATTGTTCGGGTTGATAGCCAGGGCACTACTTTTAAGATTCCTGACAGTGCTTCAGAGCAAGAGTTTTTTGTTAGAGCACATGGTCGCGTTTTGTTAGAAGACGCCTGGTGTGCTGTTGCTGCTGCTAGAGCGGCTGGCCTGAGCGACTCTGAAATTGCAGCGGGCTTGTCTAAGTTTGAAGCGGTTGAAGGTCGTGGTAATGCAGTGCAATCTTCTCATGGCGCTACGATCGTAGATGAGTCGTATAACGCCAATCCTGATTCTATGCGCTGTGCTGTTGAAGCGATTCTCTCTCATGCCTATCCTCAACCAGACAAGATTGTGGTACTTGGTGCCATGGCAGAGCTTGGTGATTTCAGTGAACCGTTGCATCTTGAACTTGGTCGTTGGCTCAAAGATAAACCCATTAGTTTGCTAGTTACGGTTGGTCCAGTAGCCAGTGCGATTGCTTCTGGTGCCAAGGGTGCCAGCTACGAAATAGCAGCAGTTGCGACACAAGATGAGGCTCTTGGTCGCGTTCTTCCGCGCCTTGGGCGCGATTCTTGTGTCATGGTTAAAGGATCTCACAGTACTAACCTCGACAAATTGGTGCAAAACATACTGCAGTAATGGAAAAAGAGACTCAAACTAAATCTGTTTGGCTTGTCTGTGGACTTTGTGCTATTGCCGCGTCAACCATGATCGTAGAGATCGTTCTCACTAAATTTGTGGGCTATAAGGTCTACCATCACTTCATCCATCTAATTATTAGTACTGTAATTCTCAGCTTCGGCATGGCAGGGGCTTATTTATATTTAGCTAGCAAGCGCGAAAACGACTGGCAAGCAGCTAGTCGCGAAGCTGCTCTCTATTCACTAATGCTAGTGCTCACTGTAGTTTTGTTTTGCTGGATGCCCATTGATCCATATAATTTTTCTATTGCCTTGTGGTTGAGGCTTTCGTCGATTGCCATCTATTTCGCTATGTTTGCCGTGCCATTTTTCTTTGCCGGCCTCTGTATCAGTAGGGTCTTAGCCAGCAGCAATATTTCTGCCACTCGAGTCTATTTCTTCGATTTGAGTGCTGCCGCTGTAGCTGCGGCTCTTACACCGGTAATGCTTGAATATACTGGCGGCTATGGCAGCATTGGCATTGCCTCACTTCTTGGCATTTTTGCTTATTTTGCCTTCCAAAAACAGGCAGGTAAGTTCCGCGCCATCGAGTCGTCTGTATGGTTGTTAGCCTTTCTCGCCTCTATCTCCTTGCTCTTGCTCTATCCTTCTTGGGCAATTAAGAAATACGGCTTCGATATCCGTTCAACCAAAGATGGCAGTGGGCGTAAGACCATGAGTGGTGACTTCGGCGGGGTCGCCCGCTCTTACTGGAATCCGCTGGCACGCATTGATGTCTCTAATACCGGTTGGTCGAATAGACTAGATTTTCTTTTCGGTATAGTCCCTGATTCCAGCACCGCAAAAATGCAGGGGCGTTTTATTAGTGTTGACGGTGGTGCCAATACCAGACAGTTCAAAGCAACGGGCAATTTACAAGAGCAGCCGTTCTTCTCTAAGGTACTCTGGGCCAGCCCCTATGTGCTTAAACCAATGGCAAAGGATGCCCTGGTGATTGGTGGCGGTGGCGGTGTTGATATTCTCGTTGGTAAGTATCATGGCGTGCCGAGATTAGACGCTCTTGAGCTCAATCCCGCTACCTACAAACATCTTTTGCTCGGTCAAGATGATCCAGAGGCTGCTCTATACCAACCCTGGCTGTCTAGCAATGAGAAGACCAAGGTGACTATTCTCAACAAAGAGGCGCGGCACTTTGCCTCGACACAGCCTGACGGAGTTTACGACATTATTCAGGCCAGTGGCGTAGACACTCTAACAGCGGTTGCATCTGGTGCTTTAGCGAACTCAGATAACTATTTGTATACCCTTGACGCAGTTAAGAGTTATGCCCATATGCTCAAGCCCGGTGGTGTTTTGTCCCTGACCCACTGGCGTAGTCAGCCGCCGCAGCTAGAGCTGCGTATGTTTCTCACCTATCTAAAATATCTAGAAGACAGCGGCAATAAGACTGCGCGCAACAATGTCATTGTTTTAGCCAATAATTGGGTCAATACCATCATGAAGACTACGCCTTTCACTGTTGAGGAAGTGCAAAGGGTTCGTGACTGGGCTGCCCGCTCCAATGTTCGTGTACTCTACGATCCCTTTCACAAATCTGAGCAAGAGCCCGGTATTAGACCAGATGAGTTGATATTTGAGAAAGTTGCCAATGCCGATGCGAAAGAGCGTCAAGAAATCGTGGCAGCACTTCCTGAAAATGTCACGCCGGTTACCGATGATTGTCCTTACTTCTATCAGATGAGCAAAAATCTGTCTTTTTGGGGCTCATCCAATTGGGTGTCTGACTCAATTTTGGCTGTCTACGTTGCCATCGCCTTTGTAGTTGTTTTGATCTTTGCTCCTATGGTAAAGACTAGACCGCTCAGGCTCTCTGCTCCACTCTGCTCTTCTCTTTTGTTCTTCGCTTTCTGTGGCTTTGCCTTCTTGCTTTTTGAAGTTTCGATCATTCAGCTATTTTCGGTTTTTGTTGGCGGACCTGTCTATTCATTGGCAGTAGTGCTTGTTTCAGTTCTTGCTGGCTATTCATTTGGCTGCTTGTTTGCTAGTCGCTTAAAGCCAAATCGACGAGTGTTTTTGATTGTTGGTGGCGCTATTTTTGCCATGCTGCTAGGTGCTTCTTACGGCCTTCCGTCTATTCTGATAGCTCTTATGCCTTGCGATTGGCTCATGCGTATTTTGATATCTGCAGCAGCGGCTTTCTTGATGGCTTTTGTCGTCGGCATTCCTGTTTCCCTGGCTATGGATGTAGTAAAGAAAGATGCAGCAATAGGCAACACTGTGCCTTGGATGTGGGGGGTGAGCTCGGGCTTTAATGCTCTTGGAGCAGCCTGTTTTGTCATAATTACTCAGGCCATAGGCATTGCCGCTACCCTTGCTGTTGCCGCTGCGCTTTACCTTTGCGGAACTATCGTCTTTGCCCTCATGGGCCCTCGGCAAATTTCCTCTGAAGACCTCTCTCAATAGCTTTTGCCATTTCGTATTTCCCCCAATGACTTCAGGCTCGTAGCCCCTTAGCATTGGGGGCCCACGGTCAGGCCCAAAGTAAATGGATTCCCCACAATCCTGCGTCAACTTGAAGACTATAGACAATATGGCAGTGTTTGATGCACTGCTCGGCAAACCGTTGAACATTGAGACTAAACTTGAGTGCAAAAATACCTTAGCCCGCCAAGCTATTGAAGAAGTAGCGCCAAAGACCGTGAGAGTGACTTCACCAACTGCAGAAGGTGTTCTTGGTGGCTCTGGATTTTTTGCCGGCCGCAATGGTGATTTGGTAGTTACCAATGTGCACGTGGTTGCTAACAGTACTAGTACTGTTATCGAAACTGTTTCAGGAGAGCGCTTTCGCGCCAAAATTGTAGACATTGACGATGTCAACGACCTGGCTGTTCTCAAAATTGAAGGAATTAGTAAAGACCCTAAGCGGGCCCTAGAGTTGGCCGATGATAACAAGCTTAAGAACGGTGACCCTATGCTGGCTATCGGTCACCCCGCTGGTTCGAGGCAACCGGTAGTGTCGGATGGTTCGTTTATCGCCAAGCTACCTCAAGTTCTCTTGGTGCAGCCCAATATCGTCAACGGTATGATTGAGAACGCCGCTCATTTTCAAGTTAAAGAACCTGCTTTTGCTGAGGACGCGAAGAACAATTTGTTCGCTACTATGATCGGCATGGACACTCCACTCTGGCACGGTAATTCGGGTGGGCCGGTAGTAAATGAACGCAATCAGCTTGTTGGAGTCTCTACTGCCATTGATCCAGCCAACCCCTACATGTCGCTTGCTCAGCCTGCCAGCAATGTCAAAGAACTTTTGCGTCGGGTTGAGGATAAGAAAGAGCACAAATTCGACTTTACTTATCTCGATCAGAGCGCCTATGATCGTGATAAAAAAGGCGTTTTGACAAGAAGTGCCAGTGAGATTGTCGCTGGCGCGTTGCTACGCCGAGTGGCTGCCCCAGTGTGGGGAGGATACTCGGGAATGCAAGCAATAGGCAGTCTAAAGATGGCGGCTGGCGATTCTTTCGCCGGACGCGGGCACTATTTAGCCGCTGCCGGTGAGCAACTGCTTGGCCTTGCTGGTGGTGCCATGTCTTTGCTGCCACGAACCAGAACGATTGGCTATGGCTTAGCTGGAGCTAGTTTTGCCCTAGATCTGCGCCATCGATTTAGCGCCGATACAGCTCTGCTTAAAGATGTAAGTCGTACTAGTGGTGAGAAGCGCTTGCCCTACGGCTGGGGTGACAAATTATTCTAGATTTCGTAGTTCTAGATAATTCTTGCTTCCTTCATGGCCTCAATTTGAACATCTGTTAAGCCAATAGATTTGAGCTTCTGCACTGTCTCTCTAGCAGTATCAGTGCAAGACCATTCTGCTTCTGCTTCTGGTTCTTTCTTGCCATAGATTTGCTTGATCGGATTGCTTATTTGCGGCACATTGCCGAGCCTTGAGTGGGTCATGTGAGTCAAGACTCTGGTACTACCTTCCGGTAGGAAGTTGACTGCTTCTTTGACCGTATTGACCGGTGAGACACAGCAATTGGCCTCGGCGAAGAGCGACATCCACTGTTTCAGGGTTTTACTCGCGATTACTTCAGCAATCTCGGCACTAAGGAAATCGCGATCGCTAATCACGTTTTTTGTCAACAAATCTTTTCGTTCGATAATAGTGAGGAATTTTAGCCAAAATTCGGGCTCTATGGGAGCTGCGGCTAGGTAGCGACCATCAAGACAGCGATAGACGCGGTGGTTGGGCAACTCATCGGGATATTTGGCGTGAATTTCAGAGGGCTCTAAATTGAGATAGAGACTAATGGTGCCTACTACTGCCAAGGCCGACAGTGCGCTTTCAAACATGCTGATCTCGATACGCCGACCAATACCTGTTGATTCTCTTTCGTATAGAGCGGCTGTTATGGCAAGAGCCGCGTATGTTCCGGACATATAATCTGAAACAAAAACCGAAGGCATAATCGGCTTGCCAGATTGATCTTGAGACTCAAACAAAATACCGGTTTCAGCTACGAAGTTGAGATCGTGGCCAGGTTTTGTTCCCCACTTAGAAGCAGAGCCATAGCCATTAACAGAGCAGTAGATCAAGCGCGGATTATGTTCTCTCAGTACCTCTGGGCCGAGGCCCAATCTATCCATTACTCCGGGCCTAAAGTTTTCGATGACTACGTCAGCACTCTCGACCAACTTTTTGACAATTTCTAAACCCTGAGGGCTTTTGAGATCTATTTTGATGCGCTCTTTATTGCGGTGCAAGCTCCAGAAATAGAGACTATCTGCAACGCCTTGATTGACGACAATTGGCGGAAGACGCTCATTGAGAGTGCTATCGAGCCGCTCAATTCGCAAAACCTGAGCACCAAGATCGCTCATCAAGGTCGAAACTATTTCGCCAGGCAGGAGATGGGTGAAGTCTAGAACTTTTAGTTTGGCGAAAGACATAAGTATCTCATAGCTGAAAGGTTGTAAAGAAAAAGGAGGGCATACCTGAAATCAGCAGCCCTCCTTTGTTCTAGTTCAATTGGTTCTTAGTTCATGTTCTCGATGATGGCATTGGCAAACTCACTGGTTTTCAGTTTAGTTGCGCCTGGCATCAAACGCTCAAGGTCATAAGTTACTTTTTTCTGTTGGATGGTTTTGGTTACAGCTTGAGTGATCAAGTCAGCAGCTTCTTGCCAGCCCATGAATTCAAGCATCATAACGCCAGAGAGAATTACAGAACCTGGGTTGATTACGTCTTTGTCAGCATACTTAGGAGCTGTTCCGTGGGTAGCTTCAAAGATGGCGCAGTTGTCGCCGATGTTAGCACCAGGAGCTAGTCCAAGGCCACCTACTTGAGCAGCGCAAGCATCTGAGAGATAGTCGCCGTTCAAGTTTGTAGTGGCTAGAACAGAGTATTCATCTGGTCTTAGCAATACTTGCTGGAACATAGAGTCGGCGATTCTATCTTGAAGCAGAATCTTGCCTGCTGGCAATTTGCCATCATGCTCTGCCCACATTTTTTCTTCTGAGATTACTTCTTTAGCAAATTCTGTTTCGCCAACTTGGTAGCCCCAGTCTCTGAAGGCGCCTTCAGTGAACTTCTGAATGTTACCTTTGTGCACCATGGTTACAGATTTTTTGCCGCGAGCAATAGCGTACTCGATTGCTCTGCGTACAAGTCTGTCTGAACCGAATTTGGAAATTGGTTTGATACCGATGCCAGATTCTGGACGAACTTCCTTGCCATACTTAGCGCAAAGATCAATGAAAGCCTGAGCTTCAGGAGAACCAGCAACAAATTCGATTCCGGCGTATACGTCTTCAGTATTTTCACGGAAGATAACAACGTCGAGCTTTTCAGGTGATACCACTGGTGAAGGCACGCCAGGGAAGTGACGCACTGGACGAATGCAGCAATAGAGGTCAAATATTTGACGTAGAGCTACGTTTAAGCTGCGAATACCACCGCCTACGGGAGTGGTTAGAGGGCCTTTGATGGCTACTCCGTACTCTCTGAGAGCGCTGATGGTGTCTTCAGTCAACCATTCATCAAAATTGTCTTTTGCTTTTTGTCCGGCAAACACTTCGAACCAAGCAATTTCTTTCTTGCCGCCATAGGCTTTAGCAACTGCAGCATCGAGAACGCGCTTGCTGGCCTTCCAGATGTCACGACCTGTACCATCGCCTTCGATAAAAGGAATGATTGGTTTGTTAGGTACAACTGGCTTTCCGTCTTTGAAGGTAATCTTTTCGCCTTGCGGAACTGTTATGCCGTTGTAGGTCTTGTCTATCACTTGTCCCATGTCTCTCCTTCGCCGTATCCCAGGTGTCCGGTTTAGAGATTAACGTACACTCGGCTCCAACCCTCAGAAGATCAACAAATACTAATTGTCGTGCTTAATCATGAGAATTTTGCGGTAGTCATGAGGCTGAGGGCTGAACTTGGCCATATACTTTTATATCCAATTTTGAGGGCCTAAATTGAACCTTGCCATTTCGTTGAAGCGAGCCTTAAGCCAGTGGTCGGACAAAGAAGCTTTTGTCGACGGTCAAAAGCGCCTTACCTACGGCGAATTTGGCAAGCGGGTAGCGGCTCTTACCCACATTATCGTCAACCTCGGCCTGGCTAAGGGCTCCACCATAGCCGTCATGGCCCCCAACTGTCTTGAATTTACTGAGCTATATTTTGCCGCAGCTTGCATTGGTGCGGTCTTGTGCCCAATTAACTATCGCTTGGCCAGTCACGAAATTGAGCAAATACTTGAGCACAGCGAGACCCAGATGCTGGTCTGTCACACCGATTTTGCTGAACTCGCCGAGGGGGCCCTAGTAAATCTCTCCAGAGTTAAGCTTGTTGCCTGGCTTGGATCCGGCTCGCTGCCAGACACTAAAGTCAAAAGCGTTCGTTACGAGCCCTTTCTCCTCACCCAATGGAACAAAGAGCTAATCGACAATCAGGCTGAGGGCAGCGATCTCGCACAAATTTACTATACAAGTGGAACTACTGGACAGGCCAAAGGGGTAATGCTTACCCATGAAAATGTCAGCTACAATGCCCTTGGCGCTATCGCTGAGCTAGCTTTGAATGACAGTCATTGCTGGGTTCATGCCGCACCGATGTTTCATTTAGTTGATGCCTGGGCGGTATTTGCCCTGACCTGGGTGGGTGGAAAGCACGTCTTCATTCCATATTTTAATGCCGAAGCCTTGTTGCCAATGCTTGAAGCTGAAGCTGTAAGCCATACAGCCCTTGTGCCCACAATGGTCAATGCCCTCTTGAATAGTGGGGTGGTCTGGCAGTACTCCTACAATGCTCTGAGCACCATAATGACTGCTGGCTCGCCTATTGCGCCTGAAATTGTCAAACAAATACAAGAAGTATTCTCATGCACTTACGTGCAATTTTATGGCATGACCGAGACCAGCCCCTTTCTCAGTATAAGTTTGCCCAAGAGCAAAGATCTTGAGCGTTCAAAGAGCGAAATTCTAGCTATTCGGAGCAAGACTGGTCGGCCATTTATTGGTGTTGATCTCAAAGTCGTCAAAGATGACGGCAGCGAGGTCGCGCGAGACGGCATTGATGTGGGTGAAATCATCGCCCGTGGTCCAAATGTGACAAAAGGCTATTGGAAAAATCCAGAAGCCACCGCCCAGACCATTCGCGAAGGCTGGATATATACAGGTGATTTAGCGGTGATGGATAGCGATGGTTACATAAATGTGGTCGATCGCTCTAAAGATATGATTATTAGCGGTGGTGAGAATGTCTATTCGACAGAGGTTGAATATGTTTTGCACGAACATCCGGCCATATTAGAGTGTGCAGTTTTCGGTATTCCCGATAAGAAATGGGGTGAGCTTGTGCATGCCTCGGTAGTCTGTCGGGCAGGGCAAACACTGGCTGAAGAAGAGCTTACTGACTTCATTCGCGAACGCCTTGCTCGTTATAAGGTACCCCGTCATTGGGAGTTTTTAGAAGAGTTGCCCAAGACTGGCAGTGGCAAAATCAAGAAGAAAGAGCTGCGCGATAAGTATTGGCTTGGCCGTGAACGCCGTGTAAATTGACAGAAAAAACCTTGGCTATTGCCCGTTACTTGCGTATACTCTACAGTCAGTAGTAGCACTGGCAGGCAGTTAATGACTAACAAAAAAGCGGCATCCCAAGGTGACTATCTCTTGAATATACTGGCAGGGGTAGTTTTGCTATCTTCTGTTCAAGTAGCAATGGCGCAGACTAAGACAGCACCAGATAAAGTGCCAGATGCTAAAGCTCAAGAACTCGCTCTCATGAGTAAGGCACGGAGAGCTACATCTGACAGCCATTACGAGGCTGCCTGTGACTATTTAGCTGAAGTGCTTGCTGCCAATCCGAAGAATGCAGAAGCCCATTATCTTTTAGGTCTGTTGCAAGGACGCCAGGGCAAGTTTAACGAATCTATTGATCATGAGAAAAAGTGTCTCAAGCTCGTGCCTAACTATGCTTCAGCTCATTCAGTCTTGGGGCGTTCGCTGGCTGGTAAACAAGACTATGACGGGGCTCTCGCAGAGTTAAAAGAAGCCATTCGTCTTGACCCGCGCAGCCCCATTAGCTTTGTTAATCTAGCCGCTGTAAAAGGAATGCAAGGAGACTATAAAGGCGCTCTTGATGCCTATGAAAATGCCATAAGAGTCGACCCTAAATATACCCAGGCTTATCTAGGAAAAGCATTGGCCTGTGCCAAACTTAAAGATACCAAAGGTCAACTTGATGCTTGTCGCGATGCTGTAAGAGTTGCGCCCACAAGCTCTGTGGCTCACGGACGGTTGGGCTTCGCGCTCTCTCAAAGTGGCGACATGCCAGGGGCGATGGCCGAAGGCCTCAAGGCCAATTTGCTAAGAGTGAATGAGTCTTGGAATGAATTTCTCGGTATGTTCTTGACGGCTTGGGCCTCAGTCTTTCTCGTTTTTGCCGCTATTTTTGCTGCCTTGTTTGCTGGTTCACGCTTTAAGCCGCAAGAAGGTGAGATCGTCTTGAAGTCATTCTTCCTGACGTTCTACAAAGATAAACCAGGTCGTTTTGTAGTCACTGATACCCGTATAGTCTTTGTGCCAGAAGCCTTCTCTGCCTGGTTCGGTGCTACAAGAGTGAGTATTCAACGTCCTCAAATCGAGGCTATAAATTATCTCAGCACTGTTGGTGGTGGCACGGTCTCAATTTTAACTAGAGACCAGAGTGTGCATCAATTCCGTATGCCTCTTTTAGTGTTAGACCCTGTTCGTAGTTTGTTGGTCAGTCAAGGACTGACGGCGCCTGATCCAGATAATAAGGTTTCTGAGCCAATTAACCCCGTACCTGATAAAGTTGAAACAGAAACAAAGGTAGAAACTGAACCTAAACCTGACACTGAGACTAAAGAGAAAAACGAATGAGCGTTGTTAAAAATGTTCTAGGTACGAACCTTGAACCCTGTTGCTTAAACCCCTTGACCGGATTTTTTCGCGATGGCTATTGTTCAACTAGCCCTGAAGATCATGGAGTTCATACAGTTTGCGCTCTAATCACTGACGAATTTCTCGACTATTCTAAAGCTCAAGGTAATGATCTTTCTACTGCCAATCCTCGCTACGGCTTTCCTGGTCTCAAGGCTGGTGATACCTGGTGCTTATGTGCATCTCGCTGGCGGGACGCTCTGCGAGACGGCATGGCACCACAGGTGGTGCTGGCGTCTACCCATCAAGCCACTCTGAAAATTGTCAGCCTCGAGGAGCTTAAAGCTCACGCAGTGGTGGCTAAGGCCTGATGAACCGGTCCTTGAAGTTTTTGGCGCTGATGCTATTTATGTCGCTTTGTTTTAGTTTGCCTTTGTTGGCACAAACGAGTGAAAATACAGAAGGTTGGAAGCTCCTGATGGAGACGGCCATTGGTGGCCGCTACGATGTCTTTGTTAATAGCAAGGCCTTGCGTATAGATAGTAAGTCTTTTAAGTACTCTCTGCTAGCCACCGCCCCTAAATGGAATCTGACTATTTGGCGTGATGATAGCAAAGAAATTTGTCATTGCACTTTAGCTCAGTATCTCTATCAACGCAGAAACGCTGTGAATACAACCTCTTCCTGTAATCTGGATAAGCCGATTAGTAAGCATGCCATAGCTATTCCTCGTTTTGGCCTCAGTGGTGAGCAGTACGTATACGCTGGCGAGAAGCGCGGTCATGACCTTTTCATTTCTGACAAGGCCACTACAGATGTAAAAAACTACTTTATTGATTGCGCCAAAATAGACCTGCCTCGGCCAGCTGTGCAGATTATCAGCGGTACCAGTACTCTGCCGGATTTGCCGGGATTGCCTTATCAAATGTTTGAAGTTCTTGAGAGTGGACCAAAGCAATGGCAAGTTTTAACCCGCAGCATGGTGAGACAAAAGGCGGCTCCAGCAAAGGTTTTTCAAGTGCCGCGTGGCTACAAAGATCTCGGTACTTTCAAGCATAACTTTCTATTTAAGAGTGTCAGTTCGATGATGGATGATACCGTAGATAGTATCGGTATTGGCGAAATCAAACCGAGTAGTTCAAGAGCGAAGCACTAGAATTGCTTCGATATGTTCAACAGCTTACTGAACCGCTTAGCTTAAGAAAACTGAGCAGCGCTTTTAATTGGGTATGCATGTATACTTAATTTGTACCAATGGTAAAATATTGGTTCGGAATCACTTGGCGTCCCCGGCTTTCATCGATAGGGCGTTAAGCATGACTTCTGAAACCGCAGAACCCAATTCTAGCCTTAGCGAAGAGCGGCTGCGGTTAGTGGTTGAAGCAGCTCCCAGTGGCATGATCATGGTTGATGAGTTGGGCCGCGTCGTGCTCGTCAATTCGCAAGTTGAGCGCATGTTCGGCTACAGCCGCGAAGAGCTATTGGGTGAGTCAATCGATTTACTTGTGCCATCCTCTGTGCGCGCTAAGCATCCCTGCCAGCGTGCCGGATTTTTTGCCGACCCGAAAGCTAGAGCAATGGGGGCTGGGCGTGATCTCTACGGTCAGCGCAAAGATGGCTCGCAGCTACCGGTCGAAATCGGTCTAAATCCACTGATGACCGACGGTGAGCGCTTTGTTTTAGCCTCAATTGTCGATATAACAGAACGGAAGCATTCTGAGGCCTTACTGCAAGAGAAGCTGCTTGAATTACAGCGCTCTAACGAAGACCTTCAACAGTTCGCCTATGTCTGTTCTCATGACCTGCAAGAGCCTTTGCGAGTGATTTCGAACTACACCCAATTGCTAGCTCGGCGCTATTCTGACAAGCTTGATCAAGATGCCAATGACTTCATTGACTTCACCGTGGACGCCACGCGGAGAATGCAGGAGCTTATCAATGACTTGCTCTTATATAGCCGAGTTGATACAAAGGGCAAAGAGTTTGTCAGCACGGACTGCTCTCAGATTGTGGCCATGGCCTTGGCTAATCTAAAGGTAGCCATAACTGAATCGGCTGCGGTCATTGAGTTTGACGAATTGCCCATCGTTGGAGCTGATAGCTCGCAACTGTTGCAGGTTTTTCAGAACCTGATTGGCAATGCCATAAAGTTTCGTTCAGACGCGAATCCAGTAATTACTGTTTCTGCTGAAGATGCAGGCAAAAATTGGTTGTTTTCAGTCAAAGACAATGGCCTGGGTTTTGACATGAAATACGGTGAGCGGATATTTGTCATTTTTCAACGGTTGCACACAAAAGAGATGTATCCCGGTAGTGGTATTGGTTTAGCTGTGTGCAAGAAAATCATTGAGCGCCACGGTGGTTCGATTTGGGCTGAGTCTGCACCGGGCAAAGGTGCCAAGTTTAGTTTCGCTATGCCGAAATTGGCTGAGGCCACAAGGGTAGGAATTTGAATAAACGAATTAGAGTGCTGCTTGTTGAAGACAGTCGAGCTGATGCCCGTCTTATTGTTGAAGTGTTTAAAGAAGAACAGATCAACGTTGATGTAGATATTGTCAGAGACGGTGAAGAAGCTATGGCCTACTTATATAGACAGGGTCAGTACGAGGCTGCACCTATACCCCATCTAATAATTCTTGATCTCAATATGCCTAAAAAAGACGGTCGCGAAGTCTTGGCTGAGATTAAAAGTGACGCGGCTTTGAGCACCATTCCAGTGGTAATTCTCACTACATCGCAGTCTGAGGAAGATATCCAAAAAAGTTACAAGCTTCATGCGAGCTGTTTTGTTACTAAGCCCTTAGACCTTGAGAAATTCGTTGCAATCATAAGATCGCTCGATAGTTTTTGGTTTAAAGCAGTTAGATTTCCGGCAAATATATGAACACAATTGGCAATAAATCATTAGTTGTGAATACTGAACTTATCTCTGTTTTGCTTGTTGAAGACAGTATGCCTGACGCTCGCTATGTACAAGAAATTTTGCCAGCGAACCTCTACGTCACGTTGCACGCCAAAAGCCTTGGAGAAGCCTGCAAAAAGGTCTCTGGGCAACGCTTTGATGTAATTTTGCTGGATCTGTCATTGCCTGATGGGCAAGGGCTTAAGACTGTTCATTCGATGCTGGAATGTGCTCCCCATGTACCAATTGTAGTACTAACTGGTTTGAGTGACGATGATACTGCCGTCAATGCCATAAAAGTTGGAGCGCAAGATTACCTACACAAGAATAGTTTGACTGAGAACATGTTGACTCGGACAATTCGTTATTCAATTGAGCGCAGTCAATCTCAGGCCCAAATACGCCAAAACCTAGAGAGAATTGGTGCTTCCGAGGCATATCTAAACTTAGCCTTGAAGGCCTCGCACACAGGTGTTTGGTCTTGGGAGATAGCAACAGATACTGTCACTCTAGACGAACTTAGTCATCAAATGTTTGGCCTCGAGGGCACTATTGTGAGACTTAAAGACTTCTTGAATTGTGTGCACGCTGATGAGCGCAGCCACATTAAGCATGCAATTGAAGATGCAATTAATAACAGAGAAGACTACGATGTCAGCTTTAGAGTTTCTTTGCCGAACGGTAAGGAGCACATTTTAGCGTCGTGTGGCCGAGGCATATATGACGAAAGTGGCTCAGCAATTAGAATGGCCGGAATTTTTAGAGATATTACCAAGCAAATTTTGCAGCAGCAAGACGCTCAAAGATTGCAGGTTCTTGAGCATCACGAAGACTTCATCGCTACCTTGACTCATGATCTAAAGAATCCGCTTATAGGTGCAGATCGGCTGCTTGACCTCTTTCTCGAAGGAGCCCTAGGGAACCTTGAGGAGAATCAAATCCAGGGCCTGAAATTACTTCAGGAGTCAAATAGAGACATGCTTGAATTGATCAAGAATCTCTTAGAAGTCTATCGCTATGATGCTGGTGCCACTCCCTTGAACTTGGGGCCGGTTGATTTGCGCGAGCTCATTAATGCTTGTATTGGGTCAATCTCATTTCTGGCATCTTTGTCAAAAGTCACGCTTAGCGGTCGTTTTGAAGATGGTAACCACAATATAGTTGGCGACCGAATAGCCCTGCAGCGAGTCATTCTTAACCTACTTTCAAACGCTATTAAGTTTAGTGTTGAGGGCGCTGACGTTATTATTTCGGCCGGTCTTCGCGGTCATTCGTATTGCTTTGAAGTAAAAGATTTTGGTGCTGGAATACAGCAGGATGACTTGCTCAAAATCTTTCAGCGGTACGCTCAAGGTACGCACGGGCGAACTATTTTAAGTGGTTCTGGTCTGGGTTTATATTTATGTCGGCGTTTAGTCGAGGCTCATGGTGGCGAAATTTCCTGTACTAGCGTTGAAGGTCAGGGGACAACTTTTATTGTTAGCCTGCCCTGCCAACCGCTCGAGATTCATAAAACATAGATTCGATATGAAGTTCTAAAGAGGCTGCGAGAATTGTATGCAGACTTTCCTGCTGATCTTCTCGATTTGTGAAATTCAAAGGCTATCTTTTAACGTATAGTTCTGGATAAAATTTGAGATAAGACTTCAATAGGAAAGTTCTGCGGTGGAAGCAAATGGCGTTTCTTCGAAGGGCTTGTCAGCCCTTCTGAGTAAAGACTGGCATAGGCTCTTTGTCATCAGCCTGCTGAGCTTGTTTTTAGAACTTTTTGTCATCCGCTGGTTAGCCACCGAAATTCGAATTTTTGCCTATTTTAAGAACATGGCTTTGATGTCTGCCTTTCTTGGTCTTAGCCTTGGTTTCTTGTGGTGCAACAGCAAGCGCGATCTTTTTAAGCACACTCCTCTGATACTGCTTTATCTCAGTGGCATTCTGGTATCGGCCTTAGTGCTGGGCTTTACCCATATGTCGTTTGTGGCTGCTTCTAACAGCGTCATGATGTTTGGCAACTTTGAAGACTTTGCTGGCATACATATCTTCTATGTTTCTATTGTCCTGCTTGGTATATACGCACTTTCGGTAATGCTTTTCATTGGTCTAGGTCAGGAAACAGGTCGCCTGTTCCAGTCATTCAAGCCCCTTACTGCCTACTCTATAAATGTGGCCGGCGGTTTGGCCGGTATATTGCTTTTTTCGTATTTAAGTTTTTTCTGCACTGACCCAGGTGTCTGGTTAATCATCGCCGGATTGATGTTCATGTATCTGGGCCGCAAACTCATTCCCGCTTGCATCATTCTTTTTGGCGTTTTTTATATGGTCTATCTTGGGCCTTTCGTTGCCAAAGAGGCTTATAAGCCCGACTTTATTACTACGGTTTGGTCGCCCTACTATCGAATTGATGTGCGTGAGTCGCGCATTAGCGACGGTGAGTTTAAAGGTCAATCTGTCGGTCAAGACATGTTCATTAACTACGATAGTTTCCAGACTATGGTTGATGATAGGCCTAGTTCACTTTCTCGTTTTTCTAAACAGATTGCCGATGAGCTCTCTGAATTTCACTTGCGGCCATTCATCTGTTATGGCAAGCCCGCCAAAAATGTTTTGATCATGGGTGCTGGCTCTGGCTCTGACGTTGCTGCGGCTCTTAGAGCTGGGGCTGAGCATATTGATGCCGTTGAGATTGACCAGAGTATCTATAAGATAGGCAAAGATCTCCACCCTGAAAAACCATATGACTCGCCTAAAGTCAGCGTTCATATTATGGATGCTCGCACTTTCTTAAAGAACACCAAGCAAAAATACGATGTCATTGTCTTTGCTTTTCTTGACAGCCACACTGCTTTCTCATCGCTCTCATCGCTGCGGACTGACAACTATATTTTCACCAAAGAGTCTATTCAAGAAGCCAGTGCCCTCTTAAGCCCAACTGGAATTCTCTGTGTCTCCTTCATCAACAAACCCGATTGGCTCTGGGACAAACACTGTGCCATTGCTAAAGCTGCAACCGGCGAGCTACCGCTCGGTTTCTATAAAGAGAATAAGTTGCCATCGGCCTTTCTCTTGTCGGGCCCGGGGGTGAAAGGCAAGACCTATAAAGACTTCCCGAAAATAAGTTTCTTCCCCAGGGAGGCAAGTGTTCGCAGCGACATTACGCCTAGCGAGGACGATTGGCCCTTTCTATTTTTACCTCGGCGTGAGCTGCCTATGACCTATGTTTGGCCGATTTTCCTAATCATATTTGTTGGCTTCTTGCCGCTCTATAAAGAGATACGCAAGACCGATGATGCCGCCATCGACAGCCTGATGTTTTGCTTGGGCATGGGCTTTATGCTTCTAGAAGTGCGCTCGATGTCAGAATTATCGCTACTGTTTGGTTCAACCTGGCTGGTCAATAGTGTCATTATTGCTGCGGTGATGCTCTTTATCTTGCTCTCTAACTATATTGCTTCTAAGTTGAGCACCAAATGGACGCCTCTGCTGACCATGGTTCTAATGGCTGTTCTGGTGCTATCTGCTTTCGTTAAAGCTAGTTCTTTAGCGGCTTTTGGACCAGTAGGCGGAAGCGTTCTCGGTTGCCTTGTCTTTCTTCTGCCGTTGATTTTCTCATCGGCGATTTTCAGCTTGATGTTTAAGACCAGCAAGAGTGTCAATCGCGCTTTGGCTTTCAATTTGGTTGGCGGCCTGGTGGGTGTTTGTCTTGAATATTTATCAATGGTGTTTGGTATTAAGGCCCTGACTTATATTGCCATCGCCATCTACCTGGTGGTTTTGTATCTCACCAAAAAGGCGGTTGCTCGATCTGTGGTCGGGAGCTAAGACAGAAGAATTGCCAGGAATTTCGCTATTTCTCTCTTTCTGAATGAACGACCTGTCGTCTGTTCAACGGTTGCATAATTCGTAATTTGTTATTGTCTAACTTTCGACAGTTCGTTAATTACTCTCGTGCTCTCGTCGTATTGTTGAACTGTCGAACTTTCGAATTAACTAATTGCCGTTAAGTCTAAAGTTGGTAATCTCCAGTTCTATACAACTCCAATATCTTCGTTCCAAACTTTGGGGTGTTTTTGCTGAAATTCCTTGAGCAAATCGAAGCATTGATCTAGATCTAGATCGATAACTTCAACACCGTTGTCACGCATAAATTGAGCAGAGCTTTTAAAGGTGCGGTTCTCGCCGGCGATAACTTTGGCGATGCCAAATTGCACCACCGCTCCAGCGCACATGGCGCAAGGCATCAAGGTGGAGTAGATCACTGTATCGCGATAACTTACTTGTCTTCCGGCATTGCGTAGGCAGTCTATTTCACCATGGGCAGTAGGGTCACCTTGCTGCACTCGTCGATTGTGGCCACGCCCAATAATCTGACCGGCTCTAACCAAGACTGAACCGATTGGAATACCACCTTCGGCAAATCCTTTTCTGGCCTGGTTGATTGCTTCTTCCATAAACTCGTCTGGTTTATTTTGAGCGCTCTTTTCCATCTGAAATTCTTCCTTTTTGTTGCCGATTACTCTCTTTGAACCAAGCACCAAAGGTGGAGCGGTGCTGCCGAATTTCGCCTTTGGCAGCGCTCGTTGCTGGTCTGATAATGTATATTATGTTTCATTGACCAGTCGAGGGCCTCTAAAGGCCTGCCAGTATTGGGTTTCCGGGCTCGAATTTTAATGGCGTTTTGGCCTCAAAAAGAATTTGGGCAGGACAATCTGACCTAATCAATTTTCAGAGCGGCAAGAATATCTTCTTCGATCCAGCCACGTCTAAGTAAGGTATCGCCTACGCCACCAGTAGCAAAGCGTTGCTCTAGAAGGGCAATGATCATCAAGTCCTCTGCTACAAGTCCTAATGCCATTAGCTGCAGTGCTAAGGCATCAGATACCTCTTCATCTGGTGCTATGAGTTCTTGACCAATTAAAAGACCGTCTAATTCTTCTTGCGATATAAATTGTTTTTCCAGCAGAATCTCACCTAACTGTCGGTCGCTGTTCTGCTGCTCCTGAACGGCCTCTTTTAGCTGCTCGAGGGTAATCATGCCAGAGGCTAAACAAAGCTGGCCTAAACGGAGCTTAGAATTGAATTTATTGCTGCCACCACTTGAATGCTCATGAACATTTCTATTTGAAGAAAGTTCTTCATGGGCAGTACGAATAGCTTGTAAAGCAATACGCGCTTGTTCTGTGGCTTTGGTCGAATTAAAAGGTTGTGACAATCTTTCTGTTAACCGCAAGGTTATTTCGTCAATGCTTGAGGCATCAGCGCTTTTGTCTAGTTTTAGTGCATGAAAATGATTATTCATAATTTTTTGTCAGCAAGTGAAAACTTCTACGAAAGGTTCAGTGAATGGTTTATCTAATATTATAGAGTCGGTAAGGCTTGACGAGTCGACAATACGACTAGTCGAGTTATCGACTTTTCCAATTATCGTATTTAGCAAAAGATCAATTGTATAATTGTCTAATTTTCGATAATTAGTATCGTGCTCTGTTCTAACTTTTATCTGTTCTACTCGTTGTATTTATTTCTCGTTGTTCTTACTAACAGTCGTAAACTGCAGAATCAACCAAAAGAGTCCTTAGCTTAAGGTACCCATGACATCAGCACCTCTAAACCAAGCCGGTAACCGTGTAAAAGCTTTCGACTTCAAGTTCTTGTCGAAAGAATGGTTGGCAATGTTCAATCCTTCTACTGTTGGCCGGGATTTCCTTGCTGGCATCACAGTGGCTATGGTGGCTCTGCCGCTCAACCTTGCTCTGGCAGTTGCCTCCGGTGTTGAGCCAGCCTTGGGAATCGTTTCTGGTATCGTGGCTGGAGTTATCGCTGCCCTCTTTGGTGGGCAGCGGTACGCCATAACTGGTCCTGCTGCAGCTATGGCCGTTGTATTGATTGAAGTTGCTCACAACTTTGGCATGGGCGGAATCTTCTTTGTTGGCCTGGTAGGCGGTATCCTGCAGATTGTAGCCGGCTTGCTGAAACTGGGGAGAATCATCTCCTTCCTGCCAATGCCTGTCATTGTGGGCTTTGCTAACGCCATTGGTATTCTTGTTATCTTCAACACGGTTGATGACTTCTTTGGCTTACAAGTAAGGCCGCTACATCTCCATACGGCCGCCACAGCAGCCACTGCTGTTGTTGGGTCGCCGTTTATTCCTGAATTTGTCAAAGACGTCAGCGACTTAATTCAGCGTATTTTTATTCACAACGAGTGCAATGTTCAGGCTGTCATTATTGGCCTGCTCGTAATTGCTCTCTCCGTGCTCGTGCCGCGCTTTACCAAAGTGGTGCCGGGTTCGTTAATAGCCATTGTTGCGGCCTCGATTGCCGCAAATCTCCTTCATTTTGATATTCCTCGGGTAGTCGATTTAGCGCCTCTGACTAATATCAATTTGATGCCGCATTGGCCAACATTGCCCACTGGTATTACTACTTTTCAGCAATATCAAGCTCTCACTCTTTATGCCATCACTGTTTTCATGTTGGGTTCAATTGAATCGCTGCTTTCAGCCACAGTGGCCGATGGTATGTCATTGCGCTCTAAGCATCGGCCCGATCAAGAACTGATTGGTCAAGGTCTTGCTAATTTCGCTATGCCGTTCTTCGGCGGTATTCCAGTTACTGGTGTAATTGCTCGCACTGCAGTCAATATCACAGCCGGTGCGCGCACTCGCCTAGCAGCAATCATTCACTCAGGGGTTCTGCTCTTACTAGTACTTTGTTTTGCTCATCTAGCCGAACAGATTCCTCTGGCAGCTTTGGCTGGGGTGCTTGTTTTGACTGGCTTCCGCTTGATTGAGTGGGATGAAATTCGCGAAATTTGGCGAGGCTCAAGGACAGAAGGCTGGGTAGTGTTGGCTACCACAGTGGCTTCAGTCTGCGTTGACTTGACAGCTGGCATCCTAACGGGCTTGCTTCTCACCTGCGTTTTGACAGTGCAAAAAATGAGCTTACTCAGCCTGGTTAGCGAAGTTGGCGAGGATGACGATCGCATCGAAGCTACCCAGCAAATTCCTAGCTGCAAGTTTGTGCGCACCTATCTAGTTGATGGTCCGCTGTTCTTCGGAGCGGCGGAGCGCTTTACCGAGAATATTTTGCTCACTCAAGATTTGCGCGCTTTGATTTTACATATGCGCTCACTCAACATGATGGATATCACAGGGGTAGAGACACTATTGGCTATCCACTCTCAGCTCAAGCGCAATAATGTTCGCCTGGTTATTGCTGAGCTTCCTGGTCAACCCCTTGAGTTGATGAAAAAGACTGGTGCCTTGGAGAAAATAGGCATTGAGAACTGTTTTTCTGACTACAAAGAAGCCCAACTTGATGTCAATGAGAAATTGCTGACTTCGGTCTGTCAGGGCTGTTCCGCCGGTATTAATCCTGAGATAAAAGGCAAGATGACTGGCCCTCGTGACTGCAAGCTGCGCAGCGCTTTACTAATGGACAATAGTCGACTGACCAAGACATTAAAAGCGCGTATGGATCGTACTCAGAAAATCAAAACTGGTACCTTTACGGCTATTAGTCCTGACATTCTCCGCCTTGTCAGAGTAAGCAAACCAGAAGACATACCTGAGTTCCTTCGCGATACACCCATCGAAGCCTTGCTTAAATGCCAGAATATGGGCGAAGTTGATGCCAATCAGTCAGAGGATCCTGATCTCGTAATTGGTATGTGTATTGACTATCGCAAGTCACTCTCTCTACCTCAAAACTGCGCTTACGTCATTAGGCGAACAGGGGCTAATATGGCTGGTTCAGAGTTTTCGCTTGCTCTTGCTCTTTCAACCGGTATTGAATATATGGCATTAATCGCTCATAACCACTGCGTTATGTCTGACCCACACGTCAAACGTGGTGCCTTTGTTTCAGCTTTAACAGGCAAGCATGGCTGGAGCGATGATCAAGCCCTTAGTTTCTTTGATGAACATGCCTCCAGTCGAGAAATCGACGATGCCATCGACTTCTCTATTAAAGAGTCGCGCCGTCTAAGTAATCTCTTCCGTGGGCTTAAAGTGGTGCCGATGCTCTTTATGCTCGAAGATAACTTGGTATATCTGGTAAAAGATTGGGTGCGTGAGAAGGAAGGTAAAGATGAAGCCGACGAGGATTCTTACCTCAGCGATTAGTTACAGGACTACGCTCTTCACGCGAATCTAAAATTGTTCTCAACGAAGCAAAAATAGATTATTAGAGTAATGCTTCCGAACCGGCTCTTGAGATCGTCTATAATCTTCTCGCATTCATCGAGGTGGTTATGGTCGAGGGTAAGTTGCGCTTCAGCACAATATTTGTTGCTCTTGCGGCGCTTGTATTTTCGCTAGCTTATTTCGTCAAAGCGAAAGAGCCAATTCTGCAAATTGTTAGCCCAAGCAGAATCATGGCTTCGGCTACTGCCTTACCAAATAGCACTGATTCGAAATTTGCTGAGATGGTCATGAATAGCTCAAGCTATGCCGTATTCTTATGCCGTAGTGAATACTCGAGCGGCAATGCTAATTCTCTTGAAGCCTTGAGAGGATGGGCGGCACAGCAATTTCATAATGATCCTCGTTTCCTCCATCCTGTGATTTTGCCCAAGGCTACAGCTAGTTCTACCTTTATCAATTCCACTGCCTATTGCCTTTTTGCTGCACCCTATTATTATGCCTCCCAAGCGGCGGCTAGTTTAATTAGCAGCCGGGTTGATGGCTATTGCGACAGTGAGTCTTTCCGCGTCTTCAAGAACGATTTTGCCGGTCTTTTTGGCAGCAATGCCGAAGCCGCAACTCTTCTTGCTCGCTATCAGTCAGACCGAGCCCGCACAGCTATTAATCCACTGCTATCTGTATTGTTCTGGCTCGTCATAGTGGTGCTTTCTCCTGCTTTGACTGGCTCCTTCAAGCGCGCTGCCAGTTTCTGGAGGGCACCATTCATGAGCAGTGATCACTCCGCTAGAAAGAGCGCCACAGCAGCCGCTTATTTCGCTTATTTTGTCTCTTTTCTTGGACTCTATTACTCTGCTCAGGCCATAATCGTAGAGAGCACTGCTGGCGCTTCTGCCATTGCCGCCATCGTATGTGGTGCCTCCGCGCTATATGTTTTGTTTCCTATCAAAGTATTTGTCGATAACGACGAAGTCTTGATGTTGCGGTCGACTATTTCAGTTCGCTCCGTCTTGATTTCGGCCTGGTTGTTCTTAAGTGTACTTTCAATACAAATGTTGACTTGGATTAAGCAGGGAGTTTTGACCGAACCCGATCCAATTAGCCTGTTGATATCTGCTGTTACGGGTGACTTCATTCATGACCCTTTAACCGCCAAGCGCTGGATTTCAACAGCAATTGCTCTGACTTGGTCGGTTAGCTTTGTCTTCATCTTGAAAATACTGTCAAGACGTGACGCTGAGAGCTCCAGAGAAGTGACGAAGAAGTTGGCTGGTTTAGGCGCGAAACACTAGTGCTAAAATAAATAGCTCTGCCTGCCCTTGTGTCGGAACTGGTATACGAGACGCACTTAAAATGCGTTGCCCGTAAGGGATTGAGGGTTCGACTCCCTCCGAGGGCAAATTTTTCTCAGCGGCTTAAAGCTCATAGAGTTTAGGCCTTAGGTAATTTAAGTGTCTAACTCATTCGATACGATTGTAGTTGGCCTTGGTGCCATGGGTAGCGCTACTCTTTACCAGCTAGCACAGCGTGGTATTAGAGCTCTAGGCATTGACCTTTTGGCGCCTCCACATACCCTTGGTTCGTCCCATGGTGATACTCGCATCACCCGTCAGGCAATCGGGGAAGGTGACCATTACACGCCCCTCTCCTTGCGTTCTTATGAAATCTTTCGTGAGATGGAGCGACTGACCGAAACCAGCCTGCTGGAAGTTACCGGTGGTCTGATGATTTCAAGCCTGAGCGAGCCAGTTTCGGTCGTGCACGTGCCGCAATTTTTCCAAAACACCGTGGCTGCCGCCCAGAAGTTTGGTATCAAGCACGAGATCTTAAATGCCAAAGAAATGCGTCTGCGCTTCCCGCAATTCAACGTTGACGATGATGAAATGGGCTACTTCGAATACGATGCTGCTTACTTACGTCCTGAAGAAATTATTCGTGTTCAATTGAAATTGGCCGGAGAGCTTGGTGCAACTATTCATACAAACGAGACTGTTATTGGCTTTGAAGAGAATGCCAAAGGCGTTGAAGTTTATACTAATCAAGGTACTTATACTGCCGAGCGCTTAGTGCTCTCTGTAGGGCCCTGGCTGACCGAGCTATTGCCGCAGCTAAAGCCAGTCTTCAAGGTTTATCGCCAAGTTCTTTACTGGTTTGATATTGCTGATTCATTTGAACAATTTGCTCCGCCAAAGTTTCCCCTCTTTATTTGGCAGTTAAAAGGTGCAGAAGCCGGAGTCTACGGGTTGCCAGCCCTAGATGGCCCGAATGGCGGTTTCAAAATAGGCAGTTCTAACTATCTCACTGAGCCGGTAACCCCTGATTCGGTAGAGCGGTCAGTCAGTGCTGAAGAGACCGTTGAAATGTTCAATAGCAAAGTCGAGCGGTGCTTCCCCTTGGCCAATAACAAGTGCCTAAAGTCTGCAGTTTGTCTCTACACTGTCACGCCAGATAGTGCCTTTGTCATTGATTGGCTGCCAGATTCGCAGCGCATTGTTATCTGCTCACCGTGTTCAGGGCACGGCTTTAAGCATGCTGCAGCCATTGGCGAAAGTATTGCGGAGATGACTACTAAGGGTCACTCTCACTTAGATCTTAGCGCTTTTAAGCTGGCTCGACTGGCTCAGTCTACTTGATGCCTATTTGACTTGAGCCAGTTCTTTAATGCGCACTTTGTTCTCCAGCACGCCGATACCGCTCACTTCCATTCTTACAACATCGCCGTCTTTGAGCCAGGGATAAACAGCTGGTGTCAATTCAACGCCATTGGCGTCATAGGTGGCCATAAATTCGGCAATGCAGCCATTGCCGACGGTGCCTGAACCAAAGAAATAGCCAGGCTGTATAGCGATATTTTGGCTACCTAACCAGGCAAAGATTCTAGCGAAGCTCCAGGCTTTCTTCTCACCTGTTGTTGGATGAGTGTGATAGAGCGATTGATAGTTGCTGCGGGTTCTCTCTTCACCGTTAATAGTGAGAATCATCTCCATATCGAAGACACCGTTCTCGTCCATTTTTAGTTCAGAAGCCTTAACAAGCTTGGGGCCGATACTTTTGCCAACTACAAACTTGCTATTGGTTGGCCCTAAGCCTTCCATATCTTTTTTCTGAATATCGCGAGCTGACCAATCATTGAGAATAGTGAAATAGCAGTGGTCTTTGATGAACTGCAAGGCTTCAGCTTCGCTCGTGAGCAGAGCGCCCTTGGTCGCGAGGCAGCCAATCTCGAACTCATAGTCAGGGGCTTTTACTACCGCAGGGAAGGTCACTTCTTCGCCGGTAGCGAAGACTTTATCGGCTGGCATGTCAACCACATAATATGCAGCATGGTCGTACCAAACTGGTGAAACTGCTACGCCTCGCTTGGCACGAATCTGGCGAATGTGGGTCTCAAAACCAAGAAAATCTAGCAATACTCTTGGCTCGGGAACTTTGACGCCAAATAGTTCAACTGTATTCTCAGAATTCTTGTAGAGCATGCCGTCCCTCTTCTCTAGTTTCTAGTGCTTTGCGATTATGGCACGCTCCTGGGCGGGGCGCCGAAATCTCAATTTTGCCCTTATAAAGGGCTGCCAAGATAGGTTGCGGATGACCTCAAACTGCCAAATATTAGACAAATGACCATATTTGAACTGCTTGGGCTGCCAGCGAGTAAACTTAGACAGTGGCAAGCAGTAGGTAGTTATGAAGCATTCGCAAGAGTTCGAAGATTTAGTAGCTCAAATTAAACCAGGCATAAAGGAAGTGACGATTGAGCAGGTCGTGAACTTTCAGAAAGAGGCAAAAGACTTTCTATTAATTGACGTGCGTGAAGATCACGAATGGCAACAAGGTCACGCACCTGGGGCGGTGCATCTTGGTCGCGGCATTATTGAGCGAGAC
Source organism: Cyanobacteriota bacterium erpe_2018_sw_21hr_WHONDRS-SW48-000092_B_bin.40 (assembly GCA_030917395.1). Taxonomy (GTDB): domain Bacteria; phylum Cyanobacteriota; class Vampirovibrionia; order Obscuribacterales; family Obscuribacteraceae. The sequence continues at coordinate 61,638 of JAUPUU010000297.1, forward strand.
ATAATTGCCCTTGAACCGAATAAAGGGCGTGAAATTGTTCTCTATTGTGGAGGCGGCTATCGTTCTGCCATGTCGGCAGAGAATTTGCAAAAAATGGGTTACACTAACATTTTCTCGATGGCTGGCGGCATGCGTGGCTGGCGTGAACTCAATCTTCCTGAGGAAAAACCATGAACGATTGGTTTCGCGAGTTCCTAGAGCTGCAGACTAAAGACCCTCAAGCCTTCTTTCTCATGATTGGCTGCATTTCTTTGCTGGTATTTTTATCGCTCACTATATTTGGTGGCTTCATCTGGTATCTCTACAAAGGCGATCAGCCTGCTAACAGAAAGAAGCCCGAGACTCCGAAATCTGACTGATAACTAGTCGAATATTGGCTTAGGAGGGCAATTCTTGTAGTCAAGAGTTGCCCTTGGTATTGATACTACCCATAATGTCTATATCCGATCGAGGAATAGTATATGGCTGAATCAGTTAGACAATTGAATTTACTTGGGGATCCGCTCGACCTAGAAGGCCTAGAGCCTCTTCTTGAGCGTGCTCATGTTGAAGTAGTGGCCGTTGGCACTACCAGCGATAATGTCACTGCTCCAGTCTCGGAAACAAGACTGATACTTGATCTGATGACTCAAGTTGAATTAGTCAATGACTTAATTATGGAAACTAGCTTTAAGCTGCAACGGGCTCATGAAGCCTTGATCGTCATGGAAAAAAACTCAATTGAACAAGAGTTGCGCCTTGAGCGCATGAAAGACCTCGAAGGCAAAATTATCGAGCTTGAGACCTGGCTTGAGGCTGTTCAAATGGAGAACACTCTACTGAAGCGGCCCTGGTACAAGAAATTGTTTAACTGGAGATACTAGCTTCTAACTCGTGCTTAATTTCGCCAAGTTGTGTTAATTTCAAGAGAGGATGCCAGCGAAAGTCGGCATCCTCTTCTGTTAGGTGATTCTGATGTGTCATAGGGCGAAAGTACTCATGCTGCTTCCGTTGCGAAATTGAAGAAAAAGGGCTGGAGTCAGGCGAAGATTGATCGCTGGCTAGGCGAGAAAGAAATAGCATCTGAGCGTACTAGTTTGCAGAGAGCAAATTCTAGCGGTGCCGATCTCAACAGCTGGTGCCAATTTATATTGGCCTATCTAACAGCAAGTGAAGGTGGAGCTTTAGGCATTCTTCTTCATTGGTACCACGGCAGCCTGGATGACGAAAAAATATCGATTCAGAGTATCGAGCGCATACCTTTGACAGAAGAGCTCGAAAAGAACCTACTCTCAATGAGGGAGGATGTTCTCTATTTGTTTTCTATCGCACCGCCGAAAAGCAATTAAGAAGGACTCAGCTCGCTGAGCATGCGGTAGCTTCAGTCTGCACTGGTAGTTGAGCTTTTTGCCAGGCGGCAGTGCCACCAATAACATTGATTAGCTCACCGATGCCGTGTCTTTTAAGCAAGCTAACAGCCATGCTAGAGCGGTAACCACCGGCACAAATTACAGCAGTCTTTACGCCTCTCTCAACCGCCTCTAATTGCTGCTCTAATTCTGACAAAGAAATATTCTTAGCTTGCGGTACATGACCGGAGGCATACTCTCCTGGTCTGCGCACATCAAGGACACGCAACTCTGGATCTGCTTGAAGCTGTTTGGCTAATTCTTCTACCGTAATTTGATCAACAGTTTCAACTTTCAGTCCGGCTTTTTGCCAGGCCTCCATGCCACCAGCCAAATAGGCGATGACATTCTCTAGGCCCGCTCTGGCCAAGCGCAGAACGGCTTCATCAACCTGGGCATCTTCGCTAAGCACCAAAATAATGTTGCTTTGGGCATCAATGACGGTGCCGCACCAAGAAGCAAACTGTCCACCCAGACCAACGCTATATGCTCCAGGAATATGACCATGGCCAAATTCTGCTGGTGAGCGAGTATCTAATATTATTGTGTTGGGTGTGCTGTTTGCGGCAACGGCAGCTTCAACATCTTTAGGCTGCATCGCTACAGCTTTTTTGAGATCGTTCAATGAAGCCGCACCGCTGCGGTTGGCTTCAACGGCAAGAGGAAAGTAAGCTGGTACTTCGGGTAGCTGAGCCGTCAGCATGGTCACGAATTGCTCTTTGGTCATAGGCTGCAAGGCATAGTTGAACTTGCGCTGATTGCCAATGGTTGACGAGCTTTCTTTTGAAATATTCTTACCACAAAGCGAGCCAGCTCCGTGGGCGGGGTAGACCTCTGTTTCATCAGGCAAAGTCAAAAGCTTGTTGTGCAAACTGTCATAGAGCATACCGGCCATTTGCTCTGAACTGAAGCCATATTTGCCCACAAGATCTGGGCGGCCGACATCGCCAATAAAGAGTGTGTCGCCAGTGAGCAGCTTAGAGGGCTCTTTGCTGTTCTTCTCACTCACCAGTAGGCAGATGCTCTCCGGTGTGTGCCCTGGCGTGGCCAGAGTCGTGATTGTTAGGTCGCCTAACTCAAACTCGGTACCATCGGCCACAGCTTCGTGCTCAAAGCGGGCCTTTGCTTGATCACTAAAGACAATCTTGGCACCAGTAGCCTCTGCTAGTTCCTTGTGGCCACTAACGAAATCGGCATGCAAATGGGTCTCAAAGATGTACTTAATGGTCAGTCCGTTGCTTTTCGCTTCTTTCAAATATTCATCAATATCGCGTTGTGGGTCAACCACACAAGCTTCGCCATTAGAGCCAATCAGGTACGAGGCGTGGGCTAGACAGGCAAGATAGAACTGTTTGAAAAACACGATTATCTCCATTATTTATCAGTGATCGGATCTTACCGCTTTTCAAGAAAGTAAAATAGAGCCTTACTTTCTCTGGGGAGCCACAAATGGCTTGGAATTTCCGCTTGAAAAAACTGCTTGCTGCTTCGCTCACTTTGAATCTAGCTGTGCTCTCCGGGGTTGCCACGGCTGATACTGCTTGGGCCGACGAAGCCGGGCAAAATAATGATAAAAAAGCGAAAACTCTTGAATACAAGAGGCTGCCAGGTAATTGTCAACCAGAGCGCTATGACCTCTATTTTGAGCCCGACCTCGAAAATGGCGAATTTGAAGGTACTGAAACCCTATTTTTTAGTGTCAGCCAGAGCACTGCCGAAATTGTCTTGAATGCCGTAGATCTCAGTGTATTTGAGGCCACAGTGGCTCAGACCAAGCCCACCCATGGCGACTGGATAAAAGCTGAGATTGTGCGCGACAAAGAGGGTGAGAAGCTCACTCTAAAGCTGCCTAAGGCTCTAAAACCGGGGCAGTACGAACTCGCCCTCAAGTTTAATGGCAAACTCTCAACCAAAATGGAAGGGTTCTATCTTTCTACTTTCAAAGGCAAAGACGGCAAAGAGCATAAAATTGCTACCACTCAGATGGAGCCAACGGACGCTCGGCGCATGTTCCCTTGCTTCGACGAGCCAGCCTCTAAGGCTGTTTTTAAAGTTACTGTAGCTATCGACCCAGCTCTGGTTGCCATATCTAATGCTGGCATCGAGTTCGAGAAACTAGACCAGCGTAAGAACAAGAAGATAGTGACGTTTAAGGCCAGTCCGAAAATGTCGACTTACTTATTTGCATTGATTGTCGGCCCATTCCAGAGTACCGAGCCTGTGGTGGTGAATGGTAAGAAAATCAGAGTCTGGTTTACTGAGGGCAAAGGACAGCTTGCTACTTATGCACTCGATGCTGCAGCCAAGCTTCTCCCCTACTACGAAAACTACTTTGGTCAGCCCTACCCTCTAGATAAGCTAGATTTGATCGGCATTCCCGATTTCTCAGCTGGTGCTATGGAAAACCTCGGGGCCATAACGTTTCGTGAGAATGCTCTGCTTGTAGACGAAAAAAATTCAGCCCTTAGTTCGCGCACCAGGGTCGTAAATATCGTTGCTCACGAAATGGCACACCTCTGGTTTGGCGACCTAGTCACAATGAAATGGTGGGATGACCTCTGGTTGAACGAAGCCTTTGCTACCTGGATGGCCGACAAAGCTGAAGACGTATTGAAGCCTGAATGGCGCATTTGGGATGACTTTGCTGTGGAGCGGGCTGGCACCCTTGACGCGGATGCCATTGTCGCCACCAGATCGGTGCAATCGCCTGTCAATTCGCCTAACGATGCTTTAGAGATGTTTGACGAGATCACCTATAGCAAAGGTGCAGCACTCTTGCGCATGCTTGAGACTTACTTGGGCGAAGACAAATTCCAGAAAGGCATTCAGGCTTATATGAAAGCCCACGCCTTCGCTAATGCCTCAACTACGGATCTCTGGGACGCTCTATCTAGTGCAAGTGGCAGCAGTGCTGACAGCGCTTCAACTAAGAAGAAGTCTAGAGACAGCAAGAAGGGTCAAGTTGATGTGGCTAAGCTGATGGACGCCTGGGTGCATCAACCCGGTTGCCCCATTGTTTCTTATGGCTTAGAGACGAAGGCTACAGCAAAGAAGAACACAGCGCTCAAGCTCGACTTGAGTCAAAAGCGTTTCTTCCTCGATAGTGCTCAAGATCTCGCTTCCGGCAAAGCAAAAACTGCTTTAATTCCGTGGCAGATTCCCCTGGCTCTCAAGGCGCTAGATGGCAGCCCTAAAACTTCTAGTAATCAAGCATTTCTTCTGACTTTAGCCAAAGAACAGGTTGCGCTCGAAGGTGCTAAAGAACCGCTCATGGTCAACGCCACCGGCAATGGTTATTTTCGAACAAACTACGATTTGAAACAATGGTCTGAATTGCAGAAACAAGCCTCGCCTGCGCTGCTCACTGTTAGTGAGAGGGTATCAATTCTCAGTGATCTCTTTGCCACTTCAGTAGCTGGTTTGTTGCCAATTGATCATTTCTTGCAAAGCCTTGAGAAATTCGCAAGTGATCACGACCCATATGTGCTCGGTCTTGTTATCTCGCAAATTAGTGAACTGGAACAATTGCTTGAACCAGCTAGCAAAAGTGGTTACCAGGCCTTTGTCGTCAAATGTCTTAAGCCGCAGCTAGACCGTCTTGGTTACACTCGCAAAGCTGATGATGATGATCTTACAGCGGAGCTGAGAGCACGTTTAATCAAGACCCTCGGCACTAATGGCAATGACAAGCAAGTTATTGCTTTCTGTCGCGATAAGTTTGAAGCTTATCTAGCTGACGACAAAACTTTGGACGGCGATTTGCTCTCTCCAATAGTTCAAGTAATGGCCTATAACGGCGACAGCGATGAGTTTGTCCGCATTGAGGAGGCCTGGAGAAATTCAACAACTCCTGAAGCTCGTAATCGCAATTTGTTTGCTTTGGCAGCTTTCAGAGACAAAGAATGTGTTGAGAAAGCTCTTAACCTGTGTTTCAACAAAGAGGTTAAGGCCCAAGATGTGCCGCATTTGTTGGCCCGCTTAATTGGCAGCAGCGACAGTCAAACTGCCGCTTTTAAGTTTCTTGGCGATCACTGGCAAGAAATTTATGACAAAGTGGGCGAACGCAAGATGCCAGATATCGTTGAAGCCTGTCGCAATTTCAATAAGCCCGGTCAGCTTGAGACATTGAAGGCCTTCATTGCGGCGCATCCTATGCCCTCTGGCCGCCGAAGTGCAGCTAAGACAATAGAGTTTGCCACCATCGGCACCAATTTCAAAGCCAAGCAAAGTAGTAGTTTCGCTCAGTTTTTCGCTGGTAAATAGTGTTCAGATTCTGTTCTATTTTTGCTTCGTTGCTAGTGCTTTTCCTCAGCACTTTGCGCGTTGATGCTGCCCAGTTGCCAGAGCAGGGGCAACCGGCTGCGGTAAATCCCCCGCGCCTAATGCTCTGGTCATGGCAAAAAATCGAAGACCTTAGTGCTATTGATACCAGTAAAGTTGGTGTGGCGCTCCTGGTTGGTCGCTTTACTGTAGATCAAAACAAAATTTCCCTTGAGCCCCGTCTCTCTCAATTGCGGCTGCCGCCTGGTTGCTACCGCGAAGCTGTGGCTCGGGTAGAAATGCAGCAAATGCCAGATCAGAGAAAAATGGAGGAGGTTAGTGCTAAGTTAGCCCACTCCATCGTTAATCTCGTTCTTGCTCACAGTCACTATGATGGCTTGCAGATTGACTTTGATGCCAAACAGTTAGAGCGACCCTTCTATGTGCATCTACTTAAGCAGTTACGCGCTCAGTTGCCACCAGGTCTTACTCTATCGATGACGGCCTTAGCATCGTGGAGTCAAGGCGATCCGTGGCTCAGGCAAGCAATTGCCGATGACCACTTGCCCGTAGACTATGTCGTGCCCATGTTCTTTACTATGGGGGTGGGCAAAGAGCAAGCCTTGCGCCTATTGCAAGAAAATTTGCCCAAGCCTTTCAATGGGCATTCTTCCATAGGCTTTTCTATAGGAGAGGCCGCGGCGATTTCTCAGATATCTTCAAAGCTCAATAATCTTGATCGTATTTATTTATTCTGCTCGCCGGGCTGGCAGCACGACCGCATAAAATACGCCGGAAAACTAGTCGACCAAAATCTACTTAAGGAGAAAAACAATGGCATTTAAGGTGAAGCGCTCAGGCTTTCTTAAGAGTACCGTTTTGACATTACTTGCCTGCACATTGACTAGTGGTATTCAGCCAACGCTTGCCTGTGGGCCCTTCTATGATGAAGCCCTTTTCTCTGCCACACTTCACCCTGACCTGCCATTTCGGCTCTACGCTGAGGGAAATCTCGCTCTGGTTGAGCCTACTTTTGCTCGCTCTTATCTAGTTGTGGCCTATCGCTATTTGAACGATAAGCCTCTCAGTGCCGCTGAGCGCGAGCAGATCTTGAATTTCTGGCGCTTTCGCCTTGGTGACGCTAGCAGCTCTGACAGCGACAGTGCCGTTGACCTATGGCTGAGCACGCGTAAAAAGACTCTTGGTCTTAAGGCCGATTCTTCTGAGAGCCTTTATCCCTATCGTTCAGCTGGCTCTAATGATGACTATAGTCCGTATTTAAATTGCAACGATGATGCCTTTAAGCAAGCAGTAAAAACGTTGCAAGAGAAAGTCGCTAAATATGGTGCTGGCAGCGCAGCCGTAAAAGAATGGCTCTCCGCCCAAGACAGTGTCTTTTGTCATTGTGGCGCACCACAATATGACTACAAGTTAAAAGCTCAAGGCAAAGAGCCACCACTGCCGTCTCCGGCTCCAGCCAATGCCTCTGAAGAAGTTAAAAGAGACCGAGCCTATCAGATTGCTGCTGCCAATTTCTATGCTAAAAATTTCGATGAGGCAGCCAAGCAATTTGCTGCCATTGCCCTGGATGGTGACTCTCCCTATCAGAAAGTTTCAGCATATTTAGTGGCTCGTTGCTTGATTCGCAAAGCCACTGTCAGCACCAGCAAGGGTATTGACCAGGTGGCCTTACTGGCTGCCCACAGTAAGTTACTGGAATTGCAGGCCGACCCCACTATGGCTTCTATGAAAGAAGGCATAGAAGGTCTGCTCAACTTTGTTGGCTTAAGGCTAGACCCGGCTACTACCCTGGTGCAGCTAAGCAAGAAAATAGCCGCGGGTGATAGTAGCCTCTATCAAGATATGGACGGTTATATTTACATACTTGATAGTGCCTTCAAAGAAGATTCTGAAGAAGCAAGTGAGACCCACACTGTTGACGATGCCAAGCTTGCTGCGGCAATGCATGGCGATGATATGACTGACTGGATTTGGACCTTTTCAAACAGTGACAAAGGCAGTATTGAACATGCTCACAGTCGCTATCAAGAGAAAAAGAATCTTGCCTGGCTACTTTGTGTAGGCTCTAAGCTCACAGGTAAAGAACCTTATGCCGGGGAGATTCTTGAAGCTTTAGCAAAGATCGAGAAAACAAGCCCTGCTTATGTTACAGCAAATTCGCAGAGGGCTCGTGTGCTTTCTACGCAAGGCCATAACGACCAGGCTGTGGCTGCTATTGATAGTGCTCTTGCTGCCACTAAGGCACCATCGGCGATGAATGCCTTGAATCTGCAAAAACTAATGTTAGCTAAATCTCTTGAACAGATGATTACTTTGTCTTATCGCTCGCCAGCGCTGATCGTTAGTGATGCAGAATCTCATGATCTTTCTGAACAGTGGCAGAAAATCGACCAGAAGAAGAATGAGGCCCAGAGCTACCTCACCCTGCCGTCTATGTTGCGCCCTGAAGGTGCAGTTGCTATTAATCAGAAGCTTCCTCTCAGCCTCTTCCTACAAGCGGCGCAGTCGCAACAGGTTCCTGCGGCACTGCGTAAAGACATCGCTCAGGCTGTATTCTGTCGTTCTATTCTGTTGCATGATCAGGCCAGCTCGGCCAAGGCTAGCACTCTGCTTAAGCAATATATGCCAGCCCTGGCGGGCTTGCTCGCTCGATTTGATACGGCCGCAGCCGATAGCAAAGAATTTTCAGCAGCCTATTTATTTTTGAAGAACCCTGGCTCTAGGCCCTATGTAACTGGTGGAGTTGCGAGAATCACTGAGTTTGGCAAACTGGATGACTATCAAGACAATTGGTGGAGCCCGATTGAAGCAGATAAGGAAGCGAAGTTTGCTGGTCAGCAGTTTCTCAAGGCGGCAGATTTAACCAAGGCAAAGGCTGAAGTTGCAGCAATCAATTCATATGGCACTGGGCCTGACTATCTGGGTAAAGTCGTGATTGACTATGCTCGCAAGCACGTGAGCGACCCTAGAGTACCCGAGGCTTTGCACTTGATTGTCAGAGCCACCAAATTAGGTGCCACTGATGAGAAGACTAGCGCTATTTCCAAACAAGCATTTCAAATTCTCCATCAGAACTATAAGGGCAACCCCTGGACTGTCAAAACACCATATTATTATTAGCGCCAACGGGAATCGAACCCGTATCTCTGGTGTGAAAAACCAGCTTCCTAACCATTAGAAGATGGCGCCAAATTCTCCCAGGCAGGAGTCGAACCTGCGACTAACCGGTTAAAAGCCGGCTACTCTGGCCTCTGAGTTACTGAGAGATACACCCTGGGAGAGATTCGAACTCCCGACAACGCACATCCGTAGTGTGCTGCTCTGTCCGCTGAGCTACCAGGGCTTGTTTTGGATGTAAATATGAGTGTATAGACACATCAAGTTAAGCCACCACAAACGGTGGCAACAAAAAGTGACGTTTTGTTCTTCACGCTCGATCTAAGTCAAGCGCCGTCGTTTTCGCAAGCTCTCTCGCTTGTGCTTTCGCTCTCGTTCGTGTCCTGGCTCGGCGCGATGAAACGCAGCCAGAGTAAGGCTTGGCGAAAATAAATAGAAGAAACTACTGGATTGCAAATGATGCATTATCGAAAACCTCTAGTGGAAAAGCACACCAAACCGAACAGTCTTTATGACCGTTTCTCGCTTGTCTTTCGCTCTGTCCAGAAGTTCACGATTAAATACCCATTAAAAATGGCCCGCCGGGCTCATTGCTCTATGCCGATATAACAGTTGTATCACACAATCTGAATATTGCAAATGAGAGATTTGATCTTTAATTTGCGATCTTTTGATTTAGTTACAGCCATCGTCAATTTCTTTTAGTGTTTGCTCAAGCGCTTCAGCCGGGTAAATTACTGACTTTGTTTCAGTGTCTAACTGTTGATAGAACTCGCTCAGGCGAAAAGCTATTGGGGCATAGGCTTTTATTTTTGACTCTAGAAATGGTGTCATCCTCTCCGGTCTGGACTCATTGCTATTGATGAATGCGCGCAAGTGATTTAACCATTTCCCTTCGCCATAAAAGTGCAGCATCAGAGTTTGAATCAAACTTACTATTGATACACAGCGATCATAAGATTTGTGGTGCCGCAAGAAATCTACTTCTTCTTTCTCTAGATCAAATTGTTCCGATAGCGCCAAGCCAAAATCACTATAGTAAAGATTGCCGTTGCTGAGAATGTTATTGAAGTGGGCATCAAAGTGAACAAAGTTATTTGCGCTGAAGAAGGCTGAAGTAGCATTGCAGTCTTTTTCGACTTTGGCCACAGCGCTGTCGGCGCAATTGCCATCATTGCCTAGCTGAACGAGTAGCCACTGATGAAGTGTTTCTGGAATATATTCGAGAAACAAGAGCAGATGGGCTGAGGCCTCATGCAGGGCTTCTAGGCGATGGCGCACTGCCAAAGAATTGTCCCAGAATTCAACAGCTATATTAAGGTCTTCAATTTGGCGAGGAGTCATGGGAGCGGGCCTTTTGCCTTCCAGAATTCGCCAGTGATACAAGAGGGGGAAATTAGTGCATGCGCCAGAAATCACCCACTCGGTGGTTAGCTTGTGAGCCTCTAGCTCACGACCGGCGCCGAACCCTGCTGACCCCAAGCGGTATTGAAAGAACAAAGGCAGGTCGAAGAGATTGGCTGTAGACAAGAAGTTCTCTGTTTTTCGCTCAAGGTCTGTGAGAGCAATTCTTTTGACAAAGACCATTTGTTCGTCGATTTTTAATATCGAAGAAGTGCCCCCCACTCCTTCGTGCATGGGTGCGGCGTTCTGTAGCAAAACCGACAAAGCGTTGTCGCAGTGGTCAGCTATTTGGCTGGAGAGTTGCTGGTGGAGCTCTAAACGCGATTTTGCGGACATAAGCTAGCTCTTGGGGACATAAAGACTGTGATTCAACTGGGGCAACTTAGGGAATATTTTAGCCATGCCGAAAAGCGGAGAAGCCCACCCAGATAAAGGTGTGGCGGATGACAGAGAGAAAGATGCTGCCAGCACTGGTCATTTAGTTGACTGGTGGGAGCGTTTCGCCAATAGTGCACCAAACCTTTCAAAAGAACAAGTGACAATGGCTGGCGCTGGTGTACTGGCCTTGGGTATGACCGCCAAGTTCGGGCCGAAAGCCGGCAAAGCTGCTATGAACTCACTTGAAAGCTTGGCCAAGGTCGAATTACCAGCCTTTGCTTCGGTCAAACCACTGGCAGAAGCCAGTGCTGGCGAGAATATACCGGGTCTAGTCAAGGTAGCAAGTGATAGCTGGTTGGCCAGAATTTATGAGTCTTCCAAAAGTAGTGTTGTGCGTGTGCATTCTGGCGATGGTCAGGCGCTTGGTTCTGGCTTCTTTGTCGATAGCGAAAACCGTCTTCTGGCCACTAGCTACCACGTTGTCGCGGGCTTAGAGCATAACAAGCAAGTGATTAGACTTTTCGGCGGCCGCTCTTATGAAGCCAGTGTCGTTGCTATCGATCAGGGTGCCGACCTGGCTGTTCTAAAAATAGCTGGTAACCCAGCTTTTCGCTTTGACGCCCTCAAGTTGGGTAATCCACTGCAGGCCGAATCGAAAAGAGCCGCCGCGATTGGCTACCCTATGCATGCTGAGTTGCCTGTGATCTCACCGGGAAGTTTGAATTATCTTGCCTATACGGGCCAGTCTAGAATCGGTTTTACGATGAAAACCTATCGTGGTAACTCTGGTGGTCCAATTGTCAGCCGTGATGGCTCGGTTTTGGCGGTATTAACAAACGGCATTGAAGCGGGAAGTCATTCCGCGCCGATGACCACTGGCTATAACGTTGAGCATTTGCGCACTTTGGTCAATTTAGCGCGCCACCGTGAGATAAAGGACGGCGTGCTGTCAATTGACACTGAAATATTAGCCCAGGGCAGGAAGATGATTTCTAGCGAAGACCTGAGGGCTTTGCAAAAGGCACCGGATACGATGGCAGATCTTAAGCAGCGTTTAGCTGTAAAAGTTCTCAAGCAAGAAGTAGATTAGGTAATTGCGACATAGATGTTTAGGCTCGCTCATATGCTGGGGCAAAAATGCTAGTCTTTATCAAAATCTATGGAGAGAAAGATAATGGATTTGCAGCTGAAAGGCCTTAGAGCGCTCGTAACCGGGTCATCGGCCGGAATCGGCTATGCTATTGCCGAGTTGCTCTACAAAGAAGGTGCCACGGTTTACCTCAATGGTCGCACACAGTTGCGGGTAGATGAAGCTTTGAAGCACCTGCATGCCAGCGCCGGCACTAGTGGCACGGCTTATGGCTTAGTCTCTGATCTAGCTACGGCCGAGGGTGCTAACAAACTAATTTCTGAGCTACCAGACGTTGATATTCTCATTAACAATGTCGGCATTTATGAGCCTAAAGAGTTCGCTCAAATTACCGACGAAGACTGGCTCCATACTTTCGAAGTCAATGTCATGAGTGGCATACGCTTAAGTCGACATTATATCGAGGGCATGCGAAAGCGCGATTGGGGCCGCATTGTCTTTATTTCTAGTGAGTCTGGGGTCAACATTCCTAGTGAAATGATTCACTATGGTGTTACTAAAACGGCTCAGATTGCTGTTGCTAGAGGCCTAGCTGAGACCACTGTTGGAACAAAAATCACAGTCAACTCTGTACTGCCTGGGCCAACTGCTTCTGAGGGCGTTGAGCAGTTCATTAAAGAGATGGCTAAGCAAGGTAATACTAATGCCGAATCAGTAGAAAAGGAGCTTTTCGAGAAAATTAGACCAACATCGCTGCTGAAGCGCTTAGCGACTTCTGAAGAGGTCGCCAGTATGGTCGCTTATGTCTGCAGCCCACTAGCTGCTGCCACTAATGGAGCCGCTCTCAGGGTAGATGGTGGCGTCGTTCGTTCCATTCTTTAGGCCTCAATGAGGCAGAGAGCGCACATGCCCCGGGCGCTCTCTGCCTTAGTCATTCAGCCTTGTGTGGGTTAGCGTGAATGATAGCCGCGAGGAGTTTTTGTTACTTTGGTGACTGCCCGAACATTTTCTTGTAGGGCCCCGCTGTGGAAGAAATAGGGATAAACGACTTTCTGTGAGCTTGCTTCATCAAGCTGTTTAAGTTGTTCATCTGGAATCGTGAACTCTAAAGCTTGAATGTTGTCTTCAAGCTGCGATAGCTTTGTCGCACCGATAATGGTTGATACCACTCCTGGTCTATTGGTGACCCAATTAAGAGCCACTTGTGCAGGGGTTCTACCCAATTCTTTGGCAACAGCCTTCAAGACCTCAACTAAATGCAGCATCTGCGCGCTGCCTGGTTCGAGGGTTGGATCTGTGACCCAAGTGCTAGAGACTCGTCCATCTCCCTTTACTTGATCACCTTCAATCTTGTACTTTCCTGTCAGCAGACCATTGGCCAGTGCGCTCCAGGGGACAATACCAATTCCCATTTCTTGGGCCGCATCGACATACTCATTTTCAATATTGCGCACCGCTAACGAATACTGCATCTGGATGGCCGCTAGCTTCTCCCAACCGCGCAGTTCGGCTAGTGTTTGGGCTCTACCAAGGTACCAGGCTGGGGGGTTGCTTAAGCCGATATAGCGTACTTTCCCTGACTGTACAAGATTGTTCAGCGAAGACATAACTTCTTCTGCTGGAGTCATGGTATCCCAATTGTGCACCCAGTATAGGTCGATATATTCGGTGCCAAGTCTTCGCAGCGAGGCCTCGACTGCCTCAATCATATGCTTGCGACCATTGCCACCGCCATTGGGGTCACCAGGGTGGGTGCCGAAAGTAAACTTTGAAGCAATCACTACTTTGTCACGCTGGGTCAATTCGCGCAGAATTTGCCCTGTGAGCTCTTCACTCTGCCCTTCTTGGTACGAATCGGCGGTATCGAGGAAGTTTCCGCCAGCTTCTAGATAGCGAGCGAGAATTTCTTTGGCCTGAGCCTTACTAGTGGTCCAGTGCTCACCCCAGGCATCACCAAAGGTGCCTGTGCCGAAGGCCAATGGAGATACGCGCAGACCGGATCTGCCAAGCAAATAATAGGATGCCAAACTTGGTATCTGTTTTGAATTGTCTACCTTAGGAGCTTCTTTGACATTTTCTTTTACGGCGTCTTTACTGGCCATTTGATTCTCCTCAAGGGGCTGTGACTTATTACTTTCGTCGGTAAAATCTGAATATCGCTATATTAGACCAGTCGTCTAGTCCTGGTCAAGATGCCCCAAAATAAAAGGCAGCAACAGACTAAAAAAAGCCGCCACAATTGTTTTATAGAACTCGCAATAGCAGCGGGACTGTAATTACCGCAATCAGGGCAAAAAAGAGGAGCATGGGTAAGTTTCGCTGGGTCGGGCTGTTGAGCCAGTGACGTTCTTGTGCGCGTCTGGATATTGCGTCTTCCGGCTCTTCGGGCATATATCGGAGGCTTTGCTCGCGTTGATATTTTTGTTCTGCCAAAAACTCAGCTTCTTCTGCGGTTATCGGGAATACTTTAGGAGTTTGCGCTTTTATGTTACACAAGGCAATGGCGCACATTGATAAAGAGCCGAAAATGATATCGCAAAGAACCTCACGTGCGCTTGTATAGCGAATTAGCCAAGGCAAAATAGTTGCAGCACTTGCTGCAGAGAGAACTGAAATTGCATAAACTATGCGAACCGATTTGTAGTACTTGTAGTTCCAAAATAAAGCGAACAGAGCAGCAGCCGGAATTGCTAGTGTCCATAGCATAAGTTTCGGATCCACAATTCTTGCCTCGCTCAAACCTGCGTCTAGCGCTGACCGCTCTTTTTCTGACTGGCTTCCCAGGCTCTTAACTTTTGCACGCCAATTTCGAAGTCTTGTGCATTGGAGTAAAAGTTATGTTTGCCATTATTGTAAGCCGGGTCACGTACGTAATAAATGTAGCTACTCGATGCCGGCATCAGGGCTGCAGTGATTGAACTCTGTCCCGGAGAGCCAACTGGACCTGGTGGCAATCCGTAGTACTTGCGTGTGTTGTAGGGAGTCTTTAAATCAAGATCGCTCTGATAAACGATGCCGTTGCCTTTCCATTTACCAATCATTTTCGAGGCATAAACAATGGTAGAGTCCATCGCTAGAGGCATGCGGCGAGCAATGCGATTGTTTATGACTGAAGCAATAATGGGCCGCTCATCTTCTAGTTTCGCTTCTGTCTCGACAATAGAGGCCATTGTAATAGCTTTGTGGGCTGTTAGCTTAGAGGGGTTGGGCAGTTTACTCCAGACTGTGCGGAAGCGTTCAACCATAGCCTTTATAAGTTCATCGGCCTTGGTATCAGACTGCACAAAGTAGGTATCAGGAAATAGATAACCCTCAAGATTGTTGACCATCGGATCAATATCCGCAATCAAACTCGTTTTATTCATGAGAGCCAAGGCTTGTTTGCGATCGACTTTTAGACTCTTGAGTTTTGCCATAGCGTCTGCTATTTCAAACCTTGTCCAACCCTCGATCACGGTTAACTTGTTTAGCTCAATACCGCCAGCCTCGAGTGTTTTGAGAACATCAAGGGGAGCTATCGGTGTGGCGAAGCGATAGTCGCCTGCTCGAATAACAGGCTTGAGCCCGGAAAGCCGCACATAGAGCTTAAGCACAAAGGCTTTATGCAAAATGCCTTTACTCTCAAGCTTGCTCAATATTTCATCGAGAGCCATGCCGCGACTAACGGCAATTACATCCTGGTCATTGTGAGTAATTGGTGTTTTTAGCTCGGCATCAAGCATGTAGCCAGCTACAACAAGAGAAAGCCCAATTAGCAAACCAACGACAAGGAGTATTTTTTTAGGCATTTGGTGGCAGTGACACCGACCATTGGTTGACGCCGTCTTGGCTATTCTGTTTGAAATACAGATGAGTGCGAACAATCTGTTGCTTCATCGTCGCCTTGGGCTGTGACTGATTTTTGGCTTTCTTCTGCACTTCGATCATCACAGGCTCAATCTGCACATCGACTTCATTGCTTGTAAGCAACGGTTTCTTGTCTTCTCTATACAACTTGACTGTATCGCCTTCGATCTTGAAAGTTAGACCAGCTGGTTCAAGCGGGGCTAATTTGATACTAGGGTTACGCAAGAGTGAGGCTTCACGATTGAGAATTTTATCGAAATAGGCAGCACTTTCAGGGCTGAGTTTTCGTTCGTCGTCGAGAGAATCTTTATAGAGCGCTTTTAGTTTGTCTGGCTTTCGTTCGTTTAGTGCCGCCCAGTAATTCTGTAGTTCTTTCTCAATAGCCTTCTTGTCATCATCGCTCAGGCTCTTGATTGCTCGTGATGGCTGATCTTTGGGCAAATTAAATGAAACCATCTTCTTTGCGGCAGCCCCGTTTGACTCGTTGGCAGCCAGCACTACTTTGGCCACTTCTTCTTTCTTTGGCCCAACAGTGCGCTTCTCGATTAAAATCGTCATGGCGTCTTTAGGATTGCTGATGTATTCGAGTGCCAGCTCGTTGGCGCCGGGAACAAGATAACCAGAAACATTTACAGGCAAAGTCAAAGTGACGATTGGCGCGCTGAGCACATTCTGACCATTGAGCTTTGCCTTGCTTACGGAGCGGGCGCTACCAGTAAAAGTAATGAAATAACCAGACAGCTCTTGTTTCTGTTGATTCTCACTTTTCGTTTCAGCTGGTACATCCGCCAGCATTGGCGCTTGAAATCCAGCGAGGGTGAAACTGACCAAAATAGAAGCTAAAGTTGCTTTTGAAAACATGCTTGGCACTCACTTTACTGCAATATCACTGTTCCTAATGACAGGGACATTTTAGCACTTTCACTAGCAGGTCAAGGCAGAGAGCCTGCTTTGCAAGACTGCTGAAAGAAAGGGAACAGCGCGGCGCTGACGGCGTCCTTAATTTATACTAAGAGCGGCAAGTAAGTAGGGGATATATTGAGACGCGTTTTTCTTCCGTTAATACTGACAATTTTTGTTCAAGCTCAGCTGGCAACGTTGCCTCTAGCCCTGGCTAATGGGGGCTCAAATGGCCTTGTGCGGGAAGGCGATTTCGCCACTCCACCCCTCGCTCCAGCCATAAATTCGTCCATTAATCAGTCCATAAAGAAAAATGAGGTTGGCAACAGAGAGGCTGGAGCTGATCCTAAGCCGTTGCAGGGCAATATAGTCTCAGTTGATTTGACTAAGGCGGTCATTCCAAACTATCAGGAGCTTCCTCCTGTCAGCGGCAAAGCGCACTCAGAGCGGGTTGATCCCCTTGTTTTTCGTGCCTGGTTAGCAAAAGCACATCCTCAATTTCTGACCGGTGGTGTCAGTGAGTCGAGCCCGGTTGTTGAGGTAGCTGGTCAATGGGATAAGGCTGATAAGACATTGGCTAAGCTAGAGATACCTTATCGACACGTTAAAGCAAGAGAAATTTCTAGCGAGCTTCTAGGCTCTTGCAAGGTCTTGATTATCAATTGTGCTGGTGATCTAAAGCGCGACAAACTACAATCTATTCGCGATTTTGTCAGCCAAGGCGGCTACTTACTCACTACTGACTGGGCTTTAGATCATATGCTCACCCAGACTTTTCCTGGCTATGTCAGCTGGAACAAAGGTATTAATAGCAAAGACATTTACGATGCTGAATATCTGGCGCCAGATCCAATATTGGCAAACAACACTGTCAGTAGTGCCTTTTGGAAGTTAGATCAGGCATCGCATACGGTGCGTATCCTTAAGCCTGGAAGCGTTAAGGTTCTTGTTGCCAGTCGGCAACTTGCCAGCGAAGATCCCGATCACGCCGGAGCCCTTGCTTTGATTTTCCCGTTCGGTCGAGGCTATGTTTTGCACATGGTCGGTCATTTCGACAACAATGCCAAAATTGCTATTGGTAATTTCTTACCAGATCCAGTTCCTTCTCTGGGAATCAGCTTGCGTCAGGCAATAGCCACTAATTTTATTGTGGCTGGCCTGGAGGGTAAGCGCCTGCCCTACTAGGCTATTGTTTGTTGTCGCCGAAACTATTGCGTCACTCGTTGTAGCGATTCGCCAAGAAGCTGAAGGCTGCCGTTAACGACCACCTTGTCATTGGGCTTGAGGCCGCTAAGAATTTCAACATAGCCAGCGGTTGTCTTGCCGATTTTTACTTTCTTCTCTAAGTAGAAGTCGCCTGGCTCGTCGACATAAACCAGGTAGGTTTCACCAGCTTTTTGTACAGACGGCTCCGGCACCATAAGTGCAGTGGTTTCGCCAACTTGAACTGAGAGGCGGGCAAACATCTCGGGTTTAAGCCGCAAAGAGCGGTTGTCTATAGTGGCTCTTACGGGCAAGGTCCGGGTCTGGGCATCAACCTTTGAATCGACAAAGTCGAGAACACCAGGGAATGACTCGTCGGGCAGGCTATCAACTAAGACTTTTACGGGCAGTCCTTTTTTTACGAATCGCAGGCTATTTTCTAAAACGTTCGCAACGAGCCAAACTCTAGAGAGGTCCGATACCGAGAAGAGGGCTTTGCCACCTTCTACTAGCTCGCCTGGGTCACAATCGCGATCAGTAATGATGCCACTGCGCGGCGAGGTAACTTCGAATACCAGTTGAATATGGCGGCTTTTCACTACATCATCAACAAGTTTAGTCGAGGTGCCAAATAGACGCAGTCGCTCCTTTGTCGAAATAATTAGAGTCTGCTGCTTCTCATCGGTGGCCAGTACTTCTTCTTTAGCTTGCTCAAGGTCGCTCTCTGCTTGATCGACGTCGGCTTTAGCAGCAATCTTCTCTTCTAACAACTTATTTTTGCGGTCGAAAACCTTTTGTGCTAGAGCGAGTTTTAGAGTTGCATGTCGCTTTTCTGATTTTAGCTCTAGTAAGCGGGTCAAAAGTTCGCCTTGAATTTGCGCTATTTCATCGCTGCGAATCTTAGCTAACACCTGGCCTTTTGTTACTTGGTCACCAGGTTGCACCAGCACTTCTTCAATGCGACCAGGTGCCAGCGAAATTACAGGGGTAGTGAGGTTCGTATCGGCCCGAACGGTGCCCGTTGCTTCGCTCACAATCGGTAAAGTTTTGAAAGCTACTGTTTCGGTGGTAATACCGATCTTGGCCTGTTGAGCTTTCGACAGACCAATTGGATCACTTGGTCCAAGAACATGAGTTGTCGCTGCAGTTGTAGACACCCCCGCCTTCGACTGGGCACTGGGAAGTGGAGACTCAGTGCAGCCAGTAAGCAAGGCAGTTAGCAGCAGTAGTGAAAGGGAGCGTTTCATTCTTTACTCAGGCTCTGGGGTAGAGTGATCAACCAGTATATCGCGGACAGTCTTAGGCCGCCCCGGGCTTGGGCTAAAGCGCAAGTATAGCGCAGGTAAAACGTAGAGAGTTAGAAGAGTACAAGAGATCAGGCCACCAATTATCACGATAGCAAAAGGTTTTTGAGTTTGCGAGCCGATTTCATTTGATAGAGCAGCTGGTAGCAGACCCACCGCGGCAATAGTAGCGGTCATAAGAACCGGGCGCATTCGCGTGATCGAACCAGTGTAGACGGCATCTTTGACTGACATGCCATCGTGTCTAAGTTCGTTGACGAACGATACCAGTAAAATTCCATTTTTTACAGCCAGGCCAAACAAGGCAATTAGACCAACGCCCGCCGAGATCGAAAAATAGGTGCCAGTGAGATTAAGGGCAGCTACTGCGCCGATGGCAGCCAGAGGAACCACTGAGAACATAATCACCGCACCACCCAGGGTGCCGCAGGCAATGTAGAGGATAGTGATTATTATTGCCAAGGTAATCGGCAAGATCACTGTTAACTGGTGAGCTGCTTCTCTTTGCCTTTGAAATTCACCAGTCCACTGTACTTTGTAGCCTGTGGGCAATTTTACTTCACTTAGAACTCGCTTCTGGGCATCTTCGACGGCTGTGGCCAAATCGCGACCACGGACATTGGCTCTGATTGTGCCCATGCGCGATCCAGCATCTCGCCATATCTGGCTGGCGCCGTTTACTTCAGTTAAAGTGGCCAGTTGAGCCAAAGAAACTGTTGCACCAGAGGGGGTGTCTACAAGCACATGGTTGAGAGCATCTTCTGTTGAGCGGAATTTTGGTGCCAGGCGGACAATAACCTCAAACCGCTTTTCACCTTCAATGACGGTGGTAGCCGGCGTTCCACCAATAGCTATCTCAGTTAACTCTTTCAAGTCGAGTTCATTGAGGCCGTATCTAGCGGCCTCGGCCCGATCAATTTCAATAACAAATTGAGGCTGTCCTAAAAGTGGATCAACAATGACATCAACAATTCCTGGAGTCTCTGCCATGATTTTGCCCACATGCTGAGCTTGCTTTTCTAGCTCGCTCAAATCTGGTCCTGATATTTTTGCTACTAGTGAGCCTTGTACCCCCGAAAGGGCCTCGTCAAGGGTGGTCTGAATGTATTGAGTGAAGTAATAACCGACCCCAGGAATTTGCTCTAGATCTTTTCGCATTGAAGCGATTAAAAGCTCCTTGTTTTCTTTAAACTCAGGGCGCCAGTCTTTGGCCGCCTTCAGGTCAACATAAAATTCTTGGTCAGCAAAACGGGCCGGGTCAGTACCGTCATCGGGGCCGCCTACTTGAGAAAGCACTTGTTTGACTTCGGGATAGCGCAATAATGTCTCTCGTATTTGTCTAGCATTATTGACGGCTTGTGAAAGCGTCACACTACCTGGCTTGATTGTTGCCCGCAGCCAGATATTTCCCTCTTCTAAATGTGGCAGAAATTCACTGCCCGTATGCAGAAACATATTGGCGGCAATGGCGACGGCGACGATGGAAGACAAAATTACTGGTAGAGGATGCTTTAAGCACCAGCTCAGGGTTGGTGCGTAAATGGCACGAGCGGCTGTAACTAATGGGCTCTGCCTTTCAATTAACGGCTTTTTGACAAGAAAGAATGACGCTAGTACTGGCACTAGAGCCAGGGCCAGCAGACCAGCACCAAGAAGGGCAGAGACCATGGTGGCAGCCAGTGGTCTAAATAGTTTTCCTTCAACACCACTGAAGGTGAATATGGGCAGGAATGTCGCCACAATTACGACGATGCCAAAAACTATCGGGCCAGCAACTTCACGGGCCGAATCGGTCAAAATTAATAAGCGCTGTGCGGGAGTCTTGTCTTGCCCTTCTTCTGAAAGGCGGCGAATGATATTTTCGGTCATAACCACAGCACTATCTACCAAGATGCCGAAGTCTATTGCTCCGAGGCTCAACAAATTGGCAGGCACACCAAGCAGTAGCAAGGCAATGAAGGCAACCAGCATGGAGAGCGGAATGACACATGCTGTTATTACAGCTGAGCGTAAGTCAACTAAGAATATGGCCAACAGTACAACCACAAGGGTGATACCAATAGTAATGTTGGTGCCAACTGTTGTGAGGGTCTGATTAATGAGCCATTCGCGGTCATATAGTGTCTGCAGCTTCACCCCTGGTGGCAGGGCGGCGATAATGTCTGGTAAGCGCTCTTTGATTGACTGTAAAACCCGTGAAGGGTTTTCGCCTCGACGTAAGAGCACGATACCTTCTACACAGTCGTCTTCTTTGTCTTGACCAACTTGACCGCGTCTGACCATTGGGCCGATTTCAACATCAGCTACGTCGCGCACTTTGATTGGAATACCAGCTGCAGTGGAGGATATGGTGACGTCTCTAAGATCTTCTTGGTTCTTGATTAAGCCTATTTGTCGCACAATCAGGGCGTTGCCATTGTGCTCAATAAAGCCGCCGCCAGTTGTGGCATTGCAATGCTCTACAGCTTCAAAGACCTGCTTTAAAGTTGTACCTCTAGCTCTCAGCTTAAGAGGGTCAACATTAACTTGATAAGTTTTGGTTGGACCGCCCTCGCTGACGATTCCAATTACACCCGGAATTTGCCGGAAAAGTTTCTCTAAATCCCACTGTTGGATTGCTCTCAATCCCATAGCCGAAATATATGGACTAGATAGCGAATAGCGAAAAATCTCTCGCAGCGAGCCCACATCGGGCTCTAGAACCGGCTCGACATCAGAGGGAATATTGGCTTGTTGAATTCGCTCTAAGACTTGTTGCCTTGCCACTGTCGTGCTAGTGCCGTCAGTGTAAGTAGATATGATTACAGAGAGGCCATACAGAGAGAGTGATCGCAGAGCGGTTTGCCCCGGCACGCCGTACATTTCTTTTTCAAGAGGTATGGTGACTAAGCGTTCGACTTCTTCGGAGCCTTTGCCTGGCACGAGAGTAATTACCCGCACCTGAGGGTTTGACAACTCTGGATAGGCTTCGATGGGAAGCACTTTCCAAGCCGCAATTCCACCTACCAAAATCAACAGGGCGGCTATCAGGGTAATGTATCGCCCTTTAACCGCCATGATAATAAACTTGTCAATTAGTTGATGCATGTATTCGCGGGTACCGATTCTTTCGATTAGCTTTCATCAAAATAGCGCACTGTAAATGGTTATTGGTCTAGTGCTTGTTGATTACATTATGTTCAACTTTGCAATCTTTAGTTGTTAGAGGCGTCGAAAGCCATTCCGTGGCCTTCTGAGGGTGCTGGCATCTTGCTGACTGTTCTTGGCTTCCGTCGCAAGGCTGGCGCTTTGGCCAGCAAACAGACTGTCGTTCGGAGACTATGAGAAGATCAGTATCGTCAAAATAGGTTTTCGCTTTTGCAGTCAATCGATCCTAATCTCACCGGAACTCTGGTAGAGGCCATAATTATTCTTCTGCTAATACTGGTCAACGGTGCCTTGGCTATGTCGGAAATAGCTATTGTTTCTTCCAGAAAAACTAAGCTACAGCAGTGGGCCGATAACGGAGATGTGGGGGCTAAAGCAGCTCTTAAAATTGCTGGAGCCCCTAATGATTTTCTATCGACAATTCAAATTGGCATCACTCTAATTGGCATCGGTGCTGGTGCCTATGGTGGAGCCAATATTGCCGATGACTTGGCTCTCGGCCTCAAGATGATACCGTCTCTTGCACCACATGCCGCCGGTCTATCTATATCGATAGTAGTAATAGTGATCACTTACTTCTCACTTATTATTGGTGAGTTGGTGCCAAAACGATTGGCCCTGCAGGCGCCAGAATTGGTGGCAAAATTTGTCGCTAAACCAATGGTAATTTTGTCTCGTATTGCCAGACCCTTAGTGCATCTACTTAGTGGTTCCACTAATCTAATTTTGAAGGCTGCTGGTATAAAAGAGTACAGCGAGACACCAGTGAGCCAGGCCGAGATTCATGTAATGATTGAGCAGGCGACTGAAGCAGGAATCGTGCAAGAGGCAGAGCAGGAGATGGTTGCGGAGGTCTTGAAACTAGGTGATCGCCGAGTAACATCCCTAATGACTCCACGTACCGAAGTGGTTTGGCTCAATGGTAGCGATAGTCTGGCCCAGGTGATAAATGTAATTGCCGATGATAGCCATTCGCGTTTTCTTGTCTGCGACCAGACCGTCGACGAAGTGCTAGGTGTTGTCGAAGGCAAAACCGTTATGCTTACCGCACTTGAAGCTAAAGAGCGGCCGGTGCGAGACTTAGTTATTCAACCCTTATACGTGCCTGAAAATACCACTGCCCTGCAATTGCTTGAGCGTTTTAGAGACGCCAAGCAACAAATCGCTATTGTTCTTGATGAGTATGGTGGCCTCCAGGGCCTGGTTACCAGTGATGATATTTTTCAGGCGATTGTGGGTGATCTGCCAAATGAAGGCGAAGCACCGAAGTGGGAAGCTGTTTCTCTGGACGATGGGAGTTGGTTAATCGACGGCCATGTTTCTATTGAAGAATTTTTTACCCAGTTTTCAGTTAAGCGTGATTTGGACGATGGTGGCACCTATCAGACCCTGGCGGGATTTATCCTAGCTAGACTGGAGCACATACCAGCAGTTGGCGAGAAATTTGACTGGCATGGCTTGACTTTTGAGGTGCTTGAACTTGATCGCCAGCGCATAGACAAAGTTAAAGTGAGCAAGTCTGTCTAGCCGCAATTAGGCCTTTGAGTACTCACTGAGCAAAAGATATTTTGCTTTTGTGTCTTCTTCAATCACACGCGCTCCGCAACCGTGGATAAAACAGTTGTCGGCTGAATCGTCATTGAGTGAGCTAATTTCGCCGACTAAAATTTCTTTGTCTTTGGCACATCCACAAAACTGGTGGCAGAGCATTGGTGGAATAGTAACACTCTCTCCTGGCTCTAAAATCAGTTTCTCACCTGGCTTTAGGCTCCTGGAAATGCCATCTACTTGCACTACCACTGGACGATCTGCGATTGATTTCTCGTCTTCTGAAGCCCAGCCCAACTCAACTTCTAGACGACCACCGCCGCGATTGAGTAAATCTTCCGTTTTAAGCCAATGGAAGTGCCAGGGAGTAACCTGCCCGGGCCTAACCATCATGGCCTTTTCTGCATAGGTTTTGCTGGTTTGCGGTTTATTGGCCTTGAGCAGACCGTTGCGCACGATGAAAAGCAGCAAACCGTTCTTGAAGAAATCACCAGAACCAAAATCTGTAATATTCCATCCCATGCCGTGGGTGCGAATTTCGTCTGCTTCAGTGCCAATTTTCTGCCAGTCTTCAGCAGTCCATTTAGACCATTGGGGCAATTTAAAGCTATGTTTGTCGAAGAAAACTAGCGCCTCGTCTATTAGTCTGTTGATATCACTTCTTTTCATCTTAAAATCTCATAGCAGAAGATAGAATTCTAAAGCAAAGGCATCATGACCGCAAAAAGATCAACTCCTATTCGAGCACTTGAATTCTACTCGGGGATAGGTGCCTTCTCTCAAGCAGCCAAACCTTATGGCATTGAAGTGGTGGCGGCTTTTGACCAAAGTCAGTGGGCCAATCAGGTTTACGAACTGAACAATAGACATAAGCCCAGCTCCCGCAATCTCGATAGCATTTCCATAAAAGATATTCCCGAAGCCGATCTCTGGTGGCTTTCGCCTCCATGCACGCCATATAGCCGCAGGGGTGAGCAAAAAGATATGTCGGACCCCCGGGCTAAGTCGTTTTTGCATTTGATCGAGTTTATGGTGATGAAGAAGCCGTCAACAATTTTGATCGAGAACGTCGAGGGTTTTCTTCATTCAAAGATGTATGAACATCTCTGTCAAACCCTTCAAAGTAATGGCTATCTAGTCGATGCGATAAAACTCTGTCCTACCATGTTTGCAGTGCCTATGTTGCGCCCTCGTATCTTTATTGTGGCAAGGCTAGCTGATGAAGACACTCGACCACTTGTCTCAGCTTTGCGACCAATTGTGGCACCGCCTCAAGCGTCTTCGGCCAAGACTCTTAGTAACTTTATTGATTATGGCTTGAACGAGTTTACTGCAGCGCATCTGCTGCTCAGCGAAGCTGACGCAGAAAAATATGAGCCGGTTCTCAATGTCGTAAATCTCAAAGATGCCAGTGATGCTGCTCAATATGTTATTTGCTTTACCAGTGGATATTACCGTTGTCGCAAAGCCAGTGGCACTCTGCTGCGCCTGGAGAGCGGCAGATTGAGATTCTTCTCCCCTGATGAAATTCTCTCACTGCTGGGCTTCTCAGCTGATTTCTCTCTATCGAATTTAGACTTGCCAATCTGCTATCGTCTGGTTGGCAATAGTGTCGACGTTAGAGCAATTGACTATCTACTAGCAAATGCCTTGCAGTAACATAAATAATTAGATTAGCCGCGGAGACATTATGGGAAGTGATTACAGTTCAAATAGACGAGGATTCGAGAGAGGGCCGCGCAAGCCATTCTTCCCCCACGTTGATCGCTCGTATCTAGCTTTTTACAAACCATTTGAAGTGCTCAATCAGTTCACCGCCGATGGTAGCGAAAAAACAACACTCGCAGCCTTTGGTTTTCCTAAAGATGTTTATCCCGTTGGCCGACTTGACTTTGATTCTGAAGGTCTATTGATTTTAAGCAACGATGGCCGCCTTACCACATCACTCTTTGATCAAGATAATCCCCATGCTCGCACCTATCTAGTGCAAGTAGAAAGAGAGCCTTCTGATGAAAGCCTGAGAAAGTTAGAAGAAGGATTGATGATTGAAGGCCGACGCACGCAGCCTGCAGAAGCCTATGTTATCGAAGGCGAACCAGCATTGCCAGAGCGTTCAAAGCCTATTCGCTTTCGCAAGACTGTCCCAACTTGCTGGCTTGAGATAACTTTGTTTGAGGGGCGCAACCGTCAGGTACGCAAAATGACTGCTGCTGTTGGTCATCCGACTCTGCGTCTCGCTCGAGTAGCCATCGGTGATTTGACCTTGTTTGACCTTGGTCTGAAGCCTGGTGAATGGCGAGCCCTAGGAGAAGAAGAGGTTTTGAAACTCTTTACCTAAGGTATAAAGATTGAGCCAAGCGAGCACTGCCTATGTTCAATCACAAAGGTGACCTAGAGCAAAAGCCAGCTAAGAAAGATGACCATGAGGCGAAAAGCCCAGAGAGTCATGGCTTTGATTTAGGCAGAACTTTCAAACAAGCCAGCGACGCCCTTGGCAGAGTTCAAAATGACATGATTGAGCGTGTCACAAATACCCACGTGAAGCAGCAATATGTTGCCAGCATTTCGCCAGCTTTAGCCAATTTGTATGTACGCGGTCGCGACATCATGCTCAGCCGCAGTCAATCGGGTAAATCATTGGCAGACCTGAGCGACCTTAGTGCAGCAGAGCGCCATGCCGCTCAGACCTATCAGCGCATTCATAGCGATTTACCATCCAAAATTCCTTTCTACAACAAAGAGACACTGGCCAATGATTTAGATCGCGACATTGTGCGCAAGGCCCGCAGTCAGCCAGCCTCTTTCACTGAGAGACCAAGTTCTGGAATGCCTCTTGCCCAATCGCGCCCGGAGAGGAAGGTCGAGGCCAGCCCAAAGCAAGATTCAAAGCAAGATTCAAAAAAAGACTCGAAAAAAGACTCGCAACCAGAATTAAAACAAGAATTAAGACCGCAATTACGGCAAGAAATTCGATCCACGTTGAGGCCAGATACTAACTCTGAGCCTAAATCAGGACCTAACTTAGGAACTAATTTAGGACCTAAATCAGGATCTAAATCAGAGCCGACTCTAGGTTCTAGATCGGGGGCGAAGAATGAATCGAACGGCGACTTAAAAGCTGAGCCAAAGGGTGAAGCGAAAGTATTGGCAGTTGCGTCAGAAAAGGGTGCAACATCTAAACTCAGCCCTATAAATGACCAACAAACAGGCCATAAGCAGGCAGACAATAAACAATTAGAGCCGAAATATTCAACTCAAGGCAGCTTCTCTAAAGCTGAAAAGGAATTGCTTGCTGGTTCGGAGTCCAGAAACAATGCTGTTGCAGCTAAGTCGGGAGAAACTACAAAACCAGGCACTGCGGGCAACGCTCTGTTGACGGCCTTAGGAAAGAATAGAAGCGAATGTGAGTCTTCGCAATCGACTCAAAGATCTGAAATTTTCCGAGAACCGAAGCAGCAGAAAGATGAACAAGTTCCAAGAGAACCTAGAGATCCGAGAGAACAGAGAGAACCGAGAGATCCTAGAGGCCTCTACCCAAAGGTTGCTTCAGCAGACAGCAAGCCTGAAAGGCAATTAGAGTCAAGCATCTCGCGCCGAGAGAAAGTCGAAGCTAGCAATGAGCAAAGGCTAGAGCCTAAACGCTCTTCTCCTCAGCAATCAAGCGCAGCCACCTCAACTAGGGTGAGGTTGATTCCCCTCAGTCAATCAAATCTTGTCTTAGCTCATCGAGATGGTGCCATCAATGTGGCTAGGCAGTTAAGTGATCGAGTAGCATGTTCAACCATCAGAGTAGTGGTGAATCCTGTTGGCCATGCGATTCAGGCCGAGCGAAAGCCAGATGGTCCAGACTCTGGCAAAAAGAGTCAGCCTCAACACTCAGGTGATCGCCCTGAGGCAAGAATAGAAAATCGAAGCGCGCGTTTTGATCAAAAGATTGATCATAAGCCCGAGCCAAATCTGGGTCTTAAACCAGAAAGCAAGCCAGAAAAGAAGACGAGCTCTTTCGATAGTAGTCCAAAGACACGCGCTCCTGGGCCAGGTGAGCGAAATAATGCACAAGAACCTTTATTAGATAGCCAGGGCAAAGTACTGCGTGGTTATCGACTGAAGTGCCAAGAGGCTGACCTCAAGTACCTAACTGGGCCCGAGATTGCCCTGTCAGCAATCATTGCCTTAGCCAGTATTGCCAAGCTGCGAACTGACCAGAGTATGTGGCAGACAGACTCTGTTGCCCTGGTGCAACCTTTTGCCGCTTCGAACTACGAGGCTGGAGTGGCTTTCGATACTGGTTTTTCGTCTGCTTCTACCAGAGTTGCAGCGGGGGCAGATTTTGTGGAAAGCAGTCTCAAAGTTCAGGACCGCACCCAAGACAATAAAAATAGTGTTTCTGAAACTAGCAAGAGCGTTTTCATTCGCCCCAAAATACTGATTGGTGCAAATGATTCACTGGTGTCTATTGCTGAGCAGCTCTTTAATGACGCTGGCATTGCCTGGCTGATTTTGCAGCTCAATGAAGAACTTAAACCTGTGGTTCTTGAAGGCAAGACAGTTGTGCGACTGCGCAGCCGTCAGGAAATTGTCATTCCGGTCTATCAAGACATAGTCGATTTTCAAAAGAGGCGAACCAAAGAAATGTGCGGCAGCTATTTAATTACTGTTGTAGAACAATCTCAAATAGATAGAGAAATTGTCGACATGGCAATTGCGCCAATGCTCGGTCTCAATTCAAAGAATATTGATCCCTTGCAATTAGCACAGTTTCCTCAGCAGCAACAGATTGTCGCTGATGAAGACGAAGAGCATTTGGGCTAAGGCCGAATCAGCTAAGTTTTGTGACAGCGGGGCACAAAGTTGTCAGGCACTCGGCTAAATTTACTCGGGGCTCGGTAAGGCTATTTGTGAAGCACTTAGAGAAAGCAAGGAGCAGGCCATGGGAAGCGAACGGTTATTCAATATCAATCGTCATCACAGCATCAAGTTATTGGGCCTGGC
This sequence comes from Cyanobacteriota bacterium erpe_2018_sw_21hr_WHONDRS-SW48-000092_B_bin.40, assembly GCA_030917395.1. Taxonomy (GTDB): domain Bacteria; phylum Cyanobacteriota; class Vampirovibrionia; order Obscuribacterales; family Obscuribacteraceae. The sequence continues at coordinate 90,236 of JAUPUU010000297.1, forward strand.
TTCAACCATAATGCTTCTCACCACAGGCTGTTCGTCAGTATCAGACTCTGAGAACAAGAAGCTCACTGAGCAAGTGCAAGAGCTGCAATCTGAGAATACAAGCCTCAAGGCTCAACTAGCTATTCTCAAAGATAGTTTCGCTCAACGTAAAATTGGTGAGCTAAAGACTGCACTGGCTGGCACTGACCGAATCGCCTTTGAGAACAAGTCGGTTACAAACCCAGAGATTGCCAACGCAACTAGCTCTAAGCTCGCCCCGTCAACGCCGTCAACAAATCTAGCTTCACCTACGGGCGCTCAGGAGCAAGCCACCCCTGTAACTAAAACTTTCAGTGACCTGGGCGACTGTCCCAATAAAGAGCTAATTGATGATCTTGCCCGCTTGCACGTTTTTGACGATCTTGGCGCAGACTTTAAGCCCTATCAGCCGATCACCCGCGCACAGTATGTAACCTGGCTCTACAAGGCCTACAATGCCATTCAACCGGGCCAGCGGCAATTGCACCTGGCGCCACAAGCGGGGCCACAATTCAAAGACGTGAGCCCCAGTCATCCTGCCTACAAATATATTCAGGCCCTTGCCTTTACAGGCTATTCAATTGGCTACTTAGACGGAACCTTCCGCCCCGACAAACCGCTTACCCGCGAAGAAATGATTGGTATCAAGGTTGCCCTTGATAGCGGTAAAGACCTTCCACCCTACCGCAGTCAAATGGAATGTGTTTGGAAATTTAGCGACGGCAAGCAAGTTGATGAGCGCTTCACTGGCTACGTTCACCAAGACTTCTATATCTCTGGTCCTAAAGGTAACAACATCCAACGAGCATTCGGCAAAATTGCGGCTTTTCATCCCAAGCAAGCTGTTCTGCGCAACGAAGCCGCGGCAACTTTATGGCAAGAAGGCCAATTTGGCTTCAATGGCCCAATTACAGCGGGTTCAGTCACAAACATTTAGATCAAGTCAAGCAGTGAATTAACTTAAGCCCCTTTGACTTAGCCAATGACGACTTAGTACGATCTGGCAAAAGCAAGAGGTTGATCATGGAATTTAGACAGCTAGGCAATTCTGGTTTAAAAGTACCGGTGCTGAGTTTTGGCACTGGCACCTTTGGTGGCAACAACGAGTTTTTCAAGTCTTGGGGTGGCTCTGACGTCAGAGAGGCCACTCGAATGGTCGATCTGTGCTTTGATGCTGGAGTAAATTTCTTTGATACTGCCGACATTTATTCCAACGGTCTAGCCGAAGAAATTCTAGGAAAAGCCCTGGGCAAGCGCCGTCACAAGGCTCTGATTTCCACCAAGGCTACTTTTCGCTTTGATAAAGAAGAGAACAACGTGGGTTCTTCGCGTCATCACTTGATTGCCTCTTGCGATGCTAGCTTGAAGCGCATGAACACTGACTATATCGATGTCTATTTTATGCACGGCTTCGATGCCATGACGCCAATGGAAGAAACAATGAGCACCCTTGATTCATTGGTTAAAAGTGGCAAAGTTCGCTACATTGGTTGTTCTAATTTTTCTGGTTGGCACTTGATGAAGTCTCTAGCCGTTTGCGAGAAGTACGGCTGGGCCAAGCATATTTCTCACCAGGCCTATTACTCTCTAATCAATCGCGAATTTGAGTGGGAATTGATGCCACTGGCTCTTGATCAGAAAATTGGCACCATGGTTTGGAGTCCACTAGGATGGGGCAGGCTCACAGGAAAACTTAGACGGGGCGCACCATTGCCCGAAGTAAGCCGGTTGCACAAGACTGCGGCACAAGGCCCACAAGTAGAAGATGAGCATCTCTATAAAGTTGTTGATGCCATAGATGAAATAGCTGCAGAGACAGGCAAATCTGTTGCTCAAATTTCGCTCAACTGGCTATTGCAAAGGCCTACTGTGGCGAACATAGTTATTGGTGCTCGCAATGAAGAACAACTAAAGCAGAACCTCGAGGCTGTTGGTTGGAATCTAACAACAGAACAAGTGGCCAAGCTTGATGCTGCTAGTAATGTGCCGACTATCTATCCCTATTGGCACCAGCGGCAGTTCCAAGAGCGCAACCCCCTGCCAGTATGAACTGGTATAGAGGCTCTTGGGCGACCGAGCAGCAGTTGAAATCTATGCCACCTCTGAAGTTGGCTGCAACACTCCTGACTCTCCAACTGCTGGCATTCACTCTGTTTCCTTCAATAGCTTTTGCTCAACCGGGCAAACTAGAAGAGCCGCAGTTTTACCCACTGACGCCAGTCGCTGACCAGGCCAAGCCAGAGCTGCCTGCAGTAGCGCCTAATCAAGCAAATAATAGGCTGCCGCTGCAAGGTAATGCCAAGTTCGACGGACCGATAGAGACATCAGGCACTCTGCTCACCGGCAGAGCTGGTAGCGCCCCTGGCCGCATCTATAAAGCTTGGCTAGAGGAGGCACACCCGCAATTTGCCCTGGGGGCAAATGCCATTGCCGACGACCGCTTAGTAGTAATCACAGACAGATACGATCAAGCCGAGCGCACACTAAAGACCCTGGGATTGCCATTCAAGAGTATGGAAAAGCGCGAGCTAGACTCTTACGATCTCACTAACGCACAGGTGCTAGTTATTGATTGTGGGCCGAAGAATCTTTCTTATGCTGCTGGTATGAAAATAAGAGAATTTGTCATTCGGGGCGGTTACTTAATTACCACAGACTGGATGCTCGACCGCCTCGATCAAAAAATCTTTCCTGGCTATATCGCTTGGAACGGCGCTATGAATACCCAGCGCATGTATGATGCCACCATCGTTGGTAAAGACCCAGTACTCTTCCGTCATGCAGTGACACGGGCAAATTGGAAGATGGACATTCATTGCCACTTAATTCGGGTAATCAACAAAGACTTGGTGCGAGTGCTAGCCGTGAGCCCTACTTTGGCAAAGGATGATCCTGATGGTCAAGGTATTCTAGCTGTGGTTTTTCCTTTTGAAAAAGGCTATGTCATGCACATGACAGCTCACTTCGATCGCAGCCAGAGTGGCAGTGGCGACCAAATCGATGACCCTGCGCCAGTAATTGGAATTGGGCTGAGGCAGGCTATTGCTATTAACTTCGTTGTGGCTGGTTTGTCGGGTACGAAGTTGTAGTTGTAATTTAATTGCTTTGGCTCAATCTAGTAACACTGTGAAATCATCCAGCAGTTGTGGAAGCGCTGGGCAGCTAAGTCTTCATCCTTAATCCAGAAATATAGCCGGCCAGCATCACCCCACATCATGTTGGCGTTGTCGTCACTATCGATTTGCAGAAGTAACTGCCAGTGGTGTGAGGTCTTTTCCAATTCGCTTGCCCGAGGATCTTTGTAGCCGCTGGCATCGCCACAGTAGAGACCATTGGTAACTAATTCGCACTCGAGTTCCATTTCATTCTGCACTGGTTCTGCATAACCAAGCAAACGATGATGACCGCCAATTGTTTCAAGGAGTTCGCAATATTTATCAGTGTCTTCTTCAGACAAGTCAATATTTTTCAGCTCATTAGGCAGCGTTAGGATTAGCTCAGGCTCAAGCGCACAGCAATCGTACTCTTCGACACTGACAGCTTTGGAAAGCATTCCAAAGAATTTTTTCTCAATCTTTGCTGTCGGCGGCTGGCATTCTTTAAATTCGCTCAATTCATTTTCAAAATAAAAGACTTGGAAGCCACCTTTGTCCTTTGGATCAAAACCCCAGACTTCATTGTTATAGAAGAAAGAAAGTAAGCCACTATTGGGAAGGTTTGAACTTTCAATACAGGGAAGGTGACCGAGGTTAATCTGGGCAATAAATGAAAGTGGTTTTGCATCTTTGGTTGGCCAAACAAAATTAGCTGGCACATCGGGGCGACCACCAATTTTTGATTGAGCGAGAGCCAGGGCTGATGCAGACTTGGTGCTTGATACCAATGCTATTGCTGGTTTCGCTTGTGATACTAAAACTTCTTGAACTTCTTGCAGGCCGCGTTTTGAGGCCAATGATTTAAAGTTAGCTAGCAGTTGTTCGTTCGTCATTTCCGCTCTCACTCTTTGCTGACAAAATTATCTATCGGCAGAAAAATATTTGTTTATCTCTGCTGCCTGCACTGTGTCGCTGTTTTCTGCAAAGTAGAAGGAAGCGAGATCCTTGACGCGACGGTAGCCCGAAGGCACAGTGAAAGCATTGGTGCTAGCAGTTACTATTTCAAATTTTATGGGAACCAGCGTTAAGCTGAGCACGCCATCATTCATCTGTCTTACTTTTATGGGCAAACCGTATTGACTGGGTACAGCAAAGAGCTTGCAGTAAAAATCACAAGTTGCTTTCTCGCAGGCTGGTTTTGGTATCGCCCAAAATTCTAAGGCCGGGACCTTGCTAGTTTCCTTAGAAGTGAAGCCGACATAGTGAACACAGTTCTGACCTGCGATCTTTTCATCTCCAACTTTAATAACTTTGGCAACTGAAAAAGTCTCGATTCCTCCCCTCTGTGTACTGATGAAAGCTTTGACGTTGTTATTAAAATAGCAGCCGGCCTCAGGGTGGATCATTTGTACCTGAGCTGGCTGACTCGAGTTCCAAATACTCGAACCAGAAAGGTTGAGAATGGCGACATTCTTGGGAGCGATTAAAAAAGTGCTTTTCCCGAACATAGAGGAGTTGGTTTTGAATTTCATGAAACTTTCTGCTGCTACTGCTGCTGGGCTTGGAAACAAAAGGGCTAACAGTATGAATGGAGCTATGACGAATCGCGCAAATATTGAGTAACAGCGCGATTGTCTTCGCGCGAACGTATCTACACTAAGCAGGTGGCTAACTGACGACAGTTTTGAGTTCACAGAGCCTAATTCCTTATCGATCTTCATTAGTCAAACTTAGGTTTAAACTGCTCGTCGACCGGTATCTGGTAACCGTTTGCCAGTCTGTTGGTTTCGTTAGCCAGGCCAACTACCGCCAAAAGCTCGGCGTACATTTCATCGGTCATCCCCTTGGCTCTGGCTGCAGCTGTATGCGAATGAATGCAATACTCACAGTTGTTGGTTACACTCACAGCAACATAGATCATTTCTTTTGTCAGTGGGTCTATCGCCCCAGGTGCCATTACTTGTTTGACGTTTGACCAAATTCTTTGCAAGGTAGAAGGCGAGCTGGCAAGAACCTTCCAGAAATTGTTGATCCAGGTTGATTTGCGAGCCGTCTTGATCTCGTCGAAGATTTGTTGAACTTCTGCTGATGCTGCGCCGTCTTCGACCATCTTTACCATGACCATGAACATCACCCCTTTTTTGTCGCCCTAAGGATAACAGAGTGCTTGGGGCTGGCGCTAGAACTGAAGCCTAGTTCAGCGTTGCTGTCTTTATTTGGTCTTGGCAATAGCTTTGGTGCGTAAAATGCAACAAAAAAGGCAGGCTCGCGTTAATGACTAGGCTTTTGCCTTAGTATTTAGAAGCTAGTCTTTTACTCCCATTCTCTCGACTAAAAAAATGATTGACGCGCTACTGGAAATTTATAAAACCTATCGCCCTGAAGAAGGCGTGGCCCAAAAGCGCAATGAACAGCTGCGGTCACTGAGCGATGAGCAGTTTTCTTGCTTGGCAGAGGTTTTGCTAGAGCACATTCAATCTGGCCAAGAAGCACAAATTGCTATTGCCGAAGACGTAGTATCTGATCTGGTGATACATACCACCTACAGCGTTGACCTGTTGCTGAGAACCATGCTTCAAGTAGGATACGCACCACTCGACCATTTGTTTCGAGCAGCAGGGCCGCAAACTAAAACCGAATTGCTCGCCATGCTTGAGAAGAAAGACAGATCTGAACTGGTCATGCGTTCACTGGCTTGGATAGACAGCGAGGAAATAACAGCTAGATTCGCCCACTGGAAGCGTGAAGAAACCATAGCTCTGCTTGATATTTACATGTTCAATGCTGGCTGGGAGCTTGATGCCAACTACCAGAAGCGCTGGTTGTTCACAAGATCATGTTTTGGCTTAAAAGCAGCATCTAACCAGATTGAAAGCTCACTTTCATCTATTAAGTGTCTCTGGTGCGATAGACCGCTATATAGCCTTAGTGATTTTCCAACAACATATCTAGAGAAGCTCTTCGATTTAGCCAGTACCGTGCATACTCTTTCAATACCGTTCTGCATGTACTGCACCCTCTTTGAACCGGTGCCCATGAGCCTCAAGCCTGGTAGCGAAGGCAAGGTCGACTTCAGCCCACGCATTGCTGCAGGCAAAAGAATTGAACAGCCTAACTACAAATTAGAGACCAGTGGTGGCATCTTGCACTTAGAAATTGCAGGCAGTATGAGAGATTGTTTCTCTGCTGTAGATAGCGGCCGCAGCTATAATCTTTCGCAAATAGGTGGTTTTCCCACCTGGCCGCAAGATGCAAACTTTCCACACTGTGTAGAATGCGGACAGACAATGCTATTTTTCATGCAGGTTGAGTCGATGGACTTCCCTGTCTTGCAATACGAAGGGGTCTATCATTTTTTCGTCTGCCAAGGCTGTTCAAGTGAATTTGCAGTACAGCAAAGCAATTAATATGCCATCGAACAAGGAGAATTCATGCCTCAAGTAACCGTTTATTCCGGCCCATTCTGCCCGTTTTGTACTAAAGCTAAGGCTTTGCTCGACAAAAAGAATGTCGTCTATATCGAACATAATGTCAAAGAAGATGACGAGAAGTTGAAGGAAATGTTGGAGCGTTCAGGCGGCCGCAAAACAATCCCTCAGATATTTATCGGCGACCGTCACATCGGCGGCTGTGACGATCTTTACGCTCTCGATGGCGCTGGCAAGCTAGACGAGCTTCTAACCGCTAATTAAGCCGCCGGTGACCTGCAGATCTACATGCAGATTTTGGATGTAGATTTTGGATGTAGATTCTGCAAGTAGATTCAGTAAGCAGATTCCTCAAACAGATTAGGTGTGATTTGTTCAGCGCCGCAAAGCTAAGGGGGTGACGTGTTTCTTGACTCAATGAAATCTCGTATTAGAGGGAAGAACTATCGTGTTCTCTACGCCGATGGAGGCGAAGAGAGCGTATTAAAGGCAGCTTCAGTTTTGCGCGATGAAGGGCTGGCAATTCCAGTTGTTATGAGCGACCCCGATGAGCTGACGAAAATGGCCAAGAAGCTCAATTTGGACTTGAAGGGCATAGAAATTCACAACCCGAAGGAAGACAAAAACTTCGATCAATATGTGAATGAGTATTGTCAATTGCGAAAACACAAAGGAATGCTTGAAAAAGAAGCAAAAGAGCTGATGGGTAAGCCGCACTTCTTTGGAGCCATGATGGTTCATATGGGTGCAGCCGACGGCATGGTAAGCGGGCTCAGTGGAGAGACGAAGCCGTTTATTCCAGCGTTCCAAATCGTCGGATTGAGAGAGGGTTTTAAACGAGCATCTTCCGTTTTTGTACTAGAGTGGCCGGAAAGGCTTCTTTTCTTCGCCGACTGCTCTGTGAATATTAATCCAGATGCAAAAGGGTTGGCAGAAATTGCCTATGCCACAGTCGAAACTGTAAGGTGGCTTGGAGTTGAACCCCGTGTTGCATTTTTGTCTTTTTCTAGCCATGGCAGCGCTAAAGATGCCTCGCTGGATAAGATAAAAGAGGCTACTGCCATTGCCAAGAGAGAGATGCCTCATGCCGTCATAGATGGTGAAATACAGTTCGATGCTGCGTTGCTGCCTGATGTTGCACGAATCAAGACACAAGAAAGCCCATTGCGCGATCAAGGTGCAAACGTCTTCATTTTTCCAGACCTTAATTCAGGCAACATAGCCTACAAAATCTCCGAACGACTTGGCCGAGCAAGGGCGACAGGGCCAATGCTTCAGGGCTTGAACAAGCCCATAAATGATGTCTCACGCGGATGCTCAGTTGAAGATCTTGCCAATGCTGGTGTGCTGACTGCGGCTTTGGCTAAGTTGGACTAATTTAGTAGGAAGTGATGTACGGAGTTTATTATGATCGCTCTTTCGGATGTAAGTTCATGGTTCGCCGAATGCTTGGGAGTGATCAACATTAATGAGTGAGACCAGTTCACCTCGCAAAGCCAGAGCAACTGAACTCAATGCTGATAGTGTCAAAAGTGAGCGCACTCGGCACGCCGGTGGCCAGTTCGAGCCCTTGAGTCAGAGGTTTCCCCAGCTAGCCAGTCAGTGGCATGGGACTAATAACGGCCAGTTTACTGCTCATGATTTTTCAAGCGGTTCTGACGTCATTGCCTGGTGGCAGTGTGAAGCAGGGCCAGACCATGCGTGGCAAGCGCCTATTTTCTCGCGAGCTGCTGGCAAAGGCTGCCCCTTTTGCGCCAATAAAAGAGTCTCGATCACTAATTCGCTGGTTGTTCTTTTCCCGCAGGTGGCGCAAGAATGGCACCCTACTCTCAATGATGGCATCGGTGCTGCGGAGTTCACTTGCCGATCAAAGAAAAAAGTCTGGTGGCTATGTCGCAATAATAGCGAGCATCAATGGCAAGCCGAAGTTTCTAGACGAGCGGACGGCAGTGGTTGCCCCTATTGCACCAATCAGAAAGCCAGTCAAGAAAATTGCCTGGCCACTAAATTTCCCAATATCGCTGCTCAATTGCACCCAACTAAGAATGGTTCCGTCAGTGGTGAATCATTGACCGCTGCGTCTAGTAAAAAAGTTTGGTGGCTTTGCCCGCAAGACAATCATGAATGGCAAGCCACAGTAGCCAATCGCACCAGCAAGAAATCTGGTTGCCCACATTGCCTATTAAACAGGCGCGGCTCCAGTGCAGTCTGATAGCATAAGGTGCTTTGCACTTTTCGGCGACTTATCTCGAGGTGGAAACTTTAAAGCACAATGCAATTACTGGCATCATCGCATTTGCCGTTGGTAAAGTGAAAAGACCATTCACGACCAATGCCCATCCTAAACACCATTGTGCTCAAGTCTTTATTGGCTATCAGATCATGCTTTAAGTGTTTTGCAATTTCTTCCGGTGGCTTACCTAAGGCAAAAGCCTTGGTTGTTTCAAAAGCCGCATCCTCGATTGAGGCATCATATAGATTACGATTAACTGCGACGCAGATGTTTCTACTGTAAGTAAGGCAAACTTTTACGCCATTGAATCCGAAGTAATACAAAGCACTTTGCGGATCGCTGAGGGTGTCAGGCCCCGCTTTTAATGCCCTCGTTGTTATTCTTGGCTCTCCAATGAGTTGCACAACTTCCTGGGAAGTTTTGCCCTTGACTAAATCGCTCAGTTTGCCATATATAGCCATTTCTTCCATGGCTTCCATGTCGCTCCGCCAGTAATCACTGGCGTCAGGCTGAAGGTAGATATCGTTTAATTTCTTGAACGTAGCGGAATCTAATTTGCGCAACCATAGTTCGCATATAAGGTCTATTTTAAATATTGGATGGATGCAGTGATCTGACTTGTTGCTACAGGCATCGGCTATCCAATTCCCTGCTGCGGCAGCGGTACATGAGTTAAAGACTGCTAAAAGAAGTAGGAGAAAGAGCGTGAAATTTTTCATATAGGTGCAACGATAACCGACATTGATTGAGAAATAAACCTATGTTGTAGAGTTCTATGAATTGTCTAACACTGTTACCATGATAAAGAAAGTCATTACTGATGCTGAGATATTAGCTGACAGAATCTAACGTAACAGCTCAGAAATAGACTCCAAACTTTTCTTTCAAGAGAGGCAGAAATGCTGGATGACCTTAAGGGCAGAGCATTTGAATACTTTCGCAATGAGTGGAATCCGACCAATGGTCTGATTTCTGACAAGAATCAACAGGGCTCTCCAGCCAGTATTGCCGTGCTCGGCATGGGCCTAACTGCTTATACAATTGCTTCTGAGTGTGGTCTGATGTTACGTTCTGAAGCTGTTGCACGAACACAATTAGCCCTCAAATTTCTAAAGTCGAGCCAACAAGACCCTGAGGCAGATGCTACCGGATATAAGGGCTTCTACTATCATTTTTTAGACATGGAGAGCGGTAAACGAGCCTGGCAATCTGAAATTTCAACAATCGACACTGCCATACTGATGGCCGGTGTGCTCTGCGTGCAAAATTATTTCACTCATGACTGTGAGGAAGAACGAGAGATTAGAGAAACAGCTGATTTTCTCTACCAGCGCGTTGAATGGCCCTGGGCACTTAATGGTGCTGCAACCTTCTCTCATGGTTGGACGCCCGAAAAGAAGTTCAGCAGACATCGTTGGAATCGAAATTATAGTGAAGCAATCATTCTCTACGCTCTGGCTTTGGGGTCGCCAAGCCATGCAGTAGTGCCTTTAGGATACCTTCAGTGGACTGCTACATTTGAGACCACAAATATCTACGACATCGAGAGTCTGCATGCCGGTCCGCTGTTCATTCATCAAATGGCTCATCAGTGGATTGATTTTCGTGGCATCCAAGATCGGTTCAATAGAGAAATAGGTTTTGACTATTTCGAGAATAGCAAAAGGGCTACCTATATTCAAAGACAGTATGCAGTGGAAAATCCAAAACAATTCGCTGACTATGGTAAGTATTGCTGGGGGCTAACCGCTAGCAACGGGCCAGGAGCAGCTCGTCGAACTATCAGCGGAGTTAAGAGAGTGTTTTATAATTACAAAGCTCGCGGTGTACCTCAAGGACCAGACGATGGCACAATCTCACCATGGGCTGTGGTGGCATCATTGCCTTTTGCACCAGAGATAGTGCTTGAGACTATTCAAAATATGATCGAAGAACTTGGGGCACAGGGCCTAGGCAAATATGGATTTGAGTCGAGTCAAAACAAGACCTGCAATGGTTGGGTCTCACCCTGGAAATTTGGATTAAATAAAGGTGCCGGGCTGATAATGATTGAAAACCATCAGTCGGAACTGGTCTGGAAATTGATGAAAGATTGTCTGTATCTACAAAATGGTCTTCGTGCAGCCGGTTTCAGTGGCGGATGGCTGCAGTAATAATTCTGTTGACTTCTCTTCTGACCATGATCAACTATCTTTGGCATACAAGTTACCTGCAATACAGTGCACGCATACGACTGCGATCATTGGCACTGAGATCAGTGGCACTGCTAGAAGCGAAGTACATCACATCGCTAGGGCTGGAGCTATGCCCTAAGCCCAGGCTGTGGCCTATTTCATGCAATGCCGTTGTATAAAACTCGTTCTTGTCAAAAGTCTTATCACCTGGTTTTATCAACAAAAATATTTTGGAAGTGCGCTGTCCTGAGCTATTGGTGCCACCGACGGTAACACCGCTAGCAAATGAGTGCACTAACTTGGATCTGTCATCAGTCCAATCGCAAGAGAGGTCGCTATCAGTGGGTAGCGGCACAAATCTAAACTTGAGGACCCCGCCGCTGGCATCACCCCATGTATTGAACGCTTGTTCTACTAATTTGGCATAGTCAGGGCCATCTTTGGCTGCTGTGCCTCCGGCCGACCAGACAATTTTACTGCGCCAAATATCAGGAACACAGACTTTTACCGGCATGCGCTCTGGCCCATATACGCGATAATCTTTATCGCTCTCATTGGCCTTACCGGCTTCTTGTGCTCTGATTCGTTTAAAGTCATCTGCGTAATATTTGATTTCGTCTTTAATGGTGCTTACGTCGGACGCTTTAGGAAAACGGTCAACGTACATTTGCCTTGAGGCCTGCAGGCCTTCAAGATCACCGGCTAGGGTTTGGCACCACATCATGCCTTTAAGATAGTCTGCATTGCTGGGCTCTTCTGCCACCAGCGACTTATATTGCATCAGGGCATTCTTGTAATCTTTTGCTTTTGTGAGTGCCCAAGCATAATGACTTCTTTTCTGCTTATCGCTTGGAGCAGCGGCTGCCTCTTGACGAATTGTCTCAAGTGATTGGGAATCGATTACCGCGTTTGTAGGGCCAGCCTTCCACCGGGCCAGTTTTTTTCCCATTTCTTCGTTTATGGCTAAAGCTGCAGTGTCGTGAGGAAAACGCTTTTTGTTATCTTCAACCGTTGCTATAGCTCTTTTAAGGTCGCCACAGTAAGCATAGGCTTGTGCCAATTGAATCCAGGCTTTAGCCAATTTTGGATCGAGAATGACTGCTTTCTGAAAGCATTGCCAGGCCTCTTTGTAGCGTTTTAGCTGTGCGAATGCAAGGCCAAGATCGTATTGAATGTCGGCTTGGTTCGGGTCTAAGGCTGCTGCTTGCCAGAGTAGTTCGGCACTCTTCTGGGCATTTTCTGCCTGCAAAAACTGGACGCCTTGATTGGCCAGATCTACTGCTTTATCTTTGCGCTCAGCGCTAACTTCAGAGGCGAGAGCCGGTGAAGCCAATGTGATCAGTGTCAGGCTTGCTACAATGCTGCGGAATGATTTACTTGGCACGTGTTCTGCTTTCAAACGGTGAGCGACAATTATAAGCGATTAGTCATCATCGCACTGTACTGGCTCGATTACTTTGTCGCACTCAGGATCCCGTGGTTTCTCGTCCTTCAGGCCAGACATTACTGGCCCAATTCCCCCAATTATGGTGACAAAAGCCGGGCCTAACATTGGCATTAGGCTAGTGGCCATGCAAGCAAGACCAGCATTGATCATCGCTAGCCAGCCAAATTTCATTCTTATGTGATTCAGCCCACGTATAGACGAACACTGTTGTGTAAGAACAGTGCCATCTCGTCTTCGATAGAAGGTCACACACAAATCTCCCTCGTTTTCGCTTATCAGGGAAACTGCATCAGCTTTTGATAGCTTGGAGATGTTATAAACGTTTTTCTGGCATGAGCCACACCTACGAACTCTTTCATTGCCTTTCATCTTCGACCATTTGTATGGGCATTCATATTGGAGAGAAATTGCAAATAGCTTGTCGTCAGAAAGCTCAACCGGTTTTGACATTTGGTTGCTCCAAATAAGTGGCAATATTGACGCCTTATTAGAAAATTCCCTCAACCAGAATCTAACTAACCGAAACGCCAGAAACAGTCACAAAGCCTGACAATTTTGGCAAGTCCATGTAAAAATCGAGAATTAAGGTTAGTATTTGCCAGAGGCACTTTACAACTCGCAAAATAAGCTATACATTCTTTCTTGGCATTTTTATTGATTTCGCTTTCCAGCTTTAACGTCCTAACTTACTAATTGCTTCCCACGGCACTTCTTCTAAATCTCCAAGGGAGAAAACTATGCTTTCTTATCTCAGCGTTAAGCTAAGAGAATTGGCTTCTTTCAATCGTTCTCAGCAAAAGGCAATAACCTACAAACGGGCAATCAATTACTTTCCCAGTCAATCACTGTCTCCTAAAGCCAAGAATCCTCTTACTATTTCGCAGAGAATGCCCCTCCTCCCTCAACTAATCAATATTGAGGCGCAAAAGCTTTCTGGTTGCGTTAAGACAGAATCAAGCCGCTTCAAGTCACGCTCAGCCATGCTCCTATACAAAGGTCAAGTAATTGCCAGTGTTTATGGCAGCAAGAAGAATCCACAACAATTATTTGGTCCAGAAGCCTATACCATGATTCTCAATGAACTTGGTTCAGTCCATGTAGACCTCTCCAGCTATATTCTTCAAGATGAAGTGGTATTGTCGGCAGCGTCAATGTTCCATGGGCAGGTGTTCAATCCCAAAGAGAGTGCTAGTGCCGTAGCCGCCCTTTCTGAGTGTTTAGATTATATCGATAGCTTTGCTGGTCCAGCTTCTATTGCTGTAGTAGATAAAGATGGCAATGCAGTTTGCTTGCTCTATGTCTTCGGCCACGGTGTCTTGGGAATCAATTCTCTCAACTCTTTGGTTAGCGAAAAAGACATTAACTCGCTCTGGCAGTACTTGAAGAAGCATCCAGAGTCGCAGATCATGGCAAATTCAATCATTGCCGACAATGTCTCTGTTCTGGGTCTGACATTTAGTCTAATGGGCCATAATCGCAAGCACTCCGCTCCAGCCAGTGTATGCGACCCTGAAGTTGCAAATCTAGTGGCTAAATATTCCTTCAAACCTACTGACCGAGCCCCTGGTGTTCAAGTCGATCGCTTTATCAGCACCACCGACAAGATCGCCAAGAAACCAAAAGTCGCCCTTGGTTATGCTACGTCTTACGACATTCACCATACTTGCTAGGGTTTAGCTTGCGCTTAGGTCTTTGATCTTCGATCTTCGAGCGTTGAGAGCAGCCCCAAGGTAACTGCCTCCCAAGGTAAAGCTTAGGGTGAGCAATATTGCCAGCAAGGTAAAGAGGGCTTTGTCGGGACCATAGTTAAACCAATTGCTATTGGCATTGAAATGCTCCACGCCTGAACTGAAGGCTCTGACCAATGAAGCCAGGGCCGTAAATCCAAGCCCGAGCATCAGGGGGGCCTGAACACAAGTCGATAGCAAAGCGGTAGCGGCTCGTGAGCTGGTTCGGCTAGCCACCGATAAAGCGAGACATTGACCAAAAATTGTATAAAAGAGTATTCCCGCGGCAAAAATAGCTGACTCTATGGTAGGCGTGGAGAAAGATGGAGAGGAGTGGTACTTGCCAGATAAAACTGTCATAAGCATGAAGCCGTTTATGAGTGCTGGTATGAAGAGCATTGCAAGGGTCGATTTAGCCATACTAGCTGCATTAAAAGTCTTGGGTAGCGCCTCACGGCACCAACCGGCAATAGCTGAGACAAATAGTGTCAGACCACCAGCGAGAGCGCTTACCAGCAATGCAGCCAAAGGACCAAGATAGTCGAAGCCGGTGAGCAAAACAAGTAGTGTTGTAGTCGTGACCGAGGCACTAACAAGAAAACGACGAAGATGACGCTGCTGAATTAAGAGAGAATACCAGAAGGCAAAGCCTGAGCCAATTGCAACGATAACCCCAGTCATGTGACTATCGATCAGGTCCCTCATAAATATGTTGGGGTCAACACCATTTATCAAGTAAGCGGCATAGGACGAAAACAGCGTGGCGGTCATGATATTGAACATTAGCACGAGAATAGCCGCGCTTGCTCCACTGAATGTATGGAAAACGCTAGCACCTCGACTCAGCAATGATTGTTTTGCCACAAGAGACTTATCGCCCGCAGCGACGCAAGCGTTCATCCATACCGACTCTTTAGTATGAGGGCTGGCCACTAACTGTGCCAGCGGCCTCAGGTCTTTAGGCAAGTGCTTCAGATGCAACACCGGATGCTCATCTGAACAACGCACGGTGACGCTCGGCTCTTGCTCGCAATGAACCGCTGGGGCAACCTCAATTTTTATTTTGTTGCACTGTTCTTGGTTCATTGATTACACATTCGCTCGTGTATTCATTATGCCCAATGGCAAGATCTTCTGCCAATCTCTGGCCATGGCGAACTGTTATTACTCGTAACCAAATTCGCTGAACAACCAACTTCTATATTCTTTGTTCTGAGCCTCAAGGTCTTCGCGGGTGAGCAAGCCCCGCATAAAGGCTTCGAAAATCAGCCTGGTGCGAGGATTATAAATCTCGACGCCGGTGCTTTCTTTTAGATATGAATCTTCGCCTTTGAGCAGTTTATTGAGCAAGTTAGAAAGTCGGTTCTGTGCACCACGGTATGAGATGTGCTCCTTTTGGGCGATGGCCTTGTCTGTGAGGCCAATAGCTATGTCCATAAGAGTTTCGAATTCAAGATCGCTAATAGCGCTAGACTTGTCTCTTAGCCGATGTCGCACTTCTTCAACCTTGGAAGTGACGTAAGGTAAGTCATCGATGATTACCTGTTCGAAAGCTTTAGCCAAAGTGGTGTCGTTTTCGCTTTTGAGAATATAGCCGTGAATGGCTTCATCAGGCACAATCTTTCCCAGCTCGCGAATATAGGCTTCATGATCAAACTGTGACCAGAACAGTATTTTAAGCGTCGGCAATTCTTTCCACATTTCTGCCGCTGCCTTAATTCCGTTCATGTTGGGCATGGCAATGTCCATCAGAACAAAATCTGGTCTAAGAGAGCCCGCTTTCTGGAGAGCTTCTTGGCCATCAGCCGCCTCTTCTAGTTGAATAAGAGGAATCTGCTGACTATCTAGCACCTGCCTCAACACCTCACCGCCATGCTGGCGGAGGCTAACCAGATCTTCTGCCACTAAAACTTTGATACCTGTATTCTGCAGCTCAGTTTTGCTCATGGTCGTTTCCTGCTAAAGCCTCGGCTGAATTTAGAGCTCCATTGACTTCAATTTTTACTACTGTTCCCTTCGAGGAGGCATCCTGAACCTTACTGAGGTTGTCGCTCCAAGTAATTGTTGCCCCGATTAGATCGGCTCGCAGTCGCATATATCTTAAGCCTCGAGATTCGCCGCGGTCCTTCAGCGAAAAGCCTACGCCATCATCTATTATGCTTAATGTCAGTCGCTCGTCATTTCCTTCTAAGTTGACACGAATTGTCTTCGCCTGAGCATGCTTAGCAGCGTTATTGAGTGCCTCTTGCGCCAAGCGAAAGAGAAGCAACTCCTCAGTTTTGGTTAGACCTTCCAAATGCCTGTCTTCGATTGTCTTGAGAAAGCGACCTTGTATTCCATTCTTGTGGCAGGTGTCTCTTGTTAGTTGATCTAACGCTGAACATAGGCCAAGATTTTCAAGGACCGATGGAAAGAGGCTTTCCATAACCTCTCTAATGTGCTTGCCAGCAGTGTCTAAAGATTGTTCAATCGAAACAAGATTGTCTTTTTTTACTGGTTGAGAATCAGGCAAGGCTAGTACTTTCGACTTGATCAGTTTGATTTCGTTGAGCACCTGATCATGCAGATCAGAAGCTAACATTCGTCTATCTGCTTCGTCTTGCTTTAACAGTAGAAGTCTAGTTTCATTGAGCTCAGCATTTTTCATAGCTAGCTCAAAGTATCGGCTTGTTTGCCTTTCTTCTGCTTGCTTGAATGACCTGGCCATGAGGCCTAAAGCAAAGCTAATGGTGCTAGCTAAGAGACTGGCAACTAGACTTGCTGTTCCCGTAACTTGTGCTGTTAGCCAAGCAAAAAGAATGCCTAGTGCCGATAGTTGCAGGAAGACAAAAAGAAGATATTTTGACTTTACTCTCAGAGATGCTTCAAATGCAAGCAAACTCATAGCCACTGCCGAAGGTACTAGATACCAAATAGTGGCAAGTTCTGCTGTTTGTTTTAAGGCAAATACAAATGCTAGCTCCCTGTCTAAACTAGCCAATTCACGACCGGCCAATATGGCTATAATAGCGGCTAAAGCTGGTAATACTAATCGTGAAAGATTAGTTAGTGAGCTGGCAGGTGGCTGCCTGACACTCATTTTCTAACTGTTTTAACCGAGTCTGTTTTAGCCGAACCTGTTTTCGGCGAGTCTATTTTATCGAGATAAAACTTGGCTAGCCAATATTCGACTGAGTTAACAACACCATGTTTGCTAACAAACATAAACTTCTCACGGGCAACTGCCACGTCTCCGCGGCTATAAGCATCTAGCCCAAGAAAGGCCTGGCATTGCGCTAGATCATAAGTGCTGTTTTCAGCATGCTCTAGAAGTTTCTCTTGGTCTTCTTTACCAACAAAAAACTTAAAAACTGAATACGGCCAGAGCAGGCGATTCAATTTTTTCAAACTCAGCTCACTGAGCGATTTTGCTTGAATTGGTTGTTTTGAAAATTTGTAAGCAAGTACTGATAGACATGCGGCATGACCAGAGAAATCTGACTTCCATTGACTACGGTCCAGCCAGTCAATTGTGTTTTTGGCCAAAGCACCAGGGTTATCTAGCATTAAGTAGGCCCCTGCCCGATTTACCAGGGCATACTTATCGTCTTTACTCAAAGCCAGCGCCTGATCGAAATCAGCTATTGCTTGTTTTGGTCTAAAACTACGAAAATAGACGACACCACGAACTGTGTAGGCCAATGGATTTTTACTGTCTATTTTTATGGCTTGATTGAGGTCATTAATAGCAGCATCATACTTCTTGAGCTCACTATAGGCGGTGCCTCGGTCGACCAGAGCAGTTGCAGAATTGGATGCCTTAAGGGCTTGGGTAAACTCGTCAACTGCTAATTTGTATTGCTCTCGGTTGAGAAAGTCTTTGCCCACGGCATAGTGTCTGTCATACTCGGCAGAAGCTTGGGCCGCTGGCATAAAACTAGTGATGCAGACGGCTAACGACAAAACACTTTTGAGAATATTCATGGTTTTTCCCTGGACGCCACTTGCCAATTCTAGACCTCCCAGAGCAAAACAAGCCTTATTGTGAATCTTATCTTTAAAGCCATATGTTACTGCTGCTTTACAAGCTTCGCGTGGTTATCGGCCACCTGCTTCATAACCGTGGTTATGGGTATGAAATTTATGGCGTTTATTATTATTCTTGGGGGCTGATGTGCAGGGTGGTTGGTCTAATGCAGATAGTGATTGGCAGCTAAAGCGGCTCCAACATGATTCGGTCAAAACTGTAGACAAAGCTGTGCAGACTATGCGTGGAGTTCTGCAGGAAGACATTATCGCCCACGGCCAAGAATACGAGAAAATGTTTGGCAAGTCTTCGGCGCAATACAACGAGTATCTCAACATGGTTATGGAGAAACTCGAACAGCTGGGTGTTGCACCCAAACAGGTTATTGAATGGCTCAATCAAGCAGCTTCTGATGGCGCAATACCAGTCAGTCAGTATGGAACAGATCGCGATTCTCAGTCTGAGACCATACCGCAGATACGTGCTGAGCCAATTCCGTATGACCAGCAACTACAACCACAGGTTGATTTTGATAGCTTCGCTCGGCTCGAGGCTGCAGCGTCGCAAGCTTTGGCCGTTGGTACTAATCCGACTCCAGCGTCCGCTTTACCATTCTCGGCTTTTCCGGCGGCCCAGGTGCCAGCACCGTTGCCAACTCCAACCTCTTTTCCTTCTGCACAGCCTGATTCGAGTCAGTCTCCAAACCTTTCTGGCCTACAGGCGCCCGCTCCTACTACCCAACCGACATTTCAATCTTCATTACTGAGTAATTCTGCCGCTTGGGGTTCGCCAACGCCGGGTCAGACTCCTACTAAGCCAGCAGCTGTAGCTGAGGCCTGGGGTTTGGGAGATTCGGTTGAGAGTGAGCCCGCTAATCAATCTCCCGCTTCTGCATGGGCCTCGACGCAGCCTGAGTCTCCAGCTACTTCTCCTAAGAGCACCTCTAGTTGGGGAACCCCAGAACCAAACAATTCCAATAGCCTCAAATCAGCTCTCGGTATGGCTGCTTCGCCGGTTGTCCAGTCTGTCAGTCCTAAACCACCGGAACCGGCGGAGGAAGAGTTTAACTATGAGACAACTTGGCAAGCGGTTCCCGTTGCATCAGCGCCATTTTCGCCAGCAACTACGACTAATCTAGTGCCACAGGAACCGGCTTGGAATGCCGCTCCTGCTCCTAGTGCTCCGTCCGCGCCACAAGTATCACCTTGGAATGCTGCTCCTGCTCCATCTGCTGCAGTTCCTTCTGCTCCTGCTGCGCCGCAAGAACCAGTTTGGAACGCCGCTCCTGTTGCTAGTGCTCCTGCAGCGCCACAAGCATCAGCTTGGAGCGCTGCTCCCGTGTCTCCTGCTTCAAGTCCAGTGGCGCCCATATCGCCAATTGCGCCGGCAAACAATTCGGTCAACCCAATTGCTATCACCGCTCAAGGAAATGCGCCTAGTGCTAGCTCCAGTCAAGCCTTCACACAGTGGGGGGCGCCTACAAGCGTATCTCCTCCATCGCAGCCGACAGCACCGGCTGAGTCTCCCTGGGTGACTGCAGCACCTTCAGCATCGCCAGCGCCGGTCGCTGCAACGAACCCAATAGGTTCCTCTGGTCCAGGATGGGCCTCAAGTGCGCCGACTACTTCTGCCGCGGCGCCTTCAAACCAGGCACAACAAGTCGCTCCCACTTCAACTGCGGGGTGGGCTTCTCCTGCGATCCAATCTGCCCCAGCCGTAGCTTCCCCTGCACAAAATCAACAAACGGCAGGCTGGCACGCCACCCCAGCATCCTCGGTTACGGCACAAGTTCCAATTTCTGTTCCTGTTCCAGCTCCTGTTCCAATTCAGGCTCCTGCTGCACCAGCAGTGGCATTGGCCGAGTCAAATTGGAACACTCCCGCGCCAGGAACCCAAGCGGCCGCGCCTGAACCGCTAGTGGTAGCACCCGAACCCGAGTCGCCATGGACTGCTGCGGCTCACTCGCTTGCTGCGGAATCTCAGTGGGCCGCACCACCATTCCCGATACCCTCACCGACTCTTGGGCCCGCACTGACACCTGCATTGATGGCAGGGCCGATGATGGCGCCGATTTCGCAAGCGGCACCATTGCCACCTGCTCCCGCTCCTATAGCTGCTCCAGTTCCAGTTTCTACTCCAGCACCACTGCCGTCTCCTGTTTCTGCCCCAGCTCCCGTTCGACCGTCGGCTCCAGCACCAGTGACAACACAAGCTCCTGTATTCGCGGCACCTCAGGTGTCGCCAGTGGCTGTGCCACCATCACCTTGGGGTGCGGTTCCTGCTCCCGCTCCTGTCCCTGTTCCAGCTCCAGTTCCAGCTCCAGTTCCCGTTCCAGTTCCTGCTTCGGCACCATTTCCTATGCAAGCTGTAGCGCCAGTGGTTTCGGTTGCACCGGTGATACCTGTAGCCACTCAAATGCCAGCCAATGACCAGTCTCCAACCAGTCCGACGACGCGACCGAGTTTTGGTGGTTGGCCAGCTGGACCGGTGCCCAATCCTTATGCGACCCAAGATGCAATGCAGAGACCGTCTCAACCGCAACAACAACAGCCAGTGCAGCAGCCACAACAAATGCAGCAGCCACCATCACCTCCTACATATGGTTGGGCACAGCCTCAACAACAACAGCAGATGCCCACCCACCCAATTGCTGCTCCGCATTATCAGAATCCTGGAAATGGTAATGGCAATGGAAATGGTAGTGGTGGCAATGGCCATCAAATGCAGAGGCCAGAAGAAAGAGAAGAGCCGAGTTATGATCCTGCTACAGCCTGGGACTAGCAGCTAAGCCCTGTTTCTACGGCAGCAGCATTGTCATCTTTTCCACAAATTGTTCTGGTGGCAAGTAGCCGGAAATGCTAGTCACCAATTTACCCTGAGCATCTATCACTAAGACCGTTGGATAGCCGCTAATTTTGTATGGTTTCAATTCGGCTGCGTTGATGCTGGCATGAAGTTTGAGCCAAATAAATCGATCACCCAGCTCTGACACCAAGCCTGGGTTTTGGAAGGTCTCATGCTCAAGACGGTTACACCAGTGGCAATTGTCAGTGTATACATCAACGATGATGAGCTTATGTTTCTGTCTGGCCGAAATCTTGCTGTTATTTAGATTCGACTGCCACTGCAATTGCCGCTTTGCTGAATCAACTTTATGCTGTGGATGAGCTAAACAATTGACTTGGCAAGTACCGATCAAAGTAAGGAGCAGCGACAATATCAGGGTGGGTCGCATCTAGTCAGCCACTCGATTTTCGCTAGAGTGTCTAACGACTTTGGCACCATCGCTTATTGATTGAAAATCAGGATGGGCCGATATTGAACAGTGGTCTTCGCTCTCTACCCAAGCTTTAAGGCTATCGAGGCGGCGACGAATATCCTTGAGTATTGATGAGCCTGCTACTTCTTTAGCAAAAGGCAACCATACTTTTGGCTCACTATAGGTGTTTAACTTAACTTCGGTTCTCTCGCCATTGCCAAGCGGAGTCAATATCCATGAGCCTTCAAAGGCCTTTAGTTTCTCTGAGGAAAGTAAGGCAAAATCTATGCGCTTGTAGGGTGTTTCTACTTCTTTGTAGGTACAGTGTGCATTACCGATCACTGGAAGTTCACTAAAGTGTTCATCCATAACCGCTACACCGTCATGGTGTGAAACTACTTTTCTTCTGTGTGGCTCTTGAACACGTGAATGCTGAATTGCTTCAAAAACCGCTTTGGGAGAGGCATCTATTACTACGCTTGACTCTACTCCACGATGTGCTTTTGGGACAGCGAAGGCCGCACTACTGCTAGAGGCAGCTACTAGTACCAAGGCGAGAAGCAATTTATTTAGTCTTGTTGTCATCACGTTTGTTCTGAAAGGATTTCAAAAGGATTCCAAAAGGATTTCACTGGCCATAAATGGCCAAACCAAGCTGTCAATTCGCAACTATTATTGCTCATTGCTAATGATAACTGTGCGTTGACAATATTTAGGAGTTTTTAAAATAACAGATGTCAGCATATAGCTATTTGATAGCGAAACATTATTCACGAAAAAGCTCATAAGCTTTTGCTTGTTTACCTAAGCGAACAAGAGCGCGAGTAATACTATAATGGTGACGATATTTCTGATTTGAGCGTTGAGGATAAACCATGAACCGGCAATTTATACTTTCAAGAGCAAACTCTTTGAAAGGCCTGGCCATTGCTGCTTGGTCGTGGGTTATCGGTTATGCCTTACCTGTGCTGGCTCAGAAGCAACCAGCTGGAACGGTTATTGCAGCTGAAGTGAAAGGGTTGCCTACCCATGAGAACAGCGGATTTCTTGACGGTCTATTCACGACAATTAACTACGTAACTGGCTTTGCTCTCGCTGGAGCCCTGATTTTTGGATTGATTTGGCTTCTACAGCGTCGCAATGTGGCAGAAGATGCAGAGCAGGAAGCTACCCCAGCCTCTGAAAATAGCGACTCTACAGCTGGTGCTCCAGAGTCAGATGCTAACAAAGAAGAAACTTCTGCAGCAGATTCTAAGAGCACTGAAGAATCAGCTGAGAACAGCGAAGATAAAGCAGCCGAAGATAAAGCAGCTAACTAATTCTCACTAAGATTCGATAGTTTAGCTTGGGCTATAGCTCCGGCTGAATTGGGGTCTGTGAATCGCATTGAAATTGCCACCATTTCGCCATTGTCGGTTGGAATGGTTGTAATTCTAAGTTCGACTTCGTCTTCTTCGACTCGCGTCGTAAACTTCTTGTCTTGTGGTTTCACAAGTTCTTGAGGATTTAGACCGGCAATGACTTTATACGAACCAACTAGCGCTCCATGTATCTCTAAGGGCAACATACAATCAGCTAAAAGTTCTCCATGGAGGAAGTAGCGCAGTGAGACACCGCTAACATCAGGTTCTAGGTGAATATCAGAGCAGCGTTTCTGTGTGGCCTTTCCAATAATTTCATGAGCCAACAGCATTACCGAAGCATTCTGTGCTTCTTTCATGCGATTGATGTCAGTCTCTTCTTCACTCCCACCGAGTTCTGACTCAACAACATCCTCAAGCAGCTTTCGGCTAGCACTAGCATTCATAGCACCAAGACTAGATTCGATTAGATGGCTAGTTACATTGGCGACGGCAGTTTGCATTGCATTTTCAGCCTGAGCTACCTGCTCTCTTGCTGTTGCTGCCGCTATATCTGTTGAAACTTGCAGCGGATCGGCAGCTGGTTTAGCCTCTGTCACTATCGGCGGTGCTACTACTGCTGCGGTAACGGGCTCGGCTACTGGTACTGGCTCTGGTGCTGCTATAACAGGTGCTAAACTCGCTGGTTCCATAATTGGTGCTACAACGACTTCAGGAATTGGTTCCACAAGTGAGGCGGTAATTACATCGGCAATTACTGATGCTTCGGCTGAAACCTCTATGACTAATGGCTGAGCCTGTTCAGTTGCAGCGACTGGTGCCATAGGGCTATCCATATCGTCATCATCATCGTCACCAAAAAGTGATTGAAGATGTTTTTTTGCTGGTACGCGAGGAGATACTTTTTTCTCCAAGGCATCGGCTTGAGCAATTACACTGGCTGGAAGAGTAAACTCTTCACTTAAAGTACTAGCAGTGTGACTAAGTTCAACAGTGTGACCCAATTCCCCAGTATGACCGAGTTCAGTAGAGTGACTAAGCTCGGCAATTTCAGGCGCTTCTACTGGTAGTGCAGTAGTCACCTCATACAACTGCTTCATACAGAATTCAAATTCGTCAGCTGTGCAAACTAGTTGCTTAAGATGGCCGCTTCGCAACTCAACACGCAATGTATCTAAGGCAATTAAGTCGTCGGGGTTGACCATAGCTACAGTGAAATGTGTACCTGAACTTGCCACTGGTATAAGTTTGAACTTGTATTTAGTTTCCATAGAAACCAAATCAGCAATCTCACGCTCCGGGACGTTTTGGGAAAGGGAGATGAAATTGACGCCGAATTGCAGTTCAAGAGAATCTTTCAGTTGGTGATAGGTAACCAATCCCAACCGATCCAAAATTAATGTCAGCCTATCGCCGGACCTGGATTGCTCCTCCATGGCACTGGCGAGCTCTTCAGCGGTAATTATGCCGATGTCGACCAGTAGGTCGCCAATCTCGTTACCACTGACGGACATCGAATCTCCTGGCGAAATTGTTGTAGGGTTCATCTGTGCGGGAATCCGATTGAATTAATACGTTTGACCATAGAAGATCAAACAGGTCTTATTATTTGTTTTCCCGATGGAAAATGCTGCTAAACCTGAGCTTTATTGTATTTGCTCAAAAACTTAAGGCTTTACGAGCACCCTGGGCACAATTTCAATCAACGGTTTTGCTGACGTCTGGTCAGCGACAATATCAGCCACTGAGTAATGGCAATGTTCATGGGGTCTGACAAAGTCGATATTGACGTCACCCATTCCAGCGGCTAGAGCACGATAGGCCTCTTTGGCGGCCGGGGCATCAAAGCGACTTAAAATAGCGGTGGCATAGAGCCTTCCAGCCGGGCTACCATTGGCAATGATCCATTCTAGGTCAGCGCGAGCTGGAGCACCGAGCTTAATTGCCGCGTTAAGGGAGGGCGCAATTTTGCTGCTCTTCAAGCTGGCTTCTTCCAGCTGCTTTGCCATAGCAATAGCGGTTAGAGCCGGGTTCATCTGGCGACTGGGCTGCTCATCTTTGACTTCAGAGCTTGATTGCACTGTGTTCGGTAAGGCTGAGCCAGTCAAAGATGGGCCAAATTGAGCTGAAGCTGCCGGCATAAAGCAAAGCGACAAAGCTATAAGGCTTGATGCAATAAAAGATTTGCTTTCAAGATTCATGCTTTGTCGCTCTGTATTTACTTAGGGCTGCTCTATTGTTTCTGCAGACTACTTAACGCCCAATAGTTCTACTTCGAAGACCAAGGTGGCATTCGGAGGAATAACACCGCCAGCGCCTCTGGCACCATAACCAAGGTTTGGTGGAATGGTCAACTTGCGCTTGCCGCCGATTTTCATAGTGGCCACGCCTTCGTCCCAACCCTTGATCACTTGACCGTTTCCGAGCAAGAATTCAAAAGGCTGATTACGGTCAACTGAACTATCAAACTTGGTGCCATTGGTTAGCCAGCCGGTGTAGTGCACTACAACTGTTTGACCATTTTTAGGCATAGCGCCTTGGCCCACGACGATGTCTTCAATTACGAGACCGGTGGGTGTTGTGGTTCCGGTTTGTGTCATGGAATTTGCTCCGCTTGTATTAACGTTGTTTGACTGTTCGCCACTGCTAGTAGTGGCGACATTGCTCGCTCCAGCGCTAGCATCCACCGGAGTGGAGGCATTTGAACAGGAGGTTGTTGACAGGCTTGTTAGGCCCATCAGAGTTAGAGCTAAAAAAGTAGAAGTTGGCGCTAGTTTACGCATTTAAGTCCTCAAATTGAGACCACGCCAAAGTTATAGCAGAACCGAGCGAGATTGCCATTAACGCATATTTTCGTAGTCACCCCATTTACGGCGCAGCCACATAAGTGGATGATCTCAAGAGTTAATTAAAGAGCTAATAGAAAAGGTCTGATGCCCAAATTTAGTGATAACTCCGAACTCGATAGGTCTAAAGCCACAACAGCTGATGTTAGTGAAGTGCTGCTGGCCTCTTTAGTCGTGAGCAAAGAGAAACCAAGCGCCCCTGACAAGCCCGTCGGATTTTTCACCAAAGCCGAGGTAATTGCCGAGGGCACCCTGACAGGCATGGTCAACCATGGCCTATCCGAAGCCATTAACAATCCCGGCCGCTTCGGTACAGAAGTAGTGGGCGCAGCAGCTCTTACCCTGGCCATGAAAGGTCCGAGCTGGGTGAGAATGCCAGCCCTGGGTATTGCCACTGTTGGTACGGCTGTTTTTGCCGCCCATGCCGCCGATGCCACCAGTAAGGCCGCCGGAATTGCCGAACGGATGACGAGCAGTAATCTCGACCAGAGCAAGGCGGCAATTAGCGAAACTCTCGGCCCTCTTGCCTTTGACGCAGCCATGATGGTGGGTGCCGGTCATTTAGGCTCGCGTATGGCAGCCAACCTGCCCAAGACATTCCCGACTCACATGGTTGACTCGGTTGTGCCTCGCCTATCCTTCGAAATGGGGCCCCAGCTTGCCCTTGAAGGCGTTTCACTGAGCGGAATGGCTCCCGCTGGACCGCGATTGCGTTTTAATACTCCCCATGAGGCCCCAGGCCTAAAAGCTAAGCCCGAAAACGTCATGGCAATGGCTAATCATGGCGAAGCTGGAGGAGGCGGAGGAGCAGGCGCCAATCGTGAAATATTAAAAGACGGCTACAAGATTCTTAATTTCCGGGGCACCCGAGGTGAAGATGTTCAGCTTGTAGATAAATTGCCAGCCATGAAACCCGTTGAGCTGCTCCATGGCGACC
>JAUPUU010000298.1 GCA_030917395.1 Cyanobacteriota bacterium erpe_2018_sw_21hr_WHONDRS-SW48-000092_B_bin.40
AACCGGTAGAGCCGGTGGAACCAGTTGATCCAGTAGAACCAGTGGAACCAGTAGAGCCGGTGGAACCAGTTGATCCAGTAGAACCGGTGGAGCCGGTTGATCCAGTAGAGCCGGTGGAACCAGTTGATCCAGTAGAACCGGTGGAGCCGGTGGAACCAGTTGACCCAGTAGAACCAGTGGAACCAGTAGAGCCGCTGGAACCAGTTGATCCAGTAGAGCCGGTGGAACCAGTTGATCCAGTAGAACCGGTAGAGCCGGTGGAACCGGTTGATCCAGTAGAACCAGTGGAACCAGTCGATCCAGTAGATCCAGTTGAGCCACTACCGGTGGAGCCACTGCCTGTATTGGCTGGAGGATTCGGCGCTACAGGTGAGCCCATATTGGCCAAGAAAGTCTGCATCTGTGGGCTGTCGACGCCATTTTGTGGTGCAATCAAGAATATATAGTTGGCTGGATACCAGGCACCAGCTGTCCAATATGTGAATCCACTCCACACATCTTTGTTGGCCTGCATATATTGCATCATTGCACTCAAGTCAGCTAGAGCACCGGGAGCTGATGTCACGCCCATTTCGCCAAGGAAGGCTGTACGGTGGTTGGTGCGGCACCAGTTTGTGAATCCACTTAATGTAGCTACGGCATCGGTGGTGCTCAAGAAGTCTGTGTGAGTGCCCGAGCCGTCGTAGTCTAGATATTGGTGTACTTCATAGGCGTAATTGTTTGCGGGGTCGGTGATCTTAACCATCTCAGCAGCATTGAGTTGTACAAATTCTTTGGGGTGATCCCAGTATGCAGAGGGCACAAGTATGAGGTTCTTGCAGCCTGTGCTTCTGATGCCGTCAATAGCTGCTTGAGCCGATGCGCGCCAGGTCGCTGCTGTCATTGAACCGCCTACTGGCTCATTCATCAAGCCAAAAATTACCCGAGGATAGTTGATATAGTGGGCCGATAGCTTTTTCCAAAAGTCAGCGAACATGCTGTTGGGATGCCCACCAGGAACACCGATTGTGACATTGCGATAGGCACCATAATTGTGTGGGTCTAAGATTATCGACATGCCTTTGGCGTTGATGGCCATCACCACTGCATCGAGTCGGGCGAGCTCTGCTGCATCAAGATTGCCATTGGCAGTGGGTTGAACCCGTTCCCATGAGAATGGCACACGGATGCAAGTCATACCCTTGGAGGCGTAGTAGTTTATTTCAGTTTGCGAGGGAAAGACGTAGTTGGTGTTATAAATGCCAGGCACCATGAGCGGATTGAATTCTCCTCCTGAGATATTCACACCCATCAGGTTCATGCCGGAATTGTCAGCTTGGGCCGGTGCACTGCTGGGCACCAGGGTAATGTAGATTGCTAAAACTGATAGGAAAATGGAGCGATAAAGGCGCACGAAAGAGTGGCGTCGCTTTGAGCGACACTGTTGGCTATTCGACATAAATTATTCCTCGCCACTAAAGTTGCATAATGCAGGTCAAGTTGGCTACATCCAGTGAACCAAAATACCTGTTATGTCTCCATTCGAAGTCTTGGTCGATCTTGACTTGTGGCAAGCTGCTAGTTGAACCGTCGCAAAGATTCACTAAAAACAGAGTCAGGATGGTCTCAAATGGGGTTATACGAATTAGGCCCAAGCGTTACGAGGCGGTAACGGTTTGGGCCAAAAAGATTTCTAAAATGCTTGGTTTGGGCGCCAGTGGCGCCTTCTGCAATTTAGGGCTGTCCTTTAGGAGCAGCTTCTAGCGAAACATGTCGTCGGTTAGTGAGTCAAACGGATCAGCTTTGTCGAATCCATATTTCTTTCTTAGAGCTTTGAAGCGAGGGAAGATCTCGTCGCTATCAGTGAGCCAGACATTAGAAAGGGTGCAACGGAAGCGATCGTTTGCCTTAGATTCACTTTCAACCTTATCTATGAGGTCGCTGCCGTGGTTTTTCAGCAAATCTTCTAGGGTTGCTTCGGCTACATAAGCCAGGGCGTCTTTAGAAGGGGCGCTTTTCACTAGCTGTAAGACCATCGT
This sequence comes from Cyanobacteriota bacterium erpe_2018_sw_21hr_WHONDRS-SW48-000092_B_bin.40, assembly GCA_030917395.1. Lineage (GTDB taxonomy): Bacteria > Cyanobacteriota > Vampirovibrionia > Obscuribacterales > Obscuribacteraceae. Next base: position 2,019 of record JAUPUU010000298.1, read on the forward strand.
CCAGCCGTCTTGAGGCTCGTCACTGACAAGTTCCTGAACATACTTGGCTGCCCAAGAATCTTCCTTACTGCCGGTCTCAAAGTTGCGAAAATAGGCTATGGCGACTTCTTTGGGGTCTCTGGTTTTTTGTTCAGTCATGTCTTTAATATTAACGGTAGGGGCATCCAATTTTGTACTTTTGGTCAATTGAAGGGTTGAGTATAGCGGAATCTAGTGATTGAGCCGAGGGTGAATAGCTAAGGTCTTTACAATCTTTCGCTATTTTTATTTGCGAAAGTTTGTAGATGCAGCACCACTGGCTATCTTGCCTTTGGTCTCGGCGCTCTTTCCTTGACAGCTCTGGGCCAAACTAGTAAAACCGTGAGCAACTAGAGTCTTTGCTCTTTGCAATGGTGGTTTCATGAGTAGTGTGGCTGTGATTAATCAGGCTCCTTGGCGAGATACTGCTAGCGAAAATGTTTTGAGTCATTTGCAGCTGCCTTCAATAGAAGGTATGGCCGACAGTTTAGTTTATGATGTTGCCATTATAGGCGGTGGCATGGCTGGTCTCAGTTCTGCCCAGGCTTTTGCTCAACTAGGCGCTAGTGCTGTGGTTTTGGAAGCCCAGCCAGCTCTTGCATTAGGTGCTTCTGGACGGAATGCCGGAATACTTTGCGCCGGCATCAACATGCCCATCACTTATACACCTAAAGGTAGCAGTGCTGCTGAATTATGGTCGGCAACTCAGAGAAAACTTTTTGAGGTACTTGAAGAAGCTCGCGAGCAGTCATCTTTTATCGATGTAAAACGAGTTGGAGCAATGTGTTTGGCCACCAGTAAGACCGCTGCTGCCAGGCTTAAGCGCGAGACCAAAGCAAGGCTGGCTGCCTGTATGAGTGCTGAGCTGATTACCGCTGCTGAGGTGTCAAAGCTTTCTGGCGGCTTTATTGATGTGAGCAACGTGCTTTCTGCCATGATGCTTCCTGATGAGGGGGCGATTCATCCCTTTACTCTGCTTGCCACCATGGCTAATCGTGCCCGCCGCTCGGGCTGTCAAATTTATGGCGAAGCTCGAGTAGAGTCGGTTGAGCCATCAACAGGTGGCTATATCGTGAAAACCAGTAACGGAAAAACTATACAATGTCGCGCGGTTGTTTCTGCTGTCGGCCCGCTCGAAGCGCCAACTGGTCGCATCTTTGCCCTGGCTTTTAAAGTTGAGATACCGGAGAGCTGTCCGGTTTGGTGGGATGCCAACCCTTACATCTATTATGACTATCGGCCTGGGAACGGTTGTTTAACCGTTAGCGGTGGTCGCTATGGCACACCTGGTACTAGTAAGTTTGATCTGCAGTATCATTCTAAAATGGCTGCGGCTACCCACCAGTGGGTGCCCTCTTTGGCTGGTGTAGAGCCTGATTATGCCTGGGGTGTAGACCTTCATGTGGCACCAGATTTGCTACCAGAACTTGTTGCTCTGGGAGATAACTGGCTTTCCATTCAAGGCTTGGGTGCTCTTGGTGTTTTGCCTGGATTGGTTCTTGGTGAGCGCGCCGCTAAGCAAATAACCACGAGTTTGGCGCTCTGCAAGAAGTAGTTTTGTCTAAGGTTTGTTTGGATTAGCTTCAGTCTCTTTTTGTGGAAATGCTGGCAAGAGTGGCTCTACCTGTGCAATCAGCTGCTCCGCATCAAACTGTGGCATGTAGACATATTTGTCGGCACCTAAAAGCTTTCCTGCTAGCTCTGTCGACTTGTTGATAGCTGATGCCAGAGGCGTGGGCTCCATGCAAAGCATTACGAATGCTACGTCTTTGTGCATAGAGTCGGGAGCTTTGACACGCTGTAGAAACTCGAACACTGATTCTTCTTCAAGATGCACGGCTGAAATAATCAGGTCGACGTGATCGCGAGTATCGAGAAAGGCCATTGCTTGTGCAATAGTCAAGACAGGAACGACTTGATGTCCGGCATCTTTCCAAGCTTCTTTCAGCTTGTCAATATTCTCTGGGTTTTCCAGGGTCAAAATTCTGTATGTATCTTCTGCGTCAAGGCGCACAGAGGGCTGTTCAATTTTTGTCATTGGCCGGTTGTCCCAAGTGGCTCCCTGAATATTTATAGATTGTATTCTAGCCGAATGTTGGCCAGGTTTGAAATGTTAAGAGAGTGCACCTTATTGCCAGTGCTAAAGTATTGGATGCGAGACAATTGCCAGAAAGAATATGTAGGTAACTAAGAGGGCTGGTTCAATGTACGATGAAAAGACAATTCAGCTCGACCAATTTATGAAAGTGGCTGGCTTGGTTCAATCTGGCGGTCACGCTAAACAAATAATTCAATCGGGTGCAGTTGTTGTGAATGGTGCGGTCGAGGTTCGCCGCGGGCGCAAGCTTCAGGCCGACGATGTCGTTGTCTTCGAAGGGCAGTCGTATGTTGTGCCTGAGATTGAAGATTGAAATTTGAAGATTGCCTCAGCACAAGTGTTTCGATGACCTAGATTCCCCCGCCAAGCCCTCCCATATTGTTTATCATAGATGTGCCAATCAAGTGAACTAATATTGGAATCAGTGCCAGTGCAAATAACTCTATGGCTAAACGGTCTCTCTTTACCTTGTTGCGGCGCAGCCAGCCAACTAGACAAGCTAAGACAAATGAAAGGGCCGTAGCCATGCGTGAGAGGTCTCTGGCGCAGTCGTAGCCCATGTCTCCCAAGTGACCGACTTGGGTGTAGCGTGGATCGACTGGCTGGCTCACCAGGCCCTGGGCGTCTGCGCTGCTGGCCAGCTGCCAACATAGTGCCACCATCATTGATGCGGCATAGGCCTGAAGTCGATCGCGCATTTGTTTCATTTGTTTAGGACAGTTGTCTGTTACCAGTGTGCCGTCGTCTTTGCGGTAGAAGTAGGTGCAGACTCGCTCTCCTGCTGCCTTCTTGTCGAGTAGAACTACGACTTCTTCGTCGCTTAACCTACTTAAGTTGTGTACATTCAGTTTGCAGTCGCCGCAAAAGCGAACGCTTATATTGCTTTGATCCGCTTGCATGTCGTCCCATTTGACGCTGCATGGCGAGGATATAAAATAGCTTTGAATTTTATTCTTGATGGCGCGTTTGCGCTTGAAAGACATGGCTGGAAAAGAAAGCATAGAGGCCCACCTCTGGTGGCAGAAAAAGAAAACAGTGTTGACCAACTTTAGACGGCGTTAATCTGCCGGTAAAGTGGAGAATCCACACTGAAGTCGCGTTTTTCTAAGCCTGGTCTCTATTCGCCGGCGTTGAAGCTATTAACGTTCGCCTTGATTTTGTCTTTAAACTCAGTTGGCGAGTCCACGGGGCAAATTATTTTGACGTACATATGAGTTTTTAGCTCTTTTGAGTACGGTGCCAATAATAGAGTGGTGCGGAAACCTTGGAAAGTTTCTGATGGCACTTTGTCTTTGTCGTAGCCGTTGTACTCGCCTGGTCTCAAGTCTACATCACCAAGAATGCCCCCTAGCTCTGGAGCTAGCTCGAGTTTTCTTGTGTAGTATTCATACTCTTTACGAGTCTTGCGCTCGAAGTGCAGCGAGTTGCCTTTTAGAGTAACTACAGCTTGCGGATAGAATTGTTTGACAATCGCCATGATGTTCTTATAAATCACATCTGGTGCCTGCTTCTTCAGCACAATTGTCGGTGGCAAAATGTGTTTGTCTGGGTCGACAGTTAGAGGTGGCTCGTTGGCATTGAACGATCTCACTAAATATTTGAATCTGTCTTTGAAGTCGGTTAGAACATCTGGTGGATAGATCAGTTTAGCTAATAAATGGGAGTTTCTCTGTCTAGAGAATTCTGCCATTTGCAAAATTGATTGGGTGCCGTCAACCACGTCTGATGGCAGCAATTGTTTATCAGCACCTTCATAGGCACCTGGTTCGAGGGAAACATCACCGATAATGCCACCGGGTCGTGGGGCTAGAGCGACTGTCTTAGCGTGCGCACTAAGCTCTCGGGCTACTCTGAACTCGAAGTGCAATTTGCGGTTGGCATAGGTCATCTTGCCGTTGGGGTAGTACTCTTTCACTAGATTCTGTAGGTCTTGGAAAATAGTATCGACATCCACTGCCTGGGGAGGCGAAGCCGGCGCTGCGGCAATCTGAATCGGCCCGGAAGCCTGTGCCGCTGTTTGTGCGGCCGATGACAATGTCAAGACAGTAAGGCATGAAAGAGCTATTGCGGAACGGTTAAACCGGTTACGGATGAACGACGGCAAGATTTTACCTCTTTGAGCTGTACTACTAGAAATTCTGTATTTCTACAGACAAGTTACCCGAGATTATACCTGCTACCTTGCCAGTCAGATTAAATCTGCTGATTCACTGCTACTTTCTTCCTGCTTTTATACGCTGGCCTACTACTGGCTAGTTAGCTAAGCCCTATCTATAGCTTTGTCTACGCTCTGAACTGCGGCACAGAATTTGGCAATTTCCTCTTCAGTGTTGTAATAGTGCACCGAAGCTCTGACAAGGTCGGCTAAACCTCGATTTTCCATGTCAATTCTTGTCCCGCTCAACGTTGACGCTGCTACGTTTATAGCTTTGCTAGCCAGATATGTCTTCACCTCCAGGGCACTGTGGCCAGCTACTGTGAAAGTGACGATGCCGCATTTGTTTTCACCCAGGTCTTGTACTGATACAGAGGGGAGCGCTGCCAGGGCCATTCTCAGCTGCTTGGCCAGGGCAGTCACCTGGTGCTCGATATTGCTCAGGCCTAAGTTGAGAGCGTAATCAACAGCTTGACCCAGGCCGAGCTTTGCCGCCACATTGCATTCCCAATTTTCAAAACGGCGAGCATCTGGGCGCATTTCGTATTGGTTTAGGCTGCTCCATTCTGCAGCGTGAAGGTCGAGAAAAGGTGGTTCTAGCTTTTCCAAGATGCTTTTGCGCACGTAGAGGAAGCCTGTTCCTCTGGGGCCCCGTAAGTATTTGCGACCGGTGGCTGAGAGAAGATCGCAGCCGATTTCCTCAACATCGATAACTAACTGACCGACTGATTGGCAAGCGTCAAGCAGGTAGGGAATTTTGTGCTCTTTCGCCAGCTTTCCCACTGCTGCGGCTGGATTAATCAAACCGCCGTTGGTTGGCACATGGGTGATGGCTATCAGTTTGACTTTATCGTCAATTTTTTCTTTCAGTCTGGTTAAGTCTATTTGGCCATACTGGTCGTTTTCAACTACGTCGATTTCGACTCCGCGAAGTTTTGCCATTTGCAAGAAAGCAATGTAATTGCTGGCATATTCGTTGCAGGCTGTGAGTATGCGATCGCCCACCTTGAGCGGCATAGAGTAGAAGGCCATGTCCCAGGCTCTAGTGGCGTTTTCTACTACGGCGATTTCGTCTGGTTGGCAATTGATGAGCTGGGCAATTGACCGGTAGACCTTCTCTAGTCGCGTGGCCTCTTGATTAGCGGCCTCGTAGCCGCCAATTTTTGCTTCTAGCTGTAAGTGGTTTATTACGGTAGCTAGCACTGACTCTGGCATCAAGGCTGCGCCGGCGTTATTAAAGTGCAGCCTTTCTTTTGTTGCCGGGGTATCCAGGCGGGCTTGTTCAACGTTTATTTTGGATATCATCAGACAAGTTTAGCGCCCTGAGAGGCTATGCGACCTTCTCTTGCTCAATTTCTTTCTATTTTTGCCAGGCTAGGGCCAACAGCGAGAGTTTTTCTCGGGGGTGAAAGTGGCATATAATCGCTGTTATGAGTGCATTAAAACAAGCCAGGGTAAGCCAAGCAGATCGTCAGATAACGCCTGTTTATTGTGACAGGGCTTATTGGCGCTCTCTTTTGCTTCGCTTGAGCTATTCGTTACTGGCACTTGCTCTAGCTTCTTCCCTTAGTGCTTGTGGTAACTTTCGCCGCCCTAAGGTCGATGAAGAGGTGCGAAAAGTGCGAATGGCTAAACAAGTTGTCTTAGAAGACAAAGTACAAGAGTTTGGTAATAAGGCTCATAAATTCAAAATGCTGCCTCCAAGAGCTTTTCTCTATTCTGAAATAGAGACACCTCGCGGCCAGGTGTTTTCATTCTCTACTCCTCTTCGCAAAGACGGTCGAGCTGGAGTTTTTAGTGTTAGCTGTGTGGCTAACCAACCAGGTCATGAGCATCGGACCCCAGGCGAAGTGGTGAGCTCCGTGCTGGCACCACTGGCTCAAGG
>JAUPUU010000299.1 GCA_030917395.1 Cyanobacteriota bacterium erpe_2018_sw_21hr_WHONDRS-SW48-000092_B_bin.40
CTAAGTATTTGACATGGTCGTCTGTGGGGAAAGAGTAGTTGTTGAACCACAGAGGCACAATCAAATTGCAGAAGACCTGGCACACAGTTGGATGGATGGCTATATAGCCAGGAATCAGGCAGAGGCCAGTAAGGCAGGCGGTAATTTCTGGAGCTCTTAGTCGTGCAAACTTATTATTTTGCAAGAAAAAGAAAATTTCTAATATCAGTGGAATTAGGAGATATTGTAAGTTAAGCCAGAAAGCAAGCCCAGCTGCTAATCCGATTACTTGACTGAGAGCCCGCGGTATGACTATTTCTATTGCGCTGGTTCTTAGCCATCTGAGCAAAATATAGGGAAGGGCTAGCACTATTAATAGATGTTCGCGCTCGGCGAACTGAAAGATGAATAGATTACTGATGCTGGCGCAGGCAACGGCAAAGCAGCCAACGGCGTAGGGATTTTCTCCTAGCTCTGATTTTGCTATCAGATAAGTAGATGTGGCTGCAGATACAAAGGCCAATGTGATTCCGCAGATTAAAGCCGTCAGGACGATATCACAATTGCAGTGGGCGCTAATAAAGGCAGGTATAGCCGATAAGAGCATCATGGTTGGTGGATCGGCGTCGATAAAATCACGGTAGGGCAGATGGCCATTCAAGAGTAGCTTGCCCATTTCCAGCCGCAGAGCGGCCTCTGGAGCAATAGCATAAGGATTGGTGACAAAAAACACCAAAATGCCAAGCAGAAAGATGCCGGCGCAGGCCAGCAAAATCTGAAGCTCTACTGGTTGGCGCCGACTTCCTAACATAATGCTATTGAGGGATAATCCCAATCCTGTTAAAAATGCTCAGAGTGTATCATTCTGACTGTTCGCAACGGTCTATAATCAGAAGATGTTCTGCCCATTTTGTAATCATCGTGACAGTCGAGTGCTCGAATCCCGCCTAACAGCAGAGAATTCGGTCAGGCGCAGGCGAGAATGCGAAGGTTGTGGTAAGCGTTTTACTACATATGAAAAGCTAGAGACTGTACAGTTTCTTGTGGTCAAGCGCTCTGGCATTCGCGAACCTTATATTAGAGATAAGCTCAGAGCGGGAATTAGCCGAGCCTGTGCCAAAACCACTGTAACCGCTGAGCAAATAGATGATTTAGTTGATTCGGTTGAAAATGAATTGCTGGCTTCTGGTCGCAGAGAAGTGGCCGCATCGATGTTGGGTGAGATAGGTTTGCGCCTGCTGAGCAATCTCGACCAAGTAGCATATGTGCGTTTTGCCTCTGTCTATCGGCAGTTCCGTTCTATCGAAGACTTCATTGCTGAGCTTAATCTACTGCGCTCTGAGCAGACTCTAAGAAAAGATGGAGCTGATAGTCTAGATGCATCGGCACCACCAGTGGTGCTGCGCGGTGGCAAAGGCAACTCGACTTGATTTTTTGGCTTACTGGCCTCTGAATTGTTTAGATTAGATGAAAGATCTCAAATGTCGCTTAATGCTTGTTTGCGCTTGCCCCACAGGCCAGAGATGACCGTGTTACAATCGCAGACCGCTTGTATATATATACCTTCGAAGAACCAATTAGTGAACTGGCATAATTATGAATAGCATTATTAAAGAGATTGAAGCCCCACTCCTGAAGTCGAACCTTCCCAAGTTTGATGTCGGCGACACTGTCAAAGTGTTCGTCAAAATCAAAGAGGGCGGCAAAGAACGTACTCAAGGTTATGAAGGCGTTGTGATCAAGCACTCCGGTCACGGAGTCGGTGAAACTTTCACCGTTCGTCGCGTTTTCCAGGGTATTGGCATTGAGAGAGTATTTCTCGTCCACAGCCCACGCGTTGAGAAAATCACTGTATTGCGCCGTGGCGACGTTCGCCGCGCCAAGCTGTACTACCTGAGACAACGTACTGGCAAGGCTACTCGTATTAAAGAGAAGCTCGGCGGTAAGAAAGTTGTTGCTCAAGTACAGGCAACCGCACCAGCTCCGGCTCAAGCCTAATCACAAAGACTGAAATTGGTGAGATTTGAGCATTAAGAAAATCTCTACCAGATCCGCTCGCTCCTCTGGCCGTGCTGGAAATTCTAGTAATGGAAAGTCGAGTAGCGGTAGAGCTACTGGCGGATTGTCAAGCTCTGGTCGTAGTGCAAAAAAAGGATCAGGCAAGAATTCAGATCTTGCCGCTAAAGCCGCCCAATCGGCCCGTTCTGCGGGGATTGGGCGGCGTCCGTCTAAGTTTGCCAGTGCTGTTAGCAGCGCTGCCCCAGCTACTGCGGTGCCAGCCGGTCAACCTACCAAAATAATCAAAAAACCGAAGGTAGCGAGTACTCCTTTTCAACGCTTGACCGAGATCGTCAAGTGGGTTGATTTGGTAATAGAGGTACTCGACGGACGGCTACCTGAGACCACTAGGCATCCAGCTTCCAAAGATATCTTTGGTAATAAGCCAAGGGTCTTGATCTATTCAAAGTCAGACTTGAGTGATGGCGAAAAGCTCCGTGCCTTTGTCAAAGCAGTCAGTGAACAAGAACAAAAGGGTCCGCCAGAAAAGCGCTTGATTCTTGACTTGAAATCAATGGCTCACAAAAACACTTTTATTGAAGCTGCATTGGCAGTAACCGCAGACAAACGTGCTGCTTTAGCTAAGAAAGGCCTTTTGGCCAGGCCAATGAGAGCTTGTGTCGTTGGCATTCCAAACGTTGGTAAGTCTTCTTTGATCAATTGGTTTGTCGGAAGGAAGAAGGCTAAAACCGGAGATTCTCCAGGTGTAACCAGGGGAACCCAGTGGATCCGAGTTCATCCCCAGTTAGAGATGCTAGATACTCCGGGAATTTTGCCAGCTAATTTGTTTTCTCCTGAAGAAAGACAGCGTTTAGCTCTGCTCAATTTGCTCCCGGCCGAAGGCTATGACAACCTTGAGATTGCTAAATTTGGCTTGATGTTGATGAAAAAGTACTACCCCAAGAGACTAGAGACTTATTTGCCTGGACTGTCTACCTATGAAGATGGGCTTGACTACATCGCTGAGAAGAAGCACTATTTAGCAAACGGTGGAAGGCTCGATCACTACCGTGCAGCCACAATTTTCCTGCGTGATTTGCGGGCGGGAAAATTGGGAGACCTCACTTTTGATCATCTCTAAGTCTTTTTAAATAAGCCAATGGTTCAAACCAGTTTTTCAAAATTGCTAGCTTTCGATTCGCGTATTTTGAAGCAGGCCCAGAAGAGCAATTCTAGACTTGTTGGGAGCAATAAAACTGCCTCCAAACGCAGCGCTGACCAACAGTTAAGTCTTTTCCCGGCAGCTTCTTCTGGCCTGGTAGGAGTTGATGAAGTTGGCCGTGGTTGTCTGTCTGGTCCGGTTGTGGCCGCTGCCGTGATCTTGCCTCAGATTGGTAAGAAGTCATTTCTGGCAGAAGAATTGAGCGAATTGAACGATTCAAAAGTGCTTACTCAAAGGCAAAGAGAGCGCTTGTCTGAAATATTGCGGGCCAATTGCCGCTTTGCCATTGCTGAAGCTAGCCCGGCTGAGATTGACCAGATCAATATTTTGCAAGCGAGTCTGCTAGCGATGAGACGCGCCATTGAGGCACTTCTGTTGAGTGTTGAGAGTACTCCAGAGCAATTGTTGTTGCTTGTGGATGGCAATCAGAAAGTTAAGGGCTTGAGCCTTGAGCAAATTACTGTGATTCAGGGCGATAGCCACTCGGCATCTATTGCTGCAGCTTCGGTGATAGCCAAAGTCTATCGTGATGCTTTGATGCTTGAGCTATCTCACCAACATCCAGCCTACAGTTGGCATAGCAATAAAGGCTATGGCTCAAAAGCCCACCGCGCTGCCATTGCTGAGCACGGCGTGACAAAATGGCACCGCCTTAGTTTTCGCTTGTTTGAAGCTGAGTAAACTGGCTAAATTAGCGAGTTCTCGCTGGCAGGTTCGGAGTGCCGCCGTCAGGCCCGACATTCTCGAATTTTTTGATTTTCTGCTCAGTCTTACCGCCGCCATCAAGTACTTGAGTCTTAGACAGCTGATCGACGATATAGTCAACGCCGCGCCATGAAATCATGAACATGCGGTCGCCCATTTCGATCAAATTGGTTTCACGTAAATACCAGAGGGCAAACTCCATTTCGGCTACGTTATCAATCGACAGAATATCCATCATCATCTTGGCGGTGGCGCCGCCTGTTTGTGGACGTTTCTTGCGCTGACCAAGCAAGATTTGCAGGATGGCTAAGCGCAGCTCGATCTCGTTCCAGGAAAGACCAGTTTTGGGAATCTTCGGTAGTGAGTCTTTACCGAATTGCGAAGGAGCGCCACTCGGACCGCCGCCTTGAGCTGAAGGAGCCGCAGCTTTAACTTCTTTGGCGCCGAGGGACATATCGTAGGCTGCCCGTTTGCCCTCATCAGAGAGAGTACGCCAGGCTTCTGTGATAATGCGGAATTTCTCAGCGTCGCCAGACTCACCGTTGTCGGGGTGGTACATCGCCGCTAGGAATCTATAGGCATAGCGAATAATCGTCGGGTGGGCATCTCTGTCTACTTGTAAGAGTTCGTAGTAGCTGATCTCTTTGAAGTTTTTACCGATAGGGCCGCCGGAATTACCCTGGTTTTGGTTGTTTCCGCCCCCTTGGTTTGGATTTGGAGCGGGAGGTGGTTGCCACGACATGATTTATAGTCCTTTCAATACGTTTTGAGCGATGACCAGGCGTTGAATTTCTGATGTGCCTTCATAAATTTCGGTGATTTTGGCGTCACGCATATAACGTTCCACTGGGTAGTCGGTAACGAAACCGTACCCGCCGAAAATTTGTACACATTTTACAGTACTTCTCATTGCCACTTCAGAGGCAAATAGCTTAGCTTGGGCTGCAAGTTTGGTGAATTTATCACCGCGGTCTTGAGCGACGCAAGCGTTGTAAGTTAGCAGGCGAGCAGCGTCAATTTCGGTTTGCATTTCAGCAAACATAAATTGAATAGCTTGAAACTGGTTAATTGTTTTGTTGAAAGCAACCCGCTCTTTGCTGTATTTGAAAGCGTGATCCCAGGCTCCTTGCGCAATGCCGACTGCTTGGGAGGCGATACCAATTCTGCCACCATCGAGAGTGACCATTGAGACCTTAAAGCCGTCGCTTTCGCCGCCTAGCATATTGGCCACAGGTACTGGAGTATCTTCAAAATTAATTTGGCAGGTCGATGAGCCTTTGATGCCTAGCTTGTCTTCGAGCTTGCCAAAGGTGAAACCAGGTGAACCTTTTTCTACAATTAGAGCTACCAGGCCTTTGTGTTTCAGTGCTTGGTCCGTTTGGGCAATCACTAAGTAGTAGTCGGCTTCTACTCCGTTTGTAATCCAGTTTTTTGATCCATTCAGAATAAACTGGTCGCCTTTGCGAATGGCCATGCATTTGGCTGCAGCTGAGTCTGAGCCAGAGTCTGGTTCAGAAAGAGCAAAGGCACCGAGTTTTTTGCCTTGGCACATGGGCGGTAAAAAGCGCTTTTTCTGCTCTTCAGTGCCGAAAATGTAGATTGGTGTGGCGCACAATGAGACGTGAGCGGAGTAGAGTACCGAAGTGGTGGCACAGGCGCTGCCTAATTCTTCCACGACAGTACTGTAGGAAACGTGGTCCATACCAGCACCGCCATATTCTTCAGGAAATGGTAGGCCGCAAAGATCCGATTGTGCTAAAAGATCCCAGTTCTCTCGGGGAAAGCGATGATTGCGATCTACTTCAGCAGCTCTCGGAGCGAATTCCGCTTGGGCTAATTCTCTTACTGTTTCTTTGATTAACTGCTGATCTTCGGTCAGTCGAAATCCTAATGGCAAGTCTTTCAGTGTCGTAGCTGTCAACATTGTTCACCTGATAATTTGGTCAAGTTTCCATTTATACCGTAATTGCTGATCATAGCACCCGAAAGTGCCTCTTGAAGCCTAAAGCATCTCAATGATGCGCCAGAGTTAGCTAGAGTGCGATAGAGTATTGGGTAACTAGAATTCACTGTGGGTAGGAAACAAATCGTGGCGGATATCAAGGTACTCTATGTAGAGGATTCAAGAAGCTCAAGCCCTAAACTGAGGCAGGCGCTTAAGGATGAAGGGTTATCCATCGTTTTTTGCGGCGGTGGTTTTGATGCTTTAGACGAATTAGCCAGCGATGGTGCAGATATTGTCGTCGCCGCCACCAAGGTAAGCGACCTCAGTGGTTATCAATTGGCGAGCTTGATTAAATCGAGTGAGCTTGTCAGTCAGCTACCGGTAGTACTTTTCTTTAGTGGTGAAACAGCTACCGACGATTTTTGGATCAAGGCTGCGCGTCCTGACATTGTTGTGGGTGAAGAGGATCTCAAGGAGCCCGCCAAGGTCGCTCGGATGATTCGTGATCTGGCTGAAAATGCCCGTCTTTCCGGTTGGGAAAAGTCTATGGGTCGCGGCGTGTTGGTTCCTTCTGAAGGATTTTCATCGAATAATTTGGTGGAAAGCTATTCGAGTCTGCTCAACGATTTGATTTTAGAGCGGGCTGTCAATCGCACTGCTCGTACTCTCACTGCTCTGGTGGAGCCACGCAGTCAATTCTTAGAGGCTTATTTCACTTTCATCAGCGAAATATTCCAACCAGATTTGATGGGTATTGTTATCGCTGATGTTAATTCCCCTTGGGCGGCTATTCAAGTGAAAGACAATGTTTCACAAGATGCCTATGACCCAATGATGACCAGCTTGCTCAAGCAGCTTAAACTGCCTGCCGATCTTAAGGTTGAGCTTCGTGGCGAGCTGCTGCAAGACAATGTCACGGCAGCAAGAAGCCTGGCCAGTGTCGAAATTTTGACTGTGGCCTCTGAGAAACAAGGTATGGGTGCTTTGGTCTTTGCCAGTGCTGAGAAAAATGCTTTTAGCGCTGGTGCTAGAGCGTTCATGGGGGTTTTGAAGCAAGAGCTTAAACCGGTGATTCAACTTCTGCTTGCCAAGCAAGAAATTGAAGAATTGCATTCTCGTGAAGCTTATAGAGCTGCTATAGACTCACTGACAGGTCTATACAATCTTGAATTTTTGGTTGGATTCCTGCAACAGCAGTTGCTCTTCTCCTTCCGCCAGCGTCTGCCTGTTGGTATGGCCATCATTGATGTCGATAATTTTGCCAAGGTCAACGAAGAGCATGGCTATGAGATCGGCGATTCTGTTCTCAACACTGTTGCCAATAAGCTTCTGCAGATTACACGGTCAAGCGATTTAATCGCTCGCTATGGTGGAGATCAGTTCGCCGTTGTTTTGCCCAATACTGACTTAGCAGGTACACGAGTACTTGGCGAGAAAGTGCGCTCGGAGATGGAGTTCGCCAGCTTTGGTCATGAGAATGGTCGTAAAGGTCCAAAAGTGACAGTTTCAGTTGGCTGCGCCAATTTCAATATGGAAGATTTGAATCCAGAGACCATTTTGCGTGATGCTAAGATTGC
>JAUPUU010000300.1 GCA_030917395.1 Cyanobacteriota bacterium erpe_2018_sw_21hr_WHONDRS-SW48-000092_B_bin.40
GTTTCAATTAGAGCGAAGTAGTACTTCATCCAGCCTTGATCATAGCGCAATAGCAGGTTGTAGATAGCGACAAATACACTATGCAGCGGACTGCTGTTCTCAACGACATCGACAATTATGACTTCATAAACCACGTTGTCTGCTGTTGCTGATTTAGCGCTGAGCAGTTCGTGTATGGCATTTTCAATTGCTGTTGCTGCACTGCGATGTCCTCCGCCGGTGTTGGAGACGCAGAGTAGAATTTTGTTGCTTCTTGCTGTTTTTGCCACAGGCTCACCGGGTTTTGCTTTGGAGGCCTACCTAATATTTGTAATTGCTTTGACTGCCTATATTCCCAAAAGAGCCCTGTATTTGAAAAGAATTTTCCCCGCTAGGCTAATTTCTGCTGGTATCACTGCTCTGGCCGGTCAGCAAGCAACCGAATAGTGCGATTGGCTCTACTAGTTAACGCTCTGTTCGAGTGCAGGCCCTGCCACCGCCATGAGTTCTTGTTGAGTCAGGTTCTCTTTGTTTAGCAGCAGATTTGCTGCTGCTTCCAGGTTTGCTCTACGCTCGGTTAATATTGCAAGTGCCTTTTGTAGGGCGGCATTGACTAATTCTCGTATGGCGCAGTCGATTTCACGGGCGGTTTCTTCGCTAAACTTTCTACCATCCATGTCGGATGGCTTGTAGCCGTTTAGAAAGGCCTGGGTTTCGCCTTCGTAGGTAACGGGTCCAAGTGATTTGTTCATGCCATAGCGTGTCACCATACTGCGAGCAATCTCTGTCGCTTTCGCTAAGTCGTCAGCGGCTCCCGTCGAAATGTCTTCGAAGGTAAGCATCTCGGCTGCTCGGCCGCCTAATAGTACCGCTAGTTTGTTTTCTAATTCGCTTCTGGACATGAGAAAACGGTCTTCTGTAGGACGTTGCATGGTGTAGCCGAGAGCGCCAACTCCTCGAGGAATGATGGACACTTTCTGAATTGGATCGCTGCCCGGCAAGGCTAGAGAAACTAGAGCATGGCCAATTTCGTGATGGGCCACAATCTCTCGATCTTTGGCTGCTAGCAGTCTGTTCTTCTTCTCGGGCCCGGCTATGATGCGCTCGAGCGCTGTATTGAAATCGCAAAGTTCGGTTGTCAGCGCACCACGTTTGGTAGCGCCCAGAACTGCTTCGTTAACTAGATTTGCTAGATCGGCGCCAGTGAAGCCGGTGGTAGCTGCCGCCATTGGCTCCACCACATCGGCCTGGATGCAAGTCACTTTGCGCAGGTGTACAGCGAGGATTTGCTCTCGGCCAAGTTTGTCAGGGCGATCAACCACGATGTGACGATCAAAACGGCCAGCACGCAAGAGTGCTTGGTCGAGAATTTCCGGTCTGTTAGTTGCTGCTAAAAGAATTACGCCCTGGCGTGGGTCAAAGCCATCCATTTCGACCAACAATTGATTTAGCGTCTGTTCTTTTTCGTCATGGCCACCCATGGGGTTAAGCCCTCTTGAGCGGCCCAAGGCATCTAGCTCATCAATGAAGATAATGCATGGGGCGCTGCTTTGCGCTTGAGTAAATAGATCGCGCACGCGAGCTGCTCCAACCCCAACAAACATTTCAACAAATTCAGAGCCACTAATAGAGAAGAATGGCACGGCTGCTTCGCCAGCCACAGCTTTGGCCAGCAAAGTTTTGCCAGTTCCCGGCGGCCCGACCAATAATATTCCCTTTGGCAGGTGGCCGCCAAGGCGGTTGTAGCGCTCGGGTTCTTTGAGAAAACCAATTACTTCCTGTAGATCGTCTTTTGCTTCATCAACTCCAGCGACGTCTTTAAATGTTGTTTTGACATCGTTTTCCATATAGGTTTTCGCGCCACTTTTGACAATATTGCGCATGCCTAGACCGGGAATGCCCGAATCGCTATTAGCAATCTTTTGGGCAATCAGTGAGCTTATGCCAAAGAGGATGATAATCGGAATACACCATTGTGCCAGAGATTTCCAGACAAGATCTTCCGGTACCCCTTGGAATACTTCTGAGTGTTGTGCCAATTTTGCAGCAAGTTGTGGATCATCAATACGTACTGTGCGAAAGGTCTTGACCTTGTTGTCTGCTGTTTTTAAAGTGCCTTTAATTTCTTCCGGTGATACGTAAATCTCGGAGAGTTTGTTATTGTTCAGTTCTGTAAGAAAGCGGCTGTATGGAATTTTTTCTACCTGGGCAAAGCCAAACAGACCGGTGAAAATTAGGCTGAGCCAGAAAGCTATTAAGCCAAGCCGAAGAAGGTTTTCATAAGGCGGAATTTCTTTTTTGTTGTCTTTCTTGCTCTTTTCTTGCACGGTTAGACCAGTCTTTGGGGTGCCATCAATAGGCGTACCAGAGTAGTAATTCCTCTTTCTAGTTGTAGAAAATAGCACAGAAGTAGCTTCTTCTGTATCGACCTGGTGGTTTCGCGAGCTTGTCAAACCACTAGAGCGATGTATCATCACTCTTTTGATTGATGTTAGATCCTCCGACTTGCGCTAAGTTCATTTTGGTGGATTATTCTTTTTACTGGAAGTGAAGCCAGCGCAGCAGGTTGCGCCTGTAGACTAGTTTAGTTTGGCTGGGTATAAGAGTTGATAGTGCACGTCGCTATCTGGAGCTCGTTATCATGCTAGGGCCAAAGCGCAAGAGTGTTTCTTCCATTTTGCAATATCAACAGCTTAGAGCTGCTGCTGGAGGTTCGGGAGTTGGCGGTGGAAGCGGAAGTGGACCGGGGAGCGGAAATGGCGCCACCTGGAGACGTTTGCGGCCAAACCAGGAACTTGTCTGTAGCGTTATTGAAGCGGTTCCGGGTGGATACTTGATTAAAGTAGATGACGTGGATTTGCCCTCGTATCTAATAACGGAAGCTCGCATCGAGCCCGGCCAAGAGATTTTGGCACAATTTTTTTGTATACACCGAAAGAATCTCATTCTCTGCCCGCTGGCTGGATGAGCCGCAGGTTTTCTTATCTGTAGCCAATTTGCCTAAGACTATCCAAAGGGATGATTCGCCAGCTTTGGTTTTGTGACAGGATTAAGTACTGTCAAGAGAGTCAAAATTATGCAAAGTAGGCCAGCACCCAAGCGCGTGAAATCATCCAGCAACAGAGTTTGTATGCATTCTGCGGCGGCCGAGTCTGGCGGTCTAGCATTGGTAACTATTGGCAATTCTTTGAGAGGCGATGATGGTATTGCCCAGCGGGTCTGTGATGCCCTAGCTCCAGATATCCTAGCTCGGGTCTGCCGCTTCGATCTTGGTACCTTTACAAATTTGCTGGGTGACTGCCTCGCTGGCCACTACTCCGCAGTTATTGTTGACGCTACTAAAAGTGGTACTGTGGCTGGCAATATTTCTATTACTGATTTGAGTGTAATGGCTAGCGGAAGTTGGGCCGCTCCGTTGAAGTGTCCATCTAGCCATGGTCTTTCCTTAGTTGATGAATTGATTCTGACCAACGGAAGAATCGCTTTACCGAAGCAAATTATTCTTTTTGGTGTTGAGGTTAGTGATGTAGATTGGGCCGCGCAGCTTTCACCAACTTTGGAGAAGTGCCTCCCTTCTATAGCTAATAGTCTTTCGCGCTTAGTTGTTTCTACTTTGGAAGTAACAAAAAATGCATGAGGCGTCGGTGGCTCAGTCAATTCTTCGGATTGCCAGTAAGAAGCTTGCCAGCACTGCTCACACCGATACGGTTACTGCTATTCATGTAATCATTGGTCAGTTTCGCAACATCGATATTGATTCACTTAAATTTGCCTTCGACAATATTCGGCCAATGTACGCTGGCTGCTCTAATTGTTTGCTAGAGGCCGAAGTAATAGCCGCCAGAGCAACCTGTAGAGGATGCTCTCGCACGTACAACCCTGATATGGCTTCGTCATTTCGTTGTCCTCAATGTGGCAATGGTGTTGGCCAACTAATAACTGGGGAAGAACTAGATGTAATCGGTATTACTTTGCGATAAATAGAACTATTTGGTGAACTGTAAAAATGCACGATTCTTCTGACGAACACATGCTTGAGCGAATTCTTGCCGGTAATGACGACCTGGCGGAACATAACAGAGAGCACTTCGACGAACTCAATCTTACTGCTGTCAATATCATGAGTGCCCCTGGGGCTGGCAAGACTAGCCTACTCGAGTGCACCGTGGCCACCCTGGCGCCAAAGCATAATATCTTCGTGCTGGAAGGGGACATGGTCGGTAACCTCGATGCCGAAAGGTTGCGCCGGGTGGGCGCCTCGGTCTTTCAGATTTGCACCGGTCGCAGTTGTCACCTCGATGCCCAGATGGTGGCGCGCTTCTTGCACACAGAGCCTTTAGCAGGGGTCGAGCTACTGTTAATTGAAAATGTTGGAAACCTGGTCTGCCCCGCCGACTTCAAGCTCGGTGAGCACAAGAGAGTTGTTTTGCTTTCTGTCACTGAAGGGGACGACAAGCCCATTAAGTATCCAGTAATTTTCCGTAGCTGTGATGCTGTGGTATTCACCAAGTGCGATCTCTTACCCTATGTCGATTTTGACATTGAGCGCGCTATCGACAATATTCGGGTTCTCAATGAAGACGTAGAAACATTCGTTGTTTCATCTAAAGATAAAACGGGTTTGACTGAGTGGAATAGTTGGCTTAGCCAAAAGGTAGGGGCAAAAGTAGCATCCCTCGAAAGTTAAACCGATCGGTTGATGTTGCAAAAACTCAAATCGGGTGTAATTAAGAGACGCCTTTGAGTGTTAGTAGTGAGAAAAACGTGCAGAAAAGTTTCACCCTTCCTAAATCTGATTTTGACCAATTTTTTACCCTTTTGGCGCAAATGGGCACAGTATATGCGGCGGTGAAAGTTTCAGAGCAGTCTTTTGCCTTTCGGGCCGTTACCTCGGCGAAGCAAATTGCCTTTGATGCTATTCGCACTATTCTGCCGCCGAAGAAATTTTTCTATCCGCCTAGCGAAACACTAATAACGTACGATAAAGATGGCATTTATGAGAATGAGCCTGAGCTTGAGTTCAAGGTAATATTTGGTGTCCATCCCTGCGACCTGGCGGGTCTGGGCATCATGGACAAGATATTTTCGTCGGGGCACGCTGATAGCCATTATATGAGGCAGCGCGAAGCTAGCTTTGTCATTGGCCACTCTTGCATGCCCGATAAGCATTGCTTTTGTCAATCAATGGGTAGCGACTGTGCCAAGTCAGGCTATGACATTTTTCTTACTGATATTGACAGTGACTATTTTATTGAGGCTTTGACGCCGGCCGGTGACCAGTTTATTGCCTTAGCTCAGCCAATTCTTGCCGGGGCGACAGACAAAGATCATGAGCGTAACCATCATTTCTGGGAAACGCGCTCTGCAGCTTTCACCAATGGTTTTAATTCAAGCAATTTGAAAGTGACCATGGAAGGGGAGTGGGACAATAAATTATGGGATGAACTGGGCGAGCGCTGTCTTAGTTGCGGCAGTTGTACCCCTGTTTGCCCCACTTGCTATTGCTTTGATTTAGTTGACATTGCCAGCCTCAACAATGATTCCGGCTCGCGCAAGAGAGAATGGGATAGCTGTCAGTTCACCGGTTTTGCCAAGGTTAATGGTGACTTTAATTTCCGCCCCACACCTGTGGATCGTTTGAAATTTTGGTACCGCCATAAATTACATGGTTTTGATGACGCCTATGCCGATAAGACCTGTGTTGGCTGTGGCCGTTGCACTGTTTCTTGTCCCTCAGGTATTGACGATATAGTGGCTGTGGTCAAAGCATTGCAAGTATCTTCTGCGGCTAAAACTAGTGAGGGAGCTGATGCCTGAGAATAATTCACAGTCTAATTGCAGACCCGATAGCTGTGTCCAAAATAATAGTGCTAGTAGAGCTTGTACGCCCTACCTCCCTACCCGGGCTATTCTAAGTAAAATAACTGAGATGGCCTACGATAACTTTTTGTTCGAATTTGAGCAGATCGATCCGATTTTTCGTTCTTGCTTGCCCGGTCAGTTTGTTGAGATCTGGATACCCGGAGCCGGTGAGAGCCCAATTTCTGTCTGCTCTGGCAGTGTCGGTGAAACCCTGCAATTGCTTATTCGCAAGGCCGGAAGAGTGACCAAGGCTCTATTTAATTTAAAGCCCGGTGATTGGGTCGGATTGCGTGGTCCATACGGCCATGGCTTTCCCGTTGATCTGTACAAAGGTAAAAACGTCTGCATGATTGCTGGAGGCCTTGGTGTCGCTCCTCTGCGCTCTGTCTGGCAGTATTTGATTGAGCATCGTCGAGACTATGGTCGCTTGACGCTAATTTATGGCATGAAGCATAGCGATGAGATTCTCTTTGCTGATGAGTTGATAGCGTTGCGTCATAGTCAAAAGCTTGAATTGTTTTTGGCGGCTGAAGACGTTACTGTTTGCCACATTGCCAATTTAGAAATTGAAGCAGGGCGAGTCACTGACTTGCTTGATTTGGCTGAGCTTTCTACTGATATGCAAGTAGCAATTTGTGGCCCACCTGTGATGTATCGATTTGCTGTTGAGCGCTTACGGCGCTTAGGCATTGCTGATGAAAATATATGGCTCTCCTTAGAGCGTCATATGAAGTGCGGCATTGGTAAATGTGGCCATTGCTATATCGGTGGAAAATTTGCCTGTCAGGAAGGTCCAGTTTTTCAGCTAACCGAGCTGGCTAACATGCACGAAGTTATAGAATATCCGCGCGAGAAAATTCAGATATGAGCGTTGCTAAAGTACTACCGACTATATCGGTTGAGGGATTGACTGGTTGTGCTGGCGAACTGCTTGTGATACTAGAAAATCTTGATCATCTCTTGCCTTATGTGCGCATCAAGAGTTTTCCTTTTGCTCAAAGTAGAAACGAAGACGGCCCGGTCGATATTACCTTTGTCGAAGGTAGCGTCAGTCAAAATCACGATTTAGAGAAGCTCACTAAGATACGTGCCAATTCGCGCTGGCTAGTGGCAGTGGGCAACTGTGCTACTACTGGCTGCTTGCAAAAGGCTTCTTGCCAACAATGCAGTGCCAAGTCGATGATGCAGGCGGTATATGGCAATGATTCAACCATGTCAGTTTTACCGGCTCAGCCACTTGAGCACTATGTCAAAGTTGATGTTTCTTTGCCTGGCTGCCCAATCAATGCGACTCAGTTTCTTGCTGTGACAGCAAGCTTGCTGCGCGAACAGTTGCCGTACATAACCAGCAAACCGGTCTGTCTTGAATGCAAGATGAAAGAAAACCCCTGTGTTTTGATTGAGAAAAATGCACCATGCCTGGGGCCAATCACTGCTGCTGGATGTGGAGCACTCTGTCCTAGCGTCGGCGCTGCTTGTTATGGCTGTTGGGGAGTGTGCGATGAGCCACAGATTGAAGCAATGAAAATCATCCTTACAGAGAAAGGCTATGACGTGGACGAAGTCTATAGTCGCTTAAAAGCGTTCGGTGCTCCCGAACATCTCTTTGAGCGCATGAATAAGAAAGCAAACTAAACCAAACGAAAGCAAACTAAAGTGAGAGTTGAAAGGTTCGGAGTTGAATAATAATGGATATTGAGCGCAAATCAATTGAGATAACTGAGATTTGTCGCGTAGAAGGTCACGCTGCTGTCACTGTCAATTTTGAAGATGGTGTCATCGCCGATGTGCAGTTGAATGTCTTTGAAGGAGCCCGCTTCTTCGAACGTATTGTACTTGGTCATAAATTTGATGAAATCGCCCACATTACCTCGCGGGTGTGTGCTATCTGCTCTACCGGTCACGTGGTGGCGGCTCTCAAGTCTATCGAAGGAATATTCGGCTTTGTACCTGATCAACGTGATCTGTTGCACCGCGAATTAATGCATTTAGGCATGATTATTGAGTCTCACGCCACTCACATTTGCGCTTTGGCCCTACCTGACTTCTTGAATGTTGGCGACTTAATGACTCTAGCTGGCCAACATCCGGCAGAATTTGAAATATGGAAGCAGCTGCGTTCTCTCGGTTCAACCATTCAAACTATTGTTGGTGGCCGTCCATTTCACCCTGTTAATTTGCACGTTGGGGGCTTGTCGAGCTACCCAGACAAAGAGCAATTGCTGGAAATGCATAAATTGCTAGACGAAAATCAAGAGAACGCCATGCGCTTACATAGTCTCTTGGCAGGCTTGGATGTATCGTTTGGTCAGGGAGCTGCACCGGTCTATTCTGCCTTGATTCCGGCTCAAGATGGTTATGGCTATTTTGGTGAAGTGATAAAGACAAGCACTAATTTTCAAGCCAATGTCGATGAGTATCGTCATTACTTAAATGAAAAAGTAGTGCGCTATAGTCATGCCAAGCAGTCTACTTTTGAAGGGCAGCCTTTTATGGTCGGTGCTCTGGCTCGTCTTTACATGTTTGCCGAGCGCCTGCGCCCGACAGCCTTGGCTCTATATGAAAAGAGCCCGTTGGCAAGCAAAGACCACAATACTATTTTGAACAACCTGGCCCAGGCCATTGAACTGGTTGAGGCAATTGATCGGGCTAAAGTTGTGATCGAGGCTCTTTTGGCCAGCAACCCTGGTGACAGCAATAGTAAATTCATCCACCAGACAGCCACTCTTGAAAAGAAAGCAGGTGCTAAGACCGGCGCAGTAGAATGTCCGCGCGGTACGCTCTACCACTATTATGAATTGGATGATTCGGGTAAAGTAATCGCTGCTGATATGATCACACCATCTGCCCAGAATACCGCTCGTATTGAAAGTGATATTCGTCAGCTGGTTGCTGGTCTTAAAGAAGAGCAGACAGATGCTATACAAGCTAAACTAGAAACTCTCGTGCGAGCTTACGATCCCTGCAATACTTGTGCTACACATATGGTCCAGGTCAATCATAAGTGATATAGATTCTGCCCGTGAGGCCTCGAGTGCAAATTAGAATGACTAGGAGAGTTGAATGAGCACGGATGAAATTGAATTGACATCTTCAACTCCTTCTCCTAATTTTTCTTCAGCGTCTTCTGCTGGCAGCTGGCAGGAGCGATACCAGCGAAAGATTGTCACTGCATCTGAAGCTGCTCAAAAACTTACTTCTGGCGATGCTGTCTATATTCACTCTAATGCCGCGGCCCCAGCTAGTTTGATTGAGGGAATGTTGGCTCGGGCACCGCATTTGCGGGACGTTACTATTTTGCATTTGCTGACTATGGGGCGAGCTGAATACGCCCGCAAAGAGTTTGGAGAGTCTTTTCGCGTGCATGCACTCTTCATCGGTGAAAATGTTCGCAAGTCAGTGAACGAAGGAAGAGCCGACTATATGCCGGTTTTCTTAAGTGAGATACCAGCTCTGTTTGAGCGCGATATTGTACCTGTTGATGTCTGTATGATTCAGGTTTCGCCACCGGATGCCCATGGCTATTGTAGCTATGGTGTGTCGGTAGACTGCACCATCGCCGCTCGACGCAAGGCACGTATAGTCATTGCTGAAGTCAATAAGCAGATGCCGCGTACCCTGGGCCGTGCCTTTGTTCATGTGGATAAATTTGACTATGTGGTTGAATGTGATCGGGAATTGCCTGAGTTATTGGCTGATGCTCCAACGTCGGTTGAAGAAGCGATTGGTCGCAATGTCGCCTCTCTCATTGAAGATGGAGCTACCCTGCAGCTCGGGATTGGTTCAATTCCAAATGCCATATTGTTGCAGCTTGGTGATAAGCGAGATCTCGGCATTCACAGTGAAATGCTTTCAGATGGCGTCATCGACTTAATTGAAAAAGGCATTGTCACTAATGACGCTAAGACAGTTCTACCGGGCAAAATCGCAGTGAGTTTTGTCATTGGCAGTCGTCGCCTCTATGACTTTGTTAATGATAATCCGCTCTTTGAGTTCCAGACCAGTGACTACATAAACGACCCTTTTGTCATTTCCCAGAACCATAAAATGACTGCCATAAACTCGGCCCTGCAAATAGATGTCACTGGCCAAGTTGCTGCTGATTCAATTGGAGATTATTTGTATAGCGGGGTTGGAGGTCAGGTTGATTTTATTAGAGGGGCCGCCCGGGCCAAGAATGGTAAAGCTATCATTGCCCTGCCGTCTACGGCAAAGCACGGTACCGTTTCTCGAATCGTTGCCAATTTAGCCATTGGCAGCGGTGTTGTTACATCGCGGGCTGACGTGCACTATGTGGTCACCGAATTTGGTATCGCCCAGCTCTACGGCAAGACTCTAAAAGAGAGAATGCAGGCACTGATTGCAATAGCTCATCCTGATTTTAGAGATAAGCTAGAAGCGGATTGTGAGCTGATTCATTGGCATTAAATTGTTAGACAGGCCGATTAGGAGGTCAACGTGAATATCTTGATTGCAATAGATCAGAGCGCCTTCGCTTCAGACGTTGTTGATTTTGTTGGTCGCCACCGCTGGACTGAATCTGAGCACTTTACTGTAGTGCATGTTGTCGATTCACTATTGGTTGGAAGCCATATGAGTTTTCTTCCCTCGCCTATGCTCGATGAGATAAAAGATAAGGCCCGGGAGCAAGGACGAAAGGCCGTCCACCAAGCTGCTGAAAGACTTCGTCAACTGTTTCCGGAGGCTTCGGTTTCGGAAGAAATTTTAGATGGTTTTGTTGTCGATTCGATTGTCGAGTATGCTTCTTCTTGGCCTGCGGAGATCGTGGTAATTGGCTCTCATGGTCATAGAGGTAGTAATAAATTTACCCTCGGCAGCGTTGCCCGCTCTGTTTCTTCGCAAGCCCAGTGTTCTGTTTTGATTGTCAATTCGCACAGTGATAAAAAGACTCAGTAAGTTGGCTGTTGAGCCTAATTACTGAGTCTTTTTTACTTATTGAGCATTTAGCGCTTTTGTCTTAGTAGCGCAAAGCTGCTGCCATTCCTTCGTACTTTGCCAAGCTGTTTGCTGGTAGAAATACTACTTCGCCATTGAATTGGAAGGTCAGAGCTATCAACTGATCATTTACGGTCATTTGATTTTCTTTTCCATCTTGCATTGCCAGTGCTTCTGATTCTTCGAGGTAGAGCTTTTCTACTCTTCCCGCTTTGATTAGTTGTGTAATTTCATCAAGGCCAGAACCGAGGCGCTTCTCATGACCAAGCTTTTCTAGCTCGGCTACTTCTTTGGTTGCTTTCTCAGCTTTGTATTTTTCTACTTGCTCTTTGGCAACTTTTAGAACTTCGGCAGTGCTGGCGTGTTCATAGTTTCCTTCAATTGAAGCCATAACATATTCTGATAGAGCAGAAATGTCGCCGAAGTGAGTTGTGCCAATTAGTACTATTGGCCAATTTACGCCTTTGCACAGTTCAGCAACCGCGGCATGAATCTTATGCTCGTCGCCCTGGTTCGAGTGGTCATGCGATTTCAACAAGTGGCCGACATGAGTCAGTTGCTC
Source organism: Cyanobacteriota bacterium erpe_2018_sw_21hr_WHONDRS-SW48-000092_B_bin.40 (assembly GCA_030917395.1). Classification (GTDB taxonomy): domain Bacteria; phylum Cyanobacteriota; class Vampirovibrionia; order Obscuribacterales; family Obscuribacteraceae. The sequence goes on from JAUPUU010000300.1 coordinate 11,360, forward strand.
GTTTTCTTTGATTTCAACAATTTGATCGGCGGCTGCCTCGAAGAGACGAACGTGATTGCCGCCGCTGACTAGAATGTGAAAACGCGGACAGCTAGCGGCAGAGTAGGCTACTTCGCTGGCGGCGATATCGCCCAATACAATTCTTTCGCTAGCTCTATAGTTTAGAGGTACAACTTTAGCGAAATCTTTGGCGATGAAGATTGCCACGCTGGCATTGTGTGTTTCTGATTCTAGTCCAGAGAAAATTAGCTCAAGGCGTTTCAATAGTACTTCGCGATCAGCGGTTGAAACGTCACTAGGAATCAATTTGGTTGCTTCGCCCATAAGGTGTTTCAGTTTGGCTTCATTGTCGCGCTTAACGATTCCTAGGTCGACAATAATAGAAAGTATTGGAGCTTCTTTTGTCGAGACAAGCTCGGCCATAGCGTTTTTCATTTCGATTGATCCACTTGTTGAATAGAGGGTTGAATATAAGGGCTAACAGTTGATTGTCACAATATCAAGGAGCGGCAAGGCTTTTCTCCCTCCTAGAGGACTAGTTTGCTGGCATATAGTTCCTCCCCAGGTTGATCTGGTATTAATGAGGATATTTGTAATGATCAACAGCGGGCAGGATGCAATTTTTTACTGAATGTGCAAGCCTGAGACTATAGGCGTTACAATTGACCTGTCGTCCAAAGAGGCAGATGCTAAAAGACTCGATTTTCAAGCTGACTAAATTGCGGCCCGAGTTTGCTTCTCAATACGAGAATCAACCGCCGGATCAATTTGGCTTTAATCTTGACAGTTTTGCCCATTGGGAGGCTTTCTTCCGTTTCTTCTATGACGACTATTATCACGTTAAAGTTGTCGGTATTGAAAACATTCCCGCCACTGGTCGTGCTGTTCTAGTTGGCAATCATTCAGGCGGCCTGCCTATTGATGCCTACATGACCAATTGTGCCAACTATAACCTTCATCCCCATCCCCGCCGCATACGTTGCCTGGCACTAGATGGTTTGCTTAAGCTTCCAATTATTAAAGATATGATTACCGGCATGGGTGGAGTTCCAGCTCGGTATGCTGTAGCAAAGCAGCTACTTGAAAATGATGAGCTGGTTTTCTTTTATCCTGAAGGCCCTCGGGGCACGGGCAAGCTATTCAAACAGCGCTATCGTCTAATTGACTTTGATCCTGGTTTTATTAAAGCGGCCATTGCCACCAGCTCACCAGTTGTTCCCATAACAGTGGTGGGGGCCGACGAAATTTATCCTATTTTGGGGCGGCTAGAGGGTCTGGCCCGTTTTCTTGGCATGCCTTATTTCCCTTTGACACCAGGCTTTCCCTGGTTTCCTTTAACCACTAGCTCATTACCTCTGCCTATTAAAATATTGATAGTGGTTGGCAAGCCAATTCATTTCGATTATCCACCTGAGCGGGTTAGCGACAAGCAGTTGCGCCTTCACTTGACCAAAGAAGTGCAATACAACATTCAACGACAGCTCAATTTCCTCCTGCGCCATCGCTGTACGGCCTTTACGGGATGGAATGAGCAGTGGCTCAAGGATTTAGAACAGAGCCTCAAATCAAAACCTCAAAACAAGTAAACCTTGGGGGTTACGACTAGTGCCGCTCTATTCAGTCTATGGGGTGATACCTTGGCGCTGAAAAAGGTTTAAATTAATAGCAGCGGTGGTTACTTAAACCATTTTTAGTACGGTACATTTGAGGTTATGCGATGAAGATCATTATTGCAGTTGACGACTCACCTTCATCTAGTGAGCTAATTCGTTCAGTAATTAGTCGAAAATGGCCGGCCGATACCAACTTTAAAATTCTCACTGTACTTGAGCCCTCATGCGTTTCTTACGCAGACCTGTCAATTTCTGAATATGCGCATACCGCGGCTGAAATTTATGCCAAGCGTAAAGCTGCAGCGCGACATCATTGCGAAGCCATGCGTCATAAGCTTGAAGAATCTATTGCCGGTGCTTCAGTTCATTATGAAGTGCGTGACGGTGCACCATGGGCTGAAATAGTTACAGCTGCTGTTGAGTGGTCTGCCGATAAAATTATGATTGGCGTGCACTCTAGAGATGTCTGCCCCCATAATATGCTGGGAAGTGTCTCGCGCGCCGTGGTAAATCACGCCCCTTGCTCTGTCGAAGTGGTTTCGACGGTGCACCACCGCAAGAAGCATGCCACTGCAGGAGCTGTTGCTGAAAAGGCCAAGTGAAAATAGATGCGGGTATTGATCTTATCAACTTCGATTGGTACAGGTCATGTTCGCGCTGCTCAAGCAATAGAAGCTGCTTTTAAACAACATTATGCTGATGTTTTTGTCAGGCATGAAGACTCTTTGAGTTTTGCCAATGCCGCTTTTCGCAAGGTCTATCAACAGACCTATGTCGATTTGGTTGCTAATGCTCCAGATTTGCTGGGAATGGCTTACGACTATGCCGATAGAGACTGGGATAAGCTGCACTATGGTATGGCTTTTGAGCGTTTGAATATTGCTAAGCTGGCGCGCTTGCTCAAAGATTTCAAACCTGATGCTATTGTTTGTACTCATTCACTACCAGCTGATATGGTGTCATGGTTGCTCTGTCGCAAAGAGATTTCCTGCCACCATGCTATTGTCATAACTGACTTTGATTTGCACGCAGTTTGGTTGTGCCACCACTATTCTCGATATTATGTAGCTATCGACGAAACCAAAGAGCATCTAGTTGAGCTTGGCTTTGAACGCAGCCGCATAGTTACTTCTGGTATTCCTATTGATCCAATTTTTGCCCGGGTAAAAGAGCAGCGGCCAATGCGTCTCAAGCACAAGCTCGCGCCTGACTTGCCGACTATATTTGTTTCTGTTGGCGGTTTAGGTATGGGTCCAGTTGAGCAAATTCTTGACCAACTTGGGAAGCTTCATCAACCAGTCAGTATCGTGGTTGCTTGCGGTGCCAATGCGCCCCTTCTAGAGAAAGTTCGCTTTGCTTCGGAGAGACTCTCTCATGCGCAAAATAGTCGTCACGTGATTCATAGCATTGGCTTTACTTCTGAAATGGATGAGTACATGGTGGCCTCCGATTTGATTATAGGCAAGCCAGGGGGTCTCACTTCATCAGAGGCTTTGGCTAAGGGCCTGGTCGCTGTAATCATCAAGCCTATTCCCGGACAAGAAGAGCGCAATGCTGACCATCTAATAGAGGAAGGGGTAGCTATTCGTTGCAATAATCTCCCTGTGCTGGCATATAAAATTGAGCAGCTTTGGCAAGATGATGGGCGCCTCGAGACTATGCGCAGTAACGCTAGAAAACTTGGGCGACCTAATTCTGCTGCCGATATTGCTTTAGATATTTGTCAATTAGTCGAGGGGCAGGAGTCTGTCGCTTCTCATCCGCAAGATCACGTTTGTGAGCGCGATTGGAGAGAATCATTTGCTCTTTGAGAATTGTCCAGGGCTAATTGCAATTGGTCGTGAATTGAGACCTTTAGATCGCTAATTGCCGAGTGTTTGTTCTCTCTATAGTGTTTCAAGTAACTACTTACTGCAATTGGTTCGCCGAAAAATACAGAGGCTACTTGGGTGCCTTTGCTAGAAATGTGCCCAGTTGTTTCTGTCTCGAGAAAATCAACAATGCGGCATTGCTGTATTGTTGAGGCTGGCTGTAGCAAAACTCGATGGAAGATCAGGAGGTTTTCAACGCGGTTTAGATCGCTGATAAATTCGTCATGAAATTGAAGCGTGTGTTTGTTCAGTTTTTTTTGATGGTTGGCCTCAAATTTAGCTATTGTCAGCCTTTCATCCACAGCATTGCGCAGACTGTAGAGAACTTGTTCCGGTGTCTTATGTGTAATTTCGCAGCGAATAAAATTGGCAATTCTTTGGCAGATATGATTTGCCAGTTGGCTTGTTCTTTCGGCTGCGTCGCCTTCAGTTAGCGGGTAGTTGTAGTGCTGTGCTAGGCTGTTGAGAACGGTTGTGGTGGCATTTTCTATGCGTCTAGTGATGTTGCTGCCGTCGTGTTTTAATCCTACTTGCCGCTCAATTGCAAGCAGGGCTTTCGCCACGCTTGGCTCGAGACCGGTTTCCAATCTGTAGCTAATCCCGATTGGCAGCACCCAGAGTACTTGCTCTGAGTCGGTGAGAACGGTTTGATTGGGCGCAATTTCCTCTTGAATCTCTAAGAGAATATGCACCAAAGCGGTGCTGATATTGTGTACAGTATGGTCGTCACCGGTAATCTCAGCTTCAGGAAAAACAATTAGTTTGTGCTTCCCTTCTTTGAGAATCGCTTTGGTGGTTTCGATAGAGGTTGTGTCACCAGCGCCTCTGTTGACAGAATAGCAACCAAACTTTTGAAAGAACCAACCGAGGACGCCGTGATACCAGTCAAAAACTTCTCGTGCCACCATACAGTGCACTTGCTCTCGTAGATATTTAGAAAGAAAGACAACCACGCTTGGATCTTGCCGGTCCGCGTGGTTAAGGAGAATAATGGTGCGCTTATTTTTTAGGGCCGCTACTGTGTTTTTATTGTCGCTGAATTGGCAGGTGAAGTGATCTATGTAGCGACAATATATTGGTATTAGAAACTGGCAAAAAGCAATAACCGCTAGATTAGGCTCAGGGGCTTTAAATTGCGACAAAGCTTTCACTGATGGCGCCTCTAAGGAAGCGACATCAGATAGTCGGTGATGCTCTCTACCTGCTCTGGGTTGAGATCTGAGGGAGGCATAACTGTGCCGCGTTCGTTATATTCATTGTCGCCACTCTGATTGAAAAATTCGGCGGCTGTAATGCGATCGGTTACGAATTGGCGCTCGTGACGTTTGGAGATGCCGTCGAAAGGAGGCGCAAAGTGTCCGCCCATATTTCGTATCGAATGACAGACCAGGCAGTTTCTATCGTTGAGAAGCATGCGCCCTTCTGCGATTTTTGGCACTCTATCTTTGTGGCAATCAGCGGCATCTTCTGTCGAGTGGAAGGGAGTTTTCTTCGTCACTTTGTGACCAGTAATTTGAACGCCGCCGGGTAAATCGCTGAGGGTGAGCAGATAGGCTGCAATATCTTTAGCTTGGGTGTGGGATATGCGCGGATGCTCTAGCAATTCAGCATAGGGGTAGAGCTTGAGAAAGCGTGCCATAGCAGCTTCGTCATTGGTAATTCGAGATTCGACAAATACTTTGCTGCGGCGACCGCCGATGCCGTCTAGGGGCGGGGCCAAACAACCGCCTTTGCCTTCGATTGAGTGGCAGTTAGCGCAATTATTTTGTTTGAAATACTTGGCGCCTTCGCGGCTCTTGTTTGAGGCCGGCTGACCTTTGTATTTGCCATAGTCTACATACAAAACGTCGGACGCTGCGGCCTTTGCCGGAGCCTGTTCGGCCTTTACAGGTGCTGCTTTGATAGGTTCTAAAGCATTAGAATTATTAGTAGAAATTGTGCTAAATAGCGCAATAGCCGCCATTGCCGCCAACATTTTGCTCGAAAATTTCTTCATTCAAGGCCCCGGTTTATCTGGTCGAGAGTAAAGGCTAGACTAGGCTAGATTAGATAGACACAATCTATTACAGCAGATTTTCGTCAAACTTGACTGCTTCGGCAGAATGATTTTGTCAAATTTCCCTAGTTTAGCTAAAACAGCTCTAGTTTGACTCTTGGGCCTGAAGCAAAGCCTAGTCCCTTTGGTTGATGACGATTGCTGGGCTTTGATCTTTAATTGTTAGTGTATGCGAGCACATGTAGAGGTTTTCATGGCCAAGTCTTTTCTATTGGCTTTAGATGGCTCGCAAGAAGCTCTCTTTGCCGCTGATGTGGCTGCGGCGCTTGCTAAGTCTAAAGGAGCTCGGTTAACTGCCCAAACGGTTGTCGATAGTCAATCAGTTTGGGAGATTGTGGGCCAAGATTTGCCTGGGATTATTGGCAGTGGCCCTTATATGGCGGCTTACCAGACGATTGAGACCACACTGAGATCTGTCGCCGAGACTCTTATGCATGCTTTTGAATGTCGTATTGCCAATAGTGAACTAGAGGCAGTTTGCGAAATAGATGAAGGCAACATTATTGATCTAATTCTTCGTCGCGCAGCTAATCACGACCTCGTGATCATGGGTCATAAGTCGAAATTCAGGCAACGCAATATTCATCAGCGTCGCTATCTCAATACAAGTTTGTGTCAACGGGTGGCTGACGTTTGCCCTGTGCCTCTTTTAGTCGTGCAGAATGCCATGCAGCTTTGGAGCCGCAGTGTTTTGTTAGTTAGCGCTGAGACCTATTGTTCTGAAACTGTTAGAGCTTTTGTGGAGTTGTCCACTGCGGTGGGCGGCAAGGCTGAGATTGTTTGTACAGGCAGAAGTAAGACAATTGATAGCTTGATTAGCACTGTGCGCAGTCAGCTTGCTGAAGACCCAATTGCTGAGCTAGCGGCCGATAAAGTGAGCTTTTCTGTTGTCGGGCGCAGGCTCTATGAATTAGAAACTTTCTTCTCTCTTTCAGGTGCGGCTGAAAGAGATACTCTTATTGTTCTCACTACCTGTGATACCGAGCAGGGTCGAAAAGTTTGCACGGGTGAGTCTTTAGATTATGTCATTCGCGATGTAGCTGCTGCCTGCACCTTGTTCTTGCCACCGCGGCAAATGCCGCCGCTGCTTCAGGCTGAGTTGAGTGAAATGAAAAGACAGTCAGTACTAACCTAACCAAATCTAACCTAGCCCAATCTAATTAGGATCAAAACTTTAGTGCTACATGGATGACCGTTGTCGGTACTGTCAAGGTGTTTGTAAGAGGCTAGACGCTGGTGATCAGCCTCTTACCTATTGCTTCGCCAATCTTTCCCCGCAGAGAGTTATAGAGATTCTCGACATTGAAGTGCAAAGCTATGTCGGCGCGCTTCTGCGATTGAAACAGAGTGCTGTCAGTGCGGGCAATCAGCTAGCAGTGTTGATAGAAGCAAAATTGACTGATGATCAGCCTGGGTTTCCTTCATTGACCAATGTTTTGGACCACTGTCTAGTGTTCGTCTGCCAAGCCGAAGCTTCTGCAGTCGGAGATACAGCCGTCTGGATTCGCTATGGCACCCCAGAGTTGTGCTGCTCATCCCACCCGCTTGTCATGGAGCTGACCGCATTGGTTGAGCATCTGATTGCTCGGCTATATGCAGCTGACCTTGCTGAAAACTGATTCTAAGCTGACGTACACCTGGCTTATGCCCGACTTATGCCGGGGTTAAGTCTATGGCGGTCTAATAGTTGCTTGTATCTGGGTGCTCGTGAATGGGCGGCATAACTACGCTTTCACGTTCAGACCATTCTTGCAGCAAGTCTAAAGCTGTTTGTTGACCTTGAGCCGTTTGAGTCTCGAACTGCTCGTTGATGGCAATTAAGGCTTTGCCCTCATGCAACATCTTTTGAATCATGGGCCGCAAATCAACAAGGCGATCTTCGTAGTGTTTGACGAAACGATTGAGGTCTGTGGCAATAATGCCGTCATAGGCATTTAAGCCTTCTACTGCGTCGTGCAGCCCCAGGCCGGGCTTGCCTTCGTCCACAGCACTGTATCCGACGAGCTTGTGCTCATGCTCGCGGCAATATTCTTCGATTTTTTGCTTTTGTTCTTCGGCATTTAGGCTAGTGCCACCAGTGCGAAGATAGCCTAGCAGCCTTAATTTCTTATGCAACATGATGGTTCTCCCGAAAAAATGCTTGAAAAGTTTTTTCTTCAAGACCTCGCCTCTATTGTCGTTCAAGTATGGTTCGGCCATATCCCCCAGCGGGATGAAGTAATGTCAGGGTCTGAATATGGTTATACTTCTATTGGCCGATGCCTAGGCCTCAGGTGCTTGTCACAATTATGTGTGACTGATCCTGAAAGACAGTGAGATACAGTGAACTTTAAATGGTGGCGATGATGCGAGTAATTATTGCAATTGACGATTCCGGGTGTTCGCGCTTAGCTATTGATGCAGTGGTTAATCGTCACTGGTCGGGCTCTACTCAGTTTCGAGTAATACACGTGGTTGAGCCAATTGTGCTTCAGTACGGCATGATTGCTCCTCAGGCTGTTGAGCTAATGATTGAAGCCGAACAGAAACTGAAAAAGCACGGTCAGGAGTTGATTGACGCCACAGTAGCTAAATTGCAATCTCTGTTTGGCGACGTAACTGGTGAAGTACTTCACGGCAATGTTAGCGACACAATTGTCGAAGATGCCACAGAATGGCACGCCGATCTAATTGTTATTGGCTCCCATGGCCGAACTGGCATGGACAGAATGTTCTTAGGTAGCGTCGCCGAAAAAGTTGTTAACCGTGCCCCATGCTCAGTTGATGTGGTCAAGTTCAAAACTGTAGTGACTGAGAAAGGTGCTAAAGAGGTTGAAACCTCAAGCGTCAATTAGTGTCAGCTTGGACTAGTCTAGACCAGGCCACGACGCATGGCGTGCACGGCAGCTTGGGTGCGGTCGTCAACAGCCAGCTTGTTCAGTATGTTTCGTACATGGGTCTTGGTTGTGGCCAAAGAGACAACCAGCTTGTCGCTAATTTCTTGGTTAGAGAGTCCATCAACTATAAGCTTTATGACTTCAAGCTCACGAGGTGACAGTGATTCCGGAGCTGGCCTGTCCATACCCGTGGCTGTTCCTTTCTCATGGTCTTCTGTCGACTCATGCTCGTCGAAGCGGTGTACCGAGTGGGCTGCAGCAAAATTATTTTCGTGAGTTGAGTTGTCTTGGCTACCGCTTACTGCGGCAGGTGCTGAGTCTAGGGGCACTGACGCCAGGGCCGCATTGGCCGAGTAGTGCTTCAGCACTCTGCTAGCGACAGCTGAGTCTAGCCAAACATCGCCCGTGCTAACTGAGCGGATTGCGGTGTATAGCCTGTCTGGCTCTACATCTTTTAGGCAATATCCACTGGCTCCTGCCGCCAGAGATGCCATGATGTCAGCGTCGTTGTCATGCTGTGTCAGCATGATGATTTTCATTGAAGAATCACGGCTAACTATTTGGCTGGCCGCTTGGATACCATCCATAACTGGCATGCCAACATCCATCAAAATTACGTCTGGCTTCAATTTTTCGGCCATGGTGACTGCTTCTTGACCATTTGAGGCCTCACCGATGACGTGAATATCTTTGGTTCGGTGTAGGGCAACTTTTAGCCCTAGTCTTGTCAACTGGTGGTCTTCTACCAACAATACATTTATTGAGGGAGCGCTTGCGTCAGATGTTTGTTCAGCCATAATTATCGTTTACCGGAAAAAACTAATTATAGACCGCTCGAAAACCTAAGGAAGTGCTTGGTGGGAAAAGAACAGTCTAATAAAGCAGTAGCCTTAACATTAACCTCCGAGGAAGTAGAGCTGCGCAAGCGCTGGTTGGAGTTTTCTGCCAGTGATGAAGAATTGATAGAACTTGAGCTCGACGTTTTGGTCGCCGACCATATCGACGAATTGATTGAGTCGATGTATGCCCATTTTCTTACCTTTGAAGAAACTCGCAGTTATTTTCCTAACGAGCAAATACTAAAGCGCGCTCAAGCCGCTCAAAAAGACTATTTTATTCGCCTGACCAAGGGCACTTATGACACTGACTATGCTAATGATCGTCTTCGCGTCGGTGCTACTCACCACCGCATTGACCTAGATCCTAAATGGTATATCGGAGCTTACAATCGAGTATTGGCTTGGTTCTTGCCTAAGGTAATTGATAAATACAGCGGCGATAAAGAGAAACTTGGTAGAGCGGTTTCGGCTTTGATGAAAGTGGTTTTCTTTGATATGGGTCTGGCTATCGATTGCTACATATCAGCAAAAGAGACTGCTTTGCGTCAGCACACCGACGCCATCCGCGAGTTGGAAACAGAAAGACGGGTAACCAAATCTATTCTTGAGAATTCTCCGGTGGGAATTATCAGCTTAGATAAAGACATGGTCTGTCTTGAGTGCAATGACAAATTTATTGAACTAGTAGATGGTGAGAACCGAGCCGATATAGTGACAAAACAGATTTCTGATGTAGCTCCAGGTCTCAAGCCAGCCTTATTTAAAGAAGTACTTAGTAGCGGGCAGTTCAGCAAGCATAGTGGAGTGGCGCTCAAGCTTTCGAGAAAGAATGAGACAGAGAGCAATTATTTCGACTGGTTAGCCTGGCCTATCAAAGACAACGATGGCAAAGTAACCGGTCTAGTGGCGATGTTTACCAATACCACGGCCAATGTTCTATTGCAGCAACAGCGGGAAGATTTTGTTGCCACACTTACCCACGATTTGAAGACACCTGTTTCTGCCACCACGAGAGCCGTGCGCTTTTTGCTCGATGGCGACTTCGGCCCAGTACCCGAGACTCAAGTCGAGGTGCTTGAGACAATCCTGCAAAGTAACACCGCACTTTATAGCTTGGTGCAGACTTTGTTGGATGTCTATCGCTTCGATAGCGGAGTGAAAGAGTTTCATATGGTCAGTTGCGATATGGTTGGCTTGATCACTCGCATAATTAGCGAAATCATGCCACTGGCTCGCGAGAAGGGTGTAACTATTCAAGCTTCTGTGCCGCAAAGTGCCGCAGAAGTAATATGCGATCAAGACGAGATTCGGCGGGTGGTGCAAAACCTCATTGATAATTCGCTGAAATTCACTCCTGGTGGCGGTTCAATTACAGTTACCTTGAGTCAGCTTGAAACTCTAACCACTGTTAGCGTTACTGATTCAGGTAAAGGCATACCCGAAGAGAATCGCCCTAAGTTATTCCAGCGATTTTGGCAAGCTGGCTCTACTGGCCGGTATTATGCCAGCACTGGTTTAGGGCTGTATCTTTGCCGGCGAATAGTTGAAGGCCATGGTGGCAAAATCTGGTGCAAAGATACCCAGGGGCCAGGAACTACATTTTGCTTCGAGCTTTTAACTAAAGGCCCGGATACCGCAATAGTTGCTGCAACATAAGATCAAAGAGCGTTGGGGCAAACCTATAGCAGTCGTGAGAGCGCAGTGCTATCTCGCCTTGGTGATCTGTAATGACAGTAACTTCTTTGAGGTGAGTCTTTGCATCTCTGAAAATCTCACATAAGACCTGCTCGAAGTCAACGGTTGGAAACCCGCTGCGTTGGGGCACGCCCTTGAAATACTCTTCGATGATATTAGCCGCTGTGGCCATACATAAACAAAGTTCGGTTGGTTTTACCGAAACTACTTTCTCTATTGATTCTTCTGGAATTAAACCAAAATGCACTGCGCTCTTGGCCATGGCATGCGACGGTAGCTGCTTTTCACGAAGTACCAGATCTTGTAGGTGAATTCGTACGTTTGGAAACTTTAGTTCCGCAGAATATGTACCATCACTATATTTGTCAGCCATCGCTGCTGATACCACCTCTGTAAATGTCATTTACAGCACCTTCGAATCCTAGAGAATTACAGCTGACAGATCGCTTTTGGCTGAATCTGAGTTCTGTTCTTTTTCGTCAACGCGCAATTTTTTGAGCTTAACTACTTCTACTGAGCAAGGCGCATGATTTAGTACTTTCTCAGCAACGCTTCCCAGCCAGAATTTCTCTAAGCCGGTTCTTCCGTGAGAACCAAGAATAATCAAATCGGCGTCCCAATCTTTGGCGTAGTCAAGGATAGATTCGGCGATGCTGCCGCTAATAACCAGACCACTGACTTCATTGTTTGGGTGGTTCTTTTTGATTTGAATGATCTTCTGGTCGATCATTTGCTTTAGCTGGTTCTTGTATTCGGCTTGCATTTCTTCTAAAGAAGGTGCGCACAGGCCAGCTAGAAGATATTCGTTATAGATGGGGGCCATGACAGAAATGAGGCGAAACTCAGTGTCGCCTTCCCAGGTTTGTCTGGTGGCTGAATCAACCGCGTTTGACGAGCAATCTGAATCATCAATGGCAATCAGAACTTTCATTTCCACCCCATAAGATTTGGCCAAAGTACTGCTCTTAGTATTGGCTATGGGCAATTGGTCTGCCATCGTTCAAAGTAGTGAAGTTTTATTTGTCTTTTTCTAAGTAGATTGGCCAATTCAGAACCTGGCCCGTCAGGTCTATCATCCTTTGGGATGATAAGGCCGAATAAGGGGACGGCCGACCGCTAGGGTGCGGCTGTCAAGTGGTCGTTTGGCAAAACGAGCGCAAAATCTAGTAATCTTGAGTAACAAAAGTAGTTACTAGCAAAGAGTTAAGACTTAGACCATGACAGCGCCGAAGCCATTATTTGCCCTGTACCTTCTCTCTCTGTCGCTGTGCTTGTTTGCTTCCGCTCAACCGGCACACGCGGCTGAGTTAGCTGCGCGTTTCTTGCGCGTTCCTGTATTTTTTATCACTGACAGAAACCTTGAGCCAACCAAGTCGGGAGAAGTAGATTTTGGCCCCCACCGCAAGTATCTAGGCGACTGCAAACACGAGCCTTTTATGGGTTCTGCCTATTGTGTGGTCGAGAACGTAGAGAAGAAACCTTTGAGCGAGCACCTCAAAGATTTGGGTTGGTCAAAGGCTGAGGCTAGCGATAAATCTGGTGCTTTCAAAATCACGCCGTTGACAGACGATAATTTTGAGAAAGTTCAGGATACTTTTTATGGCAGCGTCAGTGAAAAGGCTCGCCTTGCCGACGACAAGAATATTTTTGTCTTCGCCCATGGCTATAAAAATCCCT
>JAUPUU010000301.1 GCA_030917395.1 Cyanobacteriota bacterium erpe_2018_sw_21hr_WHONDRS-SW48-000092_B_bin.40
CGACATGTGTGTGCTCGATACAGTCAAAGGTCTGCTGGCAGCCACACCTCGTATAGAGGCAATAGAGGTAGTAAAAGATGCCTGCCGCACAAGCAATTCAAAAACCGACAACACTAAAGTCTGGCAGCTTTTCCCCACTGATCCGCGCTTGAGCATAATCGAGAGTGAAGCAAAAGTGCTGGAAATTGCCGCTGCTGCCAAACAAAAACGGAGTGCTTGATGAAAACAACAAAAGTGATTCTCTTCGACCTGTGGCGCACACTGGGTTACTCACTTGATCGCGAACCCATTTTCGCTGTGCAGAAAATTATTGGGTACAAAGTAGCAGTCATCGCTGGTCGCAATGAAGTAATTGAAGACCCTGATTTCATGCGGGTCTGCCTTACCACCAACATCAGCGATCCAGTAGCATTCCTCAATCATCTCGCCAGCACCTTTGCTTGCCCCAGGCCAAGCAAAGCAGCACACCGCGCCTTTGCCAGGGTGCTGAAGCGCGAAGCAGCCGGATTCAAGTTCTACGAAGACACTCTGGCCGCTCTGCAAGCCCTGAAAGCAAACGGCTACAGGCTGGGATTGGTTTCCAATCTCTGGCCTTTTCCTGTTCATTTTCTCTTTGAGCAACTAGGCTTAGGCGCCTACTTTGAACACAAGATCTACTCGTTCGAGGTAGGCCAAGCAAAACCGCAGCCAGAGATATTCGAACGAGCGCTACAGCTTTTTGCGGTAGCACCAGAGCAAGTGATGATGGTGGGCGATAACCACATAAACGATGTCAGGGCAGCACTTTCTGCGGGCATGCAAGCCGCCCTAATTTTGCGCCCAGGTGTGGCTAACATTGCTACACCGGGCGCCAACGTGATCAACTCTCTGTCAGACTTGTGCAAACAAGCCAGAATTGCTGCCTAATTTGGTGTTAACGATAGAAGCCCTGAACCTAGGGCCTATCGTTTCCCTCTATTTTACTGCACTTTATAGTTGAACCTAAATTGGCCTGGCGTTAGCCGCGGAACATGAAAGTGTTGCTAGAAGACATAAAAAAATTCAATCAGCGGGTAATTGGCGCAAACATTGTCTCGTTGTATGAATCTACATCACCAGTAGGTTTAGCACTAAATCTATAATACGGAAAAGCCTTCAAAAGCCGTCGCTGCTCGCCCGGCGAATAACTAGCAAAAGGTTTAGGCAAACCGATGCTAATGATTCCGTGCTTACCCAAAGTCTCAAGAGCCTTCAAAGAAATCTTGGTTCCCTTCAAACTCAGGGTGCGCAAATTAGTTAGCTTCAGCATTAATGGCAGTGCTTTATCATCGATCTGATAGTTGGCATCAATATCAAGATTATTGATAGCACGACACTTACTTACATGTTCTAAACCGCTCAAAGACAAATTCACATTCGTCAAGCCAAGCTGCCTCAAGCAAGGAAAATTCTGCAAATAACGCAGGTAATCATTGTTCACCAACGTACCACCAAAGCGCAAACTCTCAAGTTTCTTGCATCCAATTAGATGAGGTAAACAGCTACCAGTAATGAAGCCATTGCCCGCAGCCAGATACCGCAACTCTGGCATTGCCCCCAGTTGCGATAGACCCTTATCTGTGATTTCTGACCCTTCAATATCAATGCCTTTTAGGCCAGATATTCGACGCACAAAAGGAATAGTAGGATCACTCAAAGAAGATTCTTCATCAGTCATAGCCATAAAGCGCAGCTCAATGAAGTCAAACGCATTTGCTGGTAGTTTCAAAAGGCACTGCGGATGCCTATAGAAAGCAGCACTAGGTTCAAACTTGATTAATTTGTCCGATGGTAATTTTATCAATCCTCGAGCTTCAGCCAAGAGCTTGCCCTTACACCTACCATACGACTCGAGCCCCGTCTTCAATACCACTAATCTGCCAACCGAATAATTAGGCGAAAACTCAAGCACTCGCCAACTAGCTTTGGCCCAACACAATTTCTCGGCAGCACAGAGCAGCACTAACAAAAGAGCAGAGGAAGCTACAGTGTGAAAACAACTCTTTTGCATAACTACAATTATATCAGCAGCACAACCGCCATATTTTAGTTTGCAATTCACGCGAGCTCCTCGATACTGCCTCTGTAAGATTTACTAGCTGAATTTCTTACAACTTCAAGCGGCAGCCAGTAAGCCAAGCCGCACTGAAAGGCTGTCAGGCAAAGCACTTCGCGGTATTCGCAGCTGCGCGCCTGACAAAAGAACAGAAACCTAAGCGCTTGCAACAGTTAGTCGATTTCAGTGACAAGCAAATAGAGTCTGCTCTATTTGAGGTGCACCATGGATTTCTGGAACATCGCTCTATTGGAATCGCTGTTTGTCACAACCATATCCTTGGGCCTAGGACTAGTAAAACTACCGAAGCGACTAACCAGAAAGAGATTGATAAAGGGTTTTCCCTGGGGCTATTACAAGCAAAACGTGCCGAACCCAGATGGTGACTTTTACGCTGAAGAAAACACCAATTTCCTTCACAACACTGGAACGAAATTCGAAGGCGTACCCGGCTTAGGTGTACTGGGAGAGATGCAAATACATGGCTTTGGTGAAGGCTATTCTGATTGGTGAATCGGAGTCAGAAGTTGGCGCGAACTCTGTTCAATTGGTACTTGCAGTTAGCGCTAAGCGCAAGCCTCTAGAGCTAGCCCTTGCTCTCACTGATCAGGCGATAAGCAGTAGCAGCTAAAATCGCTGCACCAATATAGAGGGCAGACTCATCCACGTCGAAAGAAGGGCTATGGTGACTGCGGCGACTAGTGCGAATCTGACCGCCTAAAAGCATCATGCTACCGGGTGTTGCTTTCAAAAGAGCAGAGTAATCTTCGGTCCAAGTCTTGCGCTTCACCACCGAAACGCTCTTCTCGCCAACGACTTCGCAAGCCACCTGACGCATAGTCTCGGTCACCGCAGCATCAAGCTCTCCACCGCTCTCGGAATCGAGATACTCTAAATCATAGACACCACCAGCCTGCAATACAGTGGCACAGGCAGTGTCTAAACGCTTCATCTCTTCCCGTCGCGCTTCCTTACCAAAAGAATTTAGCGAGCCGCGTAAAGTAGCTGATTGACAAATAGATTGCGCACCCTGTGGGGCTGTCTCAATAGAATTTACTATTGTAGTTCCATCACTAGAGTCAACAGAGCTGCCAGCGAACAACGCTTGAAGCAGTGTTGCTATCGCTCTTATGCAATCAAATGGTACTTCGCGCGATGTCGCAGAAGGCTTAATTTCTATCTTGAAATTACTCGCAGCTACCTTCGCTGACTCAGTGATGATGCCTACCATTCCCGGCATCATGGTGGCGTCGATATGCAGAGCAATTATAGATTTCACTCCATCGAGAGCGCCACCTTCAATCATACGAAAGGTACCAGTCTTCCCCTCAGTATCAACAGATTCTTCAGCAGCAGGCTGCATAATAATGCGCACACCGCCAGCAGAAGCCCCTTGCGCAGCCAAAATTTTGGCAGCAGCTAAGGCACAAGCCATGTTCACATCATGGCCACAACTATGAGAAACACCATCATGCAATGAGCGATAGTGACTAGTGGTTGATTCATGCAGGGGCAAACCGTCCATCTCTGCACGAATAGCTACTACAGGATTGGCGCCAAAATCTGCCACAACACCAGTGGTTCCCACCTGTCTGCGCACCGAGTAACCATACTGCTCAAGTGTATTGGCCACAAAGGTCGCTGTTTTCTCTTCCTTAAAACCTAGTTCTGGAATGCTATGAAGATACCGTCGCTGCTCGACAATCTCGCCTTGAAGATCTTTGGCAAGTTGAATCCACGGAATCTCTTTCATAATCTCTCCAGCATTTCGGCACCTAAATGATACAACAGCAAAACCGC
>JAUPUU010000302.1 GCA_030917395.1 Cyanobacteriota bacterium erpe_2018_sw_21hr_WHONDRS-SW48-000092_B_bin.40
CCCGACCATTCAGACCATTACTATTTGTACCAGAGCGACTGGGAGCCGGCACAAGCCCTGAACCGTTGCTAGCTGACCTGCTGCCATTTTGATTTGAGCGCATTCCCACCGGAAGGGGTGTCACTGCGCCCGCTGAAGAAGAAGAAGAAGATGATGATGATGAAGCCAGACCCGGTACAGCAGCGATCTTCACTTCACTAGCGCTGCCTTGGCTAGGCGTTGGCAACTTGGGCAAATTCAAATTACCGGAGCCAGAGCTTGTGGGCATCACCAATGAAGGGCGTAGTGTATTCAAAGCTGGCAGAGCAGAAGAGGCCAACAAAGTAGGCACTGCTGGTAGTGGCGTACTACTCGGTGAAGCTTTTAAGTTTTGACTGGGCGTAAAGCTTGGTGCTGCTGCCGCAGTGGGCGTAGGTGCTGAAACTGGCTTAGGCTGAAGGAAACTCTGAGCAATCCGTTGCAGACTCGGCGTAGGTGTAGGAGCAGGTGCAGATGCTTGCTTGGGTGTAGTTGGCGGAGCGCTCCTCGCTGCTTGTGGCACTGCTGTGCGTGTCGGCGCCTGCCGCGCGGAAGAAGAAGATGAGGAAGAAGAAGAAGAAGCTCTAGCGGCCGCTGTAGAAGAGGGGCGACTGAAGTCACGCCGGCCACCAGCTTTCGAATTATTCTCGGCGATATTCTTGGTTTTTGGAGTCTCTTTAGTATTCTCCTCCGCCTGCTTAAACTCAATTACGGTTATCTGCGAGCGCGGTGGTGCCGGAATCAGAAAGAAGAAGGCGAGAATGAAACACGACATAAGCAAACTAATATGAAAGATGTAAGAACCGCTTGTAGCCTCAGGCATGCCCACAACGTAGTCTCGATAAATGGCGGCACGTTTAAAATACTGGGCCCGATCATAAGCATCGCGCGCTGCAAACAAAGAGAAGCCAACAAACAGACTAATTAGAGCAAAGCAAGCACCAGAACCAAGTTGCAGCTGAGTAATGGAAGCAGCTAAGGCTTGATTGAGTTTGACTTGATTGGCCTCGCCAAAGCTTTTCAAAGCCTGCATTATTTGCGGTGCCATAATCAGCACTAACAAGAGCAAATAATTGACACAGCCTGCGGCCATAAAGAAAACTGCTTTGCGCTTCTCTTTATTGTAGAGCTGACCCAAGCCCGGCAGTAGCATCGACATGCCGCAAGCCAAGTTGGCATCGCGCTGTGGTTCTGCCGCGGTTGCATAAGGTGTATATATAGGCATGATTAGTCCTACGCTGTTGGAAAACCAATAACGAACACAAATTTCAATTGTTGAGAATTTGGCTTCGGACCTTCTCTACTCTATCTCGATAAAGAGCGTTAACTTAAGCCCTTTTTGACTGAGCCTGATACCGGGTTTCCCCCTAGTCATCACCAGACAAAAACAGGCTCCTGATGGGAACCTGTTTTGCATGCTATCTGTCATGAGGGGCCATTTGGCTTATAAAACTATCGAGCAATCTACATAGTGGGCATACGCAGCTCTTCTGCCAGTTCAATTTTCAGTTCATCGCCAGGACGAACTTCAATCTTCTTCCCTTTCTTGGCACAAAGAACAGCAATACCGACAGCTAAACCGATACCAGCACCAAGAGCTGCGGCAGCACCCTTGCTCATGCCGCTGCTGCTGCTACTAGTCGAACTGCTACTGTTGCTGCTATTACCAGCTAAAGCACCAATGGCCAAACCAGCAACAAAGGGCAGAGCAACGGTACCAGTATCGATGGCAATATCTTTCATACCGCGACGAGCGTGAACAACTCCTCCGCGAGCCACGATTGTGGCAACTAAAGGAATTTGGCGATTATCTGGAGTGGTGATGTTGTCGAACTTGAGCGCTACCGAACCAGATCTATTGAGAGCTCGTGGTGAATTCAAAGTAGCAATACGACCTTTGATGATAGATCCAGCAGGCACCACGGTGCTGCCATCAATAGTCAAATCTTCTGATGTACGAGCTGAGAACTCATCGCCTTCCTGGCTGGTATCAGAGTCAACAGCTGTATCCATAACAATTGGAATCTTTGTACCAGTCGGAACTACACGAATGTAGCCCTGCAAAACTTTAGCGTCTTTAGTGGCAGTACTAGAAGTAGAGCTAGAAGTAGTACTAGTAGTAGTGGTGGTTTTTGCTTCTGAGCTAGTCTCGCTAGCAGCTTCGGCAGCTGGCTCGCTGCTGGTTTCAGTAGCGGCAGGCACAGCCGGCTCGGCTAGTGGTTCAGCCAGAGTGTTAGCACTAGTAGGTGTTGTGTCAACCACTGGTGTCTCTTTCACTGGAGCTGCAGCTGGAGTCTCAGCCTTAGCTGACTCTTCTTCAAAAATTGATGGATCGGCAGGAGTTGAAGCAGCAGGAGTTGTGGCACTCGAGCTATCAGGCATTTCGCTCTTAGGAGCGTCTGTATCAGCAGAAGGACTCTCCGCGGGAGGGTCTTGAGGACTATATATCTTAAAGTTGAGTTGCGGGTCAGCCGCCAAAACGGCGCAAGTGGTGGCAGGTGAAACGGCCAGCATCAAACTAGCTGCCAAACATATAGCCTTAGAACTGAACATTTATTTTCTATCCCTATATTTGAGAGAATCGTCAATCTGTTAACTAACTAACAACCAAACAACTTACTTACTTAGTTACTCGCCTAATTAGAGGCATCATAACGACCTTGCTCCTTAACCGCCAATTTGATCTGGCCATAGCAGTCAAGCGGAAGGTCATGGCAGTCTAACACTTGCGCAGCCTCAAATAATTAGCGTCTTCCAAGAAATCAACAGGTAATTTAGGGAAGAGGCCCTGACAACCGCATTACAACAAGATTGCGCGAAGTGAAAAAAGTACTTAACTTTCTATATATAGATGAATTAAACTGGGTATTCAGAGCCACTCAGTATAAAGTGGCATCTAGGACTCGATGAGGAAACGTCAGTGATTCAGTGCCAGATATGCCAGGTCGCAAACGAAGACATTGCACAGTTTTGCAAAGAATGCGGCGGGCGCTTAAGCCCAGCCAAGCCCCTCATTACCAATCCCTCTGTTCAACCAGCGGCACCAGTGCAAGCAGCTCCAGTTGAGCCCCAAGCTCAGCCTAAACCCAAGTTACGATCACCACTATTTGGCGGTTCTGACGCCGATAATAATTTTGATGATGAAGAAGAGGTTCAACCCGCATTAAATAAACCTAAGGGCAAGGGTCTGCGCTCACCATTACTTGGTGGCGCCGATGATGACGAAGAAGCCTTCGAGCCTAAACCCCGAGATGCCAAGTCACGAGGATTGCGTTCTCCTATTTTGGGTGGCGGTGCCGATGGTGGCAAGAACAAAGAACACAAATCAACTTTTCCTCATCGCAGCCATGAGGTCGAAGCCCAAGAACCAAGCCCTGTAGCAAAACTGGAACCGGGTAGGCACCAGAGCAAGGGTCTGCGTTCACCTCTACTAGGTGGCGACGACTTTGACCCAGAAGCCGGTCTAGCAGAAGAACCTGGTATGAACAGCAAAGCTGCTGGTCAAGTCAAGGCTCATCACCGCTTGCGTTCACCTATATTTGGTGGCAGCGATGACGATTATGAAGATGAGATTTTTGATGAAGAAGCAGATGATGTTGACGACCCCAATGTTTTGCGCTCACCGCTACTGGCAGTCAAAACCCCAAGGGCGAAAACTCCAGCCCCAGCCGCTGCAGCGCAACCGGTAGCACCGACGCAAGCTATGCCAGCGCCAGCTCCTAGCCCTAGTCCGGCTCCTGCTCCGCTACAGCAGTTCCAAGTGCAACAACCAGCTGCAGCACCAGCCCCGTATCCTGCGGCTACCCCGGCTTTTGGGCAAAATTCACAATCTTCACCTCTATCTTCCCCACCGACAGCGCCAACTTCAGCGCCTAGATATGAACCCAAACCAGCGCCAAGCCCAAGCAATTCACAGTTTGGTATGGCGGCTCAAAACCCTCATTATGATTACGGTGTCCAGCCTTCCGCTATGAATGCGCCGGCTCCCTTACCTGCTCCTATGCCCGCTCCAGTTGCTCCACAGCCAGCACCCAGCCCTGCACCCGCGTCTGATAGCGATACTGGTGTAAAAAAAGGTCTGCGCGGCTCCAAGTTGCTTTCTAGTGGCAGCGGCGATAGCGATGACGATGATGAACTGCTCGGACCTCAAGACCGCCGCAGTAAATCAAGAGAACGGCGGATGTCGAGACCAGACCGACGCAGTTCAGCGTCATTAAATATAGATACAGATGATGATGACGATGTTTTAGCACCAGCGATGAAACGGGGAAGCTCTGGTGCTGGCGGCGGTGCCAACCCCATGGCACCACTATTAATGGCAGCTGCTGCCTTTGCCTTAATTGCTAAAGCATATGGATTCATACCACTTT
Source organism: Cyanobacteriota bacterium erpe_2018_sw_21hr_WHONDRS-SW48-000092_B_bin.40 (assembly GCA_030917395.1). GTDB lineage: Bacteria > Cyanobacteriota > Vampirovibrionia > Obscuribacterales > Obscuribacteraceae. The sequence goes on from JAUPUU010000302.1 coordinate 4,389, forward strand.
TAGGCAACCCTGATTTGTTTACAAAGAACATGCCATATGTTGTAGACCAGGTTTCGACCATGGCAGTTTTACTTTCTCTAATAATGTTCGCAATGAAAGCTTCGCAGAAACCATAAACGCGGTTGCCAAGAGATGATGGCGAATATCAAGATTTTCTCAAGATGCCAACTGAGATTGACAAAAGGTAACTTTCAAAGAGATAGCAGCATGGTATATTGTCGCTTGCACAGGTAGATTGGATACTGTCCCAAAAGTTTGAATTTGCCTGTTTGCCACCGAAACTTCCTAACTACTTCGACGTCTTCGTATTACATGAGTGAAGAAAAATACGAATGCGAGAGACAATTAGTGAAAGAGAAAAGGACCCACTTAATGTTCTTAAAAAAGCTTGCCAGCCTAGGTGTTAATAGCAGCGCCAGCAGATCACATTTCCATCTCTCCCGCAAAGTTTTTAGTATGGCCTGCTCGGCCATGCTCTTAGGCTCTACGGCTCTGAGCTCTCAGGCCTTGGCTCTTTCTTTGCCTAAAGGCCAGAAGAAAGGCAACCTCCAGCTACCTCTTAATACCAGGTTAGAAGATGGCCTAGATTCTGGTAGCACTACTAGTAGTACCAGCAGCAATGATTCAGCAGAATCAGCAAAAGTTGAAGCCGCAAAAAGTGTAGACCTCAGGCCCTTTGGCTTGAACGACAGTGACACTGCCAAGCCTGTGGAAGAAAGCAATGGCGATACGCCTACCTTCAAAATTCAAGCTAGCGAATCAAATCTATTACCTAATGGCACCACTGCCAACGAAGGCCTTCCTGCTAAAAGCATGAAGGTAGAAAAAGGCTTTTTCGGCAAACCGAAGAAGGCCAAAGATCTGATCAAGACGACAATGGACGCCGCTAAAGCAACTAACGCAATGCCGTTGGCATTACAAACTACTGAGGGAGAAACCCAGCAAAAAGCTGAGTTTCTCGAGACCAGTGAGCAACGTCAAATTGCCGCTCTTTGGGACGCTACTCTAAACCGCTCACCTGATATTCAGTTTGTTGTACAAAAACTAGTACCAACTAACGACAGTGGCCATGCCGCTACGGTAATGACCCGCATGCTTGGCGGCGTTCTTGCTGGTTCAATCGGCGCCATGGGTATGATTGCTCCCAACCAGGGAACTTACGCCTGCCAAAGTTTTGCCAACCAGGCCCTCGGTCAACTGATGGGTGCGGTTGATGACAAAGCCAAGCGCAAGGCTCAACTTGGTCAAGCCGAATTGATTTCGCTCTATCAAATGGTACGCAATACTTCAGACAAGCTCGTCGACAACTATCGTCAGTATAAGAAAAATATTGTCGGTCTCAATCGTGCCACCACTGATTTTGAAGATCTCAATAATATGATGAAAGATGCTCGGGCTGGCCAAGATTCCGCCAAGCAACTCGATATGGAATACACCGTGCGCAAAGCTCAACGGGATGTCATTGCTATTAGCGATGATGTTCACCGCTTCCGCCAGGGCCTCATCGATATGTCCGGCAATGAAGCAGTAGAGAAGCTTGATCAATCGATCCAAGAAGAACTACAAAATCTCGGCGAAAGCTCTTCTAGTACGGCGATTGGTAGCAAGAAACTAGAGCCCAAAGACAAAACCCTATAATTGAAAGTCGAGTGACATAAGCTGATGCGCATAAATCAACGTTGGTTCGTCTGGCTAGTTCTAGCCCTCTGCGTACTGGCTGTACCTGCGGCAGTTCTCACTCAAAGTGCTGGTGGTCAGAATGCTGAGAGCAAAGACACATCAGGCAGCTCTGATAGCTTGATGACGCGCTTCAAAGATCACATTCAAGTGGTGCGTCTATCAGGAATGATCATTGATAAGGCGGACAACTCCTTATTCACTTCATCGGTCGGTTCTTCAAGCAATGCTTTGAAGGAACTACGAAAAGCTCTTAAGTCCAAAAAAGTAAAAGCAGTGCTATTGCGAGTTAACTCTCCTGGTGGCACTGTGCCAATGTCGCAAGAAATTCACGAAGCTGTACTTCAACTTAAAGCCGCTGGTAAACCAGTAGTGGTATCAATGGGAGACGTGGCCGCATCGGGCGGTTACTACATTTCTTGCGGTGCTGACAAAATTGTGGCCAATCCCGGTACTCTCACTGGTTCGATTGGTGTGATCATCAATTTGATGAACTTCAAGGCACTAGCTGACAAAGTTGGCGTCGAACCTGAAGTAATTAAGTCTGGTCTATTCAAAGACATTGCCTCACCCTATAAAAAAATGACCAGAGAAGAGCACGATATTTTGCTCGCTCTGATTATGGATTCATACGAGCAGTTCACCACTGCCATAGCCGAAGGGCGCAAAATTCCTATCGAGAAAGTTAAGACCATTGCCGATGGCCGCATTTACTCGGGCCGTCAAGCTCAAAAGCTTGGCTTAGTTGACGAGCTTGGTTCATACAGTGATGCTTTAGCGCTTTTGCAGACCATCACGAAAGAGCGCTATAAGTTGAAAGCTGACTTAGCCGTTGACGAAGACGATGACAGCGGCATACTGTCTTCGCTGATGGAAGGCCGCACCCAGCTTGCTCCTCCAGGTGCAACTTCACCTTTAGACAAATTGATTCCATCCCAGTTCAATCCTGAACTCAATAAGCAACCGCTCTGGCTAATGCAATAGAAATGGCAGACGACAGCTCCCTCAACGAAGATTCAATTTCTCCTGATAAGCG
>JAUPUU010000303.1 GCA_030917395.1 Cyanobacteriota bacterium erpe_2018_sw_21hr_WHONDRS-SW48-000092_B_bin.40
AGCCTTTGTACAAGAGCTCTCTGTCAATATTAGAGAAGGCGTATGGGCCAAAGCATCCTAATATTGCTACGGTGCTAAACAACTATGCTGCTGTGCTAAGGAAAACAAATCGAGCTAAAGAGGCTGTTGCATTAGAAGCTCGAGCTGAGGCGATGCGGCCAGTTAAATAGTGCGTGCCGGAATTTAGGCCCTAAGCTGCGAGGTCGTCCGGGTTTCTTGCCGGGTGCCAATACCAGAAGATATTAGATTTTCCCAAAGTCTGAGCTGATTCTTGCCAATCTGTTCTCAAAGAGGGAATACTGATTGAGGTGATGGCAGCAAGGAGGCTGCGAAATGTCAAAGACCATCAATGATGAAAAAAAGACATACGACAAGTTGATCAAGCGGTTTCCGCTTCGTCCAATTCGCTGTGACGAACAGAATGAGCAGGCTGCTGAAATTTGTGACGTGCTGGTCGAGCGTGGTGATTTAATTACCCAGGCTGAGCGTGACTATCTAGAGGTTCTAACGGACCTCATGGTTAAGTATGAATCTAAGTGGGATGATGAGTGTGCAGAAATGTCGCCGCGCAAATTGGTTCAATATCTCATGGCTGAGAACGATCTTTCGCAAAAAGATCTCGTGCCCGAATTTGGTTCACCAAGTCGCGTATCTGAATTCCTGAAAGGCGAGAGAAAGCTCAGCCTGGAGCAAGCTAAGCGGCTGGCAGGACGGTTTGGCTTGGGCATTGCCGCGCTGTTGGAGTAGCAACACTCCCATGATGAACTGTTTCACCAAGCTGTACAAAAATGTCGTGGTATTAACCGGTGCGGGAGTCTCCACCGCCTCAGGCCTTCCTACCTACAGAGGTGCGGGCGGGCTTTGGGCTGACCCTGATACGGCGCGCTTCTCATCACCAGAGGGCTGTGAGCAAGATCCAGACGCTGCCTGGCGATTCTGGAGCAAGCTGCGTGAGAAGAGCTTACAAGCAGAGCCCAACGCGACGCACTCGGCGCTATCTGATTGGGCCTTTTGGCATAGTATGTGGGAAGATCGCAGTCTGACGCTCATCACTCAGAATGTTGATGGCTTGCATCAAAGTTTAGCGCGGCGCAGTCAAGGCCTCCAAGGCCTGGGCCCGAGTTCGCGTTGTAGTGACGTAATAGAGCTGCACGGCTCAATTTTTCGCAGCCGATGCACAAACAATGATTGCTCGCTAAAGCCTTTTGACGACAAGGAACTATTCGTTTCTGGAGCACCAAGATGCCCTGAGTGTAAGAGTGTTTTGCTACCAGATGTGGTGCTTTTCGGAGAGGCTTTGCCTCCGCAGGCAGAGTGGTTGTCGAAAAAAGCATTGCGAGAATGCGACTTGTTTATTGCCATAGGAACATCTGGAACTGTCAGCCCTGCCTCTGGTTTCGTCGATGCTGCTAAATACTCCGGTGCTAAGACAATTTTGGTAAATCTTGAGCCCATGGAGCCACCCAACAAAGCATTTGACATTGAGTTATTAGGTACGGCCGAGTCATTGGTGCCTCGATTGGAAGCGGAGTTTTTCTTCAATCAGAAGATGTGCCGAAACGATTTGCCGCCTGCAGATGAGGGCCAGGAGGAATATGCACATGTGCGCTTTGACATGAAGAGGTCGCCAGACGAGCATGCGGCCCGGGAAGCACATCATGAGATGCTGGGTAGTCTCGATAGCGTCAGGTATGCTGACCCCATCTTTGATGCCTGGGTTCATCGCTACTATGCAATCGTTAGAGCTCATGAGTATCTACACCAGTGTCGACTCAAGTACCTGACGGCAGATGAATTAGTCGAAGTTGAAAGAGAAGTTGAGGATTATTGAGCTTAGGTGGGCTTATAGTAACAACGGTATCAATGGTATCCACGGTGTCAACGTAGTCGAAAGTAGTTGATTGGCTAGGCCAGGAGTGACCATTGGAAAAATTGAAACTTTTCGCACGCCAGTTTTCATTGCTAGTCTTGCCGTTTCGCTGCCTCTTTTTTGGGCTATTTGCTTTTTCATCTTTTTGAAAAGCTTTGAAGAAACGCGCCAGCTGACCAAGAATGCAAACAGAGCAGAACCATGGATGGCAACAATCGGGCCCGGTTTGTTTTTCTCTCCTAGCTTATTCCTGATGTGGAAGAAGGATGCTACCGGTAAGAGAGCGGAAGGTACAGAGCGTATGCTCTTTTGCTTGCCTGCCAGCAGCAACCTTGGAAGTAGCTTGTCTGTACCGCTCAGTCAGCTGAGTCCGAAGGATGTATCGGCATTCTCTGATGCATCTGGCAAACTGCGTCTGATTCGCACAGAAGAAAACCCTAGCGGTAACTATCAATAATCTGTTTCGTATAATAAACTGCGTGGAATTGCGTCTTTGACGGATGGACTTTAGCGGGTTGTTGTCATGAAATGCTGGATTGTTGCAATTGTTCTTGCTGCTACTGCGGTTGCAGCTCCCGTTTCGGCTAAATTGTCAGCTAAATCTGGTGACAAGTCGACTTCCAAGGCTTCAACCCACATAACAAACACTCCTCAGTCCCCGCCGGTTTTAAAGACCACAACACAGGCAGAAAACAGACCTGTCCGGGACAAATGGGCGGTTGTAATTGGCATTGACAAGTTCAAAGACCCACGTATTCCCACTCTGCAATTCTCGTCGAAAGATGCTCGTGACTTTGCTAATTTCCTTGTAAAAGAAGGCAATTTTGCGCCAGACCATGTCTTGCTTTTAACCAATGAAGAGGCGACAGAAAACGCCATTCAAAGAGCAGTAGGTGACTCCTGGTTGCCTCGGCGCGTCCTGGAAGGCGACGTCGTGCTTGTTTTTGCCTCTACCCATGGCAGTCCCAAAGAAATGGATGTGGCCGGTGAAAACTTTCTGGTGACTTACGATACTGATGTGGAGAATCTCTTCTCGTCTGCAATTGAGTTGCAAGACCTGGCCATGACGATACGGAGAAGAACCAGGTGCGATCGTGTCATCGTTCTTCTCGATGCCTGCAATAGTGGGGCCGCTGAAGTGGGTGGCAAAGGCCTTTTACGTTCAAAGAATTTCGAAGTTGGCAGTATTTCTGGTGATGGCACCATTGTGATTTCTTCCAGTAGAGCCAATGAGAAATCGTGGGAATCAAAGCGCTATCAGAATGGCGTGTTCACCCACAACCTAATGGCAGCTCTCAAGTGCAATGGTACCCAGACAAAGCTTTCTGATGCCTACAACACACTGCGCGATCTGGTGGCGCAGGAGGTGCAGTTCGATAGAAGAGTGTCGCAAAACCCAGAGATGAAGATGCGCTGGAACGGCAGTGAGCTTGCCATGCTGGCAATACCGGCGAGTCCGCGCAAGACTGAGTTATACAGCAAGGAACAGGCCGCTGCTGCTTCAACTGCTGCTTCTACTTTTACTACTGCCACGGCGCCCAGCACGCAGCAAGCCAGCGCACCCGGTATCACAGCTACTGCTGTAGCTGCACTCGCTGTTACTCCGCCGGTGGGCACGACTTCCACGCTTACTGCTCCGGCGGGCAAGCAGACTACGCCTGCGGCCACCACTACCAGCCCAGCTCCTGCGGCAAAAGCAGTTGGCATTTCTCCATTTGGAGCAGTCTTTGAGAAAATCGTCACCTACTCATCTCAGGGAGTACTTTGGGGTGTGATAAACAGCCCTAATGAGCTGACAGAGTTGCCATTCACCCTCGGTGACAAAATAGAGGCGGAACTGACTAAGAAAGTTGGTGCAAGTGTTGGTGTGGTCGATCAGTACAAGACCGGCGATGAGCTGCGAAAGAAATTCCCACCACTAGAAAAAGTTCGCTATCTAAATTTGACCGCAGGCAATGAGAACAGTTTCAAAAACATCGGTGCTTCCCTGTCTACGCGCTACTTACTCACCGGCGTCGTCGACGAGATTATGTGGCGGCCAACCACCTGGTCAAACCGCTATACCTTTGTGGTGTCGGCTCAGATAATTGATTTGCAGACCGGTAAGGTCGAAGCTCGAGTGGATCGGCTAACAATCAGTAAGGCACCAATGACTTCCGACAAAGGCGGTGGAAAGAAATATTTTGAAAATGAAGTGGTGCCCGAAGCTGCCAGACAATTGGTGACGTCGCTTGCCAAACAAATGAATGGTAAGTGGTAGGCCGCTGTTACTCAAGATCTTTGTAGCGCACGATGGGCAAACCTTCACTGTTAGCCTTGTGCAAGGCACAGTCGGCAGACGCAAGCAAGTTATTTAGATTGGTACAGTCTTCTGGAATTCCTGCTATGGCGCACATTACCACTAGCATCTTGCCTTCCATACCGGCCAACGGTCTGGCTCCGAGTACCTTCTGTATCTTCTTAGCCATTGTGGTGGCACCACTCAAATTTGTGTTCGGTAAGTACAGGGCGATGGTTTGTGCCTCGTAATGGCCGGCACCATCGGTTTGACGTTTGCAATTGAAAATTTGCAGCGCTGCATCAGCTAGAGTTTGCCTGCTGACCAAGTTTATCCGCACTCCCTGAGGAGTAGGCTCAATCTGGCGCAAGTCAACGAGAAGCAGAGACATTGAGTTACGGCTTCTGAAACTGCGAAAGAATTCTTCTTCAAGAAAATAGAGAAAGGCAGGCGCGGTAAGCAGCCCGGTGTCTCTGTTGCGAAGACTCAGCATTACCGATCGCACTGCCGCAGCATCAATCTTCTTCTCTTTCAAAACCCGCTTGCTTTTGATTGGAGCTTTATTTGAGATACAGATCAAATTGCGGCTCATCAAGTAGTTCAAGCAGCGCAATAGTATGTATTTGGGGAAGAGGTTGAGGCTTTCAAAGTCGGCTAAAGTCTTGCGCCCATCCATCTGTTGATAGAGCAACTTCAGTGTGTCTAAGTTTATTGAGGTCTTGTCGCCCAAGGCCGTTTGAAATTGCACTTGTGTAAGCTGCGGGCAGGTCTGTTTGAAGGTGGAGGTATTGAACACGCCTGCCGATTCGAGGTCTTCGACCAGAGCCGTCAAGTGAGCCTTGTTTTGCATGATGGTCTCTAAGGGCCAGGTGACACTTCTATTGCTTCCCACTTTGCTGGGGGTAATTTTGAAGTGGCCATCCTGCCAGAGAAACAGCTCCATCAAGGCCATGTTGCCGCGGGCCTCACCATGGGAGGCGTCGACTGGCAGGCCATCCACCAAAAACATGACTGCCGATTGCCCTTCTCTCTCCAGGCGCACGCGGCCGGTAAAGTGCTCCTCGCTTAAATGGAGCAGAAGCTCTGTCAGTGGTTTCTCAGTTAGGTTGCCGAGCCTTGCTTGCCCAGTGGGGTCGATGGCCGTGATGTCTGTATATGAGGCGGTGGGGTCGAAAGGCTTTTCTTCTGCAGGCGGCGCGGCCGCTTTTGATCTTGATTTTCTGGCACTCGACCGTGTAGTTAAATAGCTGGAAATTAGTTCGTCTTGGTCTTGGAGGCCGTTGCCGTCTGGTTTCGACTC
>JAUPUU010000304.1 GCA_030917395.1 Cyanobacteriota bacterium erpe_2018_sw_21hr_WHONDRS-SW48-000092_B_bin.40
CATGGAAGGTTGACTACAACGAAAACCGCCCACACAGCTCACTAGGCAATCTGACACCAGAACAATTTAGACAACAAGCAGAACTAAGAATTAAAAATCATGGAGAGAAACTTAGCTCTATTGGGAAAGTAAATCTGGCTGCTGTCTCTTAGTGACTGTCACAACATTTGGGGCAAGGTCAATCGTATATAGTTTTAGTGGTTGTTTCCATGGTGTCTGCTTCTCCTTCTTCCTCTAATAACGTGCAGAAGTATGGAAAAGTTCAAATTTTGCTGGAAATTTTTTTGAATTTCTGTACTGGTCGACGGATTTTTTTACCGATATCGGTAAAAAAAATCCATCGACACCATTCACGACAGTCGAAGAAAAATGGACATTAATGAACTTTTTAATAGAAGAGGACGCTCAATATAAACCGAGCGGTTCTATTCACTCATCTATTCATTTATTCATTCATCGCTGCGGCCATAGCCGCCGCCGCCAGGTGTTCTTATTTCTATTGTGTCGCCGCATTGAACATCGATAGTAGCTGTTGAGCCAAGTTCTTCTATATTACCGTTGGCTCTTATAATCCGGTTGACGCCGCATTCACCTTCCGTGCCACCGGCTAATCCTGGAGGCTTTATTTTGCGACGATTTGAAAGTATTGAGGCTGACATTGGTTTGAGGAAGCGCAGCCGTCGGACAGTACCTTCTCCGCCTCTATATTTACCTTTGCCGCCACTGTTGCTGCGGATGGAGAATTCATCTAACAGCACAGGAAATCGCGACTCTAAAATTTCAGGGTCTGTCAATCTTGAATTGGTCATATGCGTTTGAATTGCATCGGCGCCGGCGAATGAAAAACCGGCACCAGAGCCGCCGCAAATGGTTTCGTAGTATTGCTTCTCTTTGTCGCCGAAGGTGAAATTATTCATGGACCCTTGAGAGGCCGCCATGATGTTGAGAGCTCGATAGAGTGTATCGACAATTATTTGTGAGGTTTCTACGTTGCCTGCTACTACAGCCGCTGGTTCACAAGGATTGAGCAATGAACCTTTGGGGATAATCAGTTCTAAGGGCTCCATGCAGCCGTCGTTGAGTGGAATGTTGGCCCTCGTTAAAGTGCGGAAAACGTATAGTACAGCGGCACGAGTAACCGCTAGAGGCGTATTCAGATTGTTTTTTGTCTGTGCTGATGTTCCTGAAAAATCTATCACTGCTGAGCGAGTTTTTTTGTTGATGCGAATAGAAACTACTATCTTGCTGCCATCGTCCATAGTGCTAGTTGCTTGACCGTCCTCTAGGTCGCTCAACAGTCTTCTAATTTCTAACGCGGCATTGGCTCGAACATGCTCCATATAGCTTGAGACTGTTTGCCTGCCATACTTGTGCAGGAGCCCTTGTAATGCGGCTATTCCTTTGTTGTTGGCAGCGATTTGCGCTTTGATGTCGTTTATATTCTGACGAATGTTGCGCGGTGGGTAGGTCGCTGACTTGAGCAATTCAATGAATTGAGACTGATTGAATTTCCCATCATTGGCAATGAGAAAGTTGTCTATTAATACTCCCTCTTCGTCTATATTTTGGCTCATAGGGGGCATTGATCCTGGTGTGATGCCGCCTATGTCGGCATGGTGTCCCCTTGATGCTACGAAGAACAGTCTTTCTTCTTGTGCATCGAAAACGGGGCTGATAACAGTGATATCAGGTAGGTGTGTGCCGCCGTTAAATGGATTGTTCAAAATGTATACATCATCGACTTTGATTGGTCGCTTACTCGGGTCGCCATCCCTTGATTTGATCAGGCTCACCACTGAATCTCCCATGGAGCCAAGATGAACAGGTATGTGTGGGGCGTTGGCAATAAGTCGGCCGGCGCTATCAAAGAGAGCGCAGGAAAAATCCAGACGCTCTTTGATGTTGACTGAGTGGCTGGCTTGCTGCAGAGTTATTCCCATTTCCTCTGCAATTGACATGAACATATTGCTAAACAGCTCAAGTTTTACGGGATCTGCTTCTTTGGTTTCTGTTTGTCGTAATTCGCTAGATTCAGCATTATCAGTTGGCCCTTGTTCTTCTTGTTCTTCGCTGTCCTCTCGTTCTATTGCTTTTAGGAGGAGAGTGCCATCGTGTAAAACCTCAGCTGACCAGTAAGGTTCAATAACAGTAGTGGCCGTATAGTCGGCAATTAAGGCTGGGCCGTTGATTGTTGCACCAGGACTGAGCAGCTCACGTACATGAACTTGTGTCGTATGCCATTGGCCCTGAGAAAAGAGCATGTGGGTATCCGATTTTTCATTGAGTGAGTTTCTGGTTTGGTAAGGTTTTTCTGTTGAGTTATATTCGCAATTTAATCTCGAGGCCGTGACATTGCGAACTGATTTGAGTGAGAGTGGTTGAGGCTGGCTCTTTGCTGTTACTCGGATTTCTTCCAGGATGGGGCAGTGGTTCTCAAAAGCAAAGCCAAACAATCTTTTGTGTTGGCCATGAAATCTAATCGTTAGTTCCTTCAGGTTGTAATTCAATTCTACTGGGATGGTGGTATCAGAATCTTGGTAGCGTAGGAATAATTGCTTCTCTAATTGAACTTTCCCTTCAACGTTTTGAGCCCGGAGCTTCTTTGTGGCTAGACTGCTGAGATTTTCGACTAGAGCAATAAGCTCTTCTATCAAAGTTTCATTCAGTTCTTTCCGCACTGATTGCTCTAGGGTGGTGTTGACTGTAGTGGCGCCAATGCCGTAGGCCGATAATACACCAGCCAGAGGGCTTATTAATACTTGTTTGACTCCCAATCGCTCAGCTATTAAGCAGGCATGCTGTCCGCCGGCACCGCCAAAGGCAACTATTGTTGCCTCACTAACATCGTGGCCTTTTTGAGTGGAGACCTTTGATATTGCTTGAGCCATTTTTTCAATGGCGACAGTGAGAAATCCCCAGGCTACTTCTTCTAGGCTCTTGTGAAAGTTACTATCCAGGTGTTCTCTATTGATCTGAATAAGTAAATCTTTGAAGCGACTGGTGGTAGCTAGTAGATCTAGCGGCTGCTGCTGGTCGCTGCCGAAAGAATGAGGGAAGTGGTGCAATGAAATGCGTCCCAAGAGGAGGTTCGCATCGGTAACAGAGAGAGGTCCGCCGTGGCCGTAGCAGGCTGGTCCCGGTTGAGCTCCGGCTGACTGTGGTCCAACCAAGAACCGGGCACCGTCGAAACTTAGTATTGAGCCTCCGCCAGCAGCCACTGTATGCACTGCTAACATTGGAGCACGCACGCGAATTCCGTCGATAGTTGTTTCGAAAATGCGCTCGTATTCGCCTTGAAAATAGCAGACGTCCGTAGAAGTTCCACCCATATCAAAGCCAACGATATTATCTATTCCATGTGCTTCAGCTGCTCTTTTCGCCCCGACGACTCCGCCAGCGGGGCCGGAAATCAGGGCATCGCGACCACGGAAAAAATCTTTAGTCGTTAGACCGCCGTCCGATTTTATAAATTTGATATTCAAGTTTGAAGAAAAACCATTGAGGTTGTTGCCGTCTCCGTCCTCTTCCAGTGCCTCTAGAGGCCCTAGTGTCTGTACTTTTCCTAGTGTCTGTACTTGTTCTAGTGCTTGCCCTCGCGTTAGTGCTTCTTCATGTCGCAGCGATTGGTCTAAGGCAATTAGCTCGTCGTGAAGCTTGTCTACGTAACTTTGAAGAGCTGGCGTTAAATAGCCATCGACTAATGTGGTATCACCTCTGCTAATAAATTTAATTAGCGGATTGATTTCACTTGATCTTGTAACGTTCTCAAAGCCCAGCTCTTTCGCTATGGCAGCACATTGCTCTTCGTGCTGAGGATATTTGTAGCTATGCATGAATACAATTGCTAGTGATTTGATTCCACTGGCTTTGGCGTCTAGAAGAAGTGCTTTTGTTGCTTCAATGTCGAAGCTCTGAATTTCTTCGCCGTCAGCGCTAAAGCGCCCAGGTACTTCGATTACAGATGAAAAAATGGGTGTGGGTTTGACTATTTCTAAAGCAAAAATGTCCGCTCTATTTTGATAGCCAATTTTGAAGGCATCCTTCATTCCTTGATTCGTTACTAGCAATAAAGGTTCGCCCTTGCGCTCAAGCAGGGCGTTAGTGGCAACGGTTGTACCAATGCGCACCTGTCCAATAGTGGCATGGTCGCTGGTAGCGGTCGGATGTGCCTGGGCCTGATTTGAGTCAGCTTGCTTGGATGGGGGCGGACATGCCTGGGCCTGATTTGAGTCGGCCTGCTCGGAGTGGCCCGGATATGCCTGGCCCTGATTTGCCTTAACTTGACTGATGATTGTGGCAATTCCGACAATTGCAGGATCTTGGCTTTGATCTGGTAATTCAGAGAGAATCTTATAGACGAATATTTCTCCATCGGGTGCTTTCGCTACGATGTCGGTAAATGTTCCACCGCGGTCTATGTAAAATTCGAATGCCATGGCCAGATTGTAACGCCGATTAGATCCGAAATAGGGGTGGAGTCGACCCTTGATACTTAAGTTCTAAGTATTGATAAGTTCAATTGGCTGAACTAAAGAAAAATTTCTATTAGAAAACCACTGCTTGATTATTGTCACTGATTTCAGTGGTAAGCCTTTGCGGGCGGCAGGAATTGCTATGTGTCTGGCAGTTATTGAGAATGGACTTGCTTTGAATTTCATAGAAGTGCAGGGTAATTTAAGACAGGCATACAATGGTATGCGTGCACTTGCTGGCAAATAGTAACTTTACCGAGTTTTTCGTTTGCAAATAATCGATATACTATCCAAATAGTCATAAGAATGGTCTTTTTTCTGACTGCGAGCTGATACTAATCGAGAGTAAGCATGGCAATGAGCGCAAACAACATCCAAACAGCTACATCTACTTCTGTCAGTGACTCACCTGAGCGTCTTGAGCAAATAGCCAAGTGGCAAGCAGTAAGTGAAGAAGCTCACTCGGCTTTTGAAGTGCGGCGTTATACCCAAGCTGAGACACGCTTCTTGGATGCTTTGATTATTGCCGAGCAACTATCTGGTGTTGTCACTCCTGAAGCAAAGGATGAGTTAGACCAGAATATTATTACGACGATAGCTACCATGGCTAAGAACGCTGTTGATACTAAGCCACAGAGCCCCACGCAGTTTCTGCGACCCGCCTATAAAATCGTCGACGTTAGCGAAGAAGATCTCGTCAGGCTGGCCAAGAGCCTTAATAATCTAGCTGCGTTGTATCACTTACAAGGAAAGTTCTTCTTAGCTGAGAATCTATATGACCGCTGTCTAGACATAAAATTGGCTCTTTATGGAGAGGAGCACTTAGAAACTGCAATCAACTTGCACAATTTGGCTGTTCTCAACTGCGCCAAAAAGAAATGGGAAAAGGCCGAGATTCTCTTTAAGCGAGCTCTGGAAATCCGCGAAAAACTACTGAGTGAAAATGATCCCGAGTTGATTCCGATTTTGAAGAACTACGGCATTATGCTGCGCAAGACCTTGCGCGAAGACGATGCTAAGTCTGTGGAAGCTAGAATGGCTGCCATTGAAGCCCTCAAAGTCTCTTAGGCCTCCTACTATTGCAGTAAAGTGCAGCAGCGAGGCTGCGGTATCCGCGCCTCTAAAAATTCTTAGCCACAGGGGTCGTAGCTTTACGATCTTCAGCCTTAGCTGCTTCTAGTTCTATCAGAGTACGTTTGCGCTCAACTCCCCAGCGGTAACCCGAGAGTGAGCCATCGCTGCGCACCACCCGGTGGCATGGAATTACCACCGCCAGGGCGTTTGCGGCACAGGCGCTGGCAACAGCACGGACGGCCTTGGGCGCTCCAATATTTTTACCGATATCGGTATAGTTTCTGGTTTGACCAGGCGGAATTTCCCTTAATGCTTGCCAGACTCTTTGCTGAAAGCTCGTACCCCTTATGTCAAGAGGGAGACTGAATCCTTGGCCGGGTTCTTCGATGTAAGAAATTACTTGAGCAATCACTTGTTCGAAATCTTGATCTCCTCCTTCTAATTCGGCGCGGGGAAATCGGTCCTGGAGATCGCGTAGCAACTCACCGGGATCATCTCCCATTAAAATTGCACATACACCCTTGCTGCTTTGGGCTACAAGAATAGAGCCGAGAAAGCAGTCGCCAATGGCAAAGTAAATGATGGTGTTTTCGCCGCCGGCTTTATAGGCCGTTGGGGTCATGCCCAGCAGAGCATCTGATTCTTCGTAAAAACGTCCACTTGAATTATAGCCAGCGTCAAAAATTGCTTGGGTGACGCTGCTGCCATTACTTAGTTCTTGGCGAATTCTTTTGGCCCTATGGGCGGTGGCATATGCCATTGGTGTTAGTCCTGTTATTGATTTGAAGATGCGGTGAAAATGATATGGGCTGAGACCTGCACTGCTAGCCATTTCTTGCAGGGTGAGCTTGCGTTGCGATGTTTCAATCAGTCGACAGATGTTTGAAACTGTAACTAGATGGTTTTCCTGTTGAGAATTTTGTCTTGGTTTGCAGCGCTTGCAAGCTCGGAACCCGGCAAGCTCAGCTTCTTCGCAAGTCTGGTGAAATTGTACGTTTTCATATTTTGCGAGACGGGCACCACAAGATGGCCGACAATATACTCCGGTGGTTTTCACTGAGTATAAAAATTGACCATCAAACTGTTTGTCGCGTTCGACAATTGCTTGCCAACGACAATCTATATTTAGGGGTGGGTTGGTGGGCTCTTTCATGGCTTCAAGCTTAGCAAGGGAGTAATTACTGTGCACTCCGAGTCTTGCTTTTGAATTGGTGTTTTGAGAATTAACTAGTGCTTTTAGAACTTCCGGATTCTAGAACTTTAGTGCCTCTAGAAATTAGTGATTCTAGAACTCAGGATTGAATTTTAATTGATCGATGCTCTTTTATTGGCTGTTCTCTATTTAAGTGATCGGCATGGTGAAGTAGGTAGTGGTACCCCGTCCGGCTTCGGATTCGGCCCAAATTAGGCCACCTAGACGTTCGACGTTGCTGCGGGCAAGATACATTGCCAGTCTTGAACCGTAGGTATCTTGCGTGTGTTTACCTTCAATAAAGCCAACGAACATTTCAGCAATTTCAGACTCTGGTAGAGCAGGGCCAGAACTTGACACGCCAATGCGCATCTCGTTGCCTCTTACCTGGCTTTCCACTCGAACCCGCCCACCGGCCGCTGTTACCATGATCATGCGTTCGAGAACTTGTCGCAAAATGCCTATGATCGCTTCTCTGTTTCCTAAGATTGGCGGCAATCCGGTTACTGTCTTGTAGTCTAATAGCAGTTGGCGGTCGCGGGCCAGTGGTGTCACTTCTTCAAGGCAGTCGGCAACTACTCTAGTGATATTTATCTGTTCTTTGACGGCAGCAGGTGGTGGCACAAAGCCGCCATACATCATTAGTAAGCTATCCACCACTCCGACGAGCTGGCTGTAGTGTAGGTGTAGCTCTGCTAAGGCCTGTCCGACCGATGGATGCATGGTATTGCGAGCATTAGCAAGGATGGCATGCCAGCTTAGTTCGGCCCCGGTTAATGGGCCGCGGATATTATCTTGCAGCATGCTGACGATTTCCTGACGCAGCAATTGATTTTCGCTGCGCAGTGATTTGTCGCGTAAGACCATGATGTAGCCCATTATTGAGCCATCATCACCGGAAAGTGGCTGTAGGTGTGCTAGTACCTGAACGGTTTTTTCGCTAGCTCGCTGGAATATCACTCCTTCTGGATAGAACTGATTGATCAGTGCCATCGGGTCGCCACCGTGCTGCGTAAACGCTTGTCCCATGCCGTGACTTTGGGGAGTCTCGCCCGGTTTGAGAACTAAGTCGAAGCAAAGGCGTCCGGCGATTTCTCCTTCTGACATACCCGTCCAGTTAAGGAAAACTGGGTTGGCGTGCAGGATGTTGCCGTATTGGTCAAGAATGAGGAAGCCTTCCGTGGAACTCTGTAAAACAGCATCTAACTGTTGTTGTAGTACGGTTGCTTGTCGCCCAGCTTGATTGACGTGTCTTGATAGTTCCGCCACCTTCTGTGCTTGGGTGGTAATTTGACGATTGAGTGTGTCGACTTGTTGGGTTGATTGCTCGGCAATTAAGCCCCGCTCTTTTACTGCTTCAACTTGCTTGTTCAGCTGAATCTTGAGATTTTGCGTAGTTGAGCGCATCGACAAAACCGCAGTATCAATTAGCTCTCCCAGCTCCAGCCAGTCTCCTGAAAGTCCTTCTAAGGGCGGAATTACTTGTTTATTGTTGGCAATCGCCTGGGTGCGACGCACTAAGAAGCGCAACGGGGTATCAACTGATTGGGCTATTTTGGCCGCCAGGAATAATCCAACCAAGCCGCCAAAGACTCCAACCAAGCCACCCAGTAATACAACTTCCACTAATTTTGACTGTTCGCTGGGAACCGGTTTGCAAACTAATATATAGCCGATAACAACTCGGTCGCTTTCCAGCGGCAGAGACATCCACCAGGCACCTTCTTTTTCGAAACCATTGGCTGGCACAATTAGATGATCTAGTTGCGGAATGCCTGTCCCCAGCGGTGAGCGGGCAACAACTTTGCTGGCGTCATGGCCGTTGAGGTCGAGCAAGAAGCGCATCGGCCCTGGTAGATTTTTTATGCCCTGGGAAAAGGCCGTTGTGGTTTTGATTTTTTCCGAATAGACAGCTAGCTCTACTCCCAAAACATTGGGATCTTCGATGCCGAAGCGAGAAGCTAGCGCTGTGAGGAAATCGGAATTGAGCGGCTGGTTGACAGCGATAATGCCTTTGTGGCCACCGCTCGAAAATGACTTGACTGTACTGATTGAAATTACGCCAGTTTTTTCGCTGAAAGTTGGACCCTTGTAAAAGTCATGGGCCAGAGCCAGGTCAATCACTGTGCTCTCTGCTTTCAGTGAGTAACCGCTTTGATTCGGGGTCTCGGTGCTAAAAAAGACATTTCCCTTTTCGTCGGTAACTTGAACGCTACCAGGGAAGAATAGTTTTTCCTCCGCTGCCTTGATACTGGCAGCAGCCTCGCCTTTGTTTTTGCCGTCATAGGCAGATAAAAAGCGTTGGTCGCGCAGCAGGCTGTCAACTAGCCTCTGGGTTTGATCTTGAGCGGCGGTCAAGCTTGTGTTTAAGCGCTGGCCGCGCACGCTAGCTACAGCTGAGGCCGCCAGGGTTCTAGTAGAGCGAAAGTCAAAATAGACAGAATAGAGAACGTGGCCAGAGACCACGATCACCACTACGGTAATGAGCGCAAACGTGAGCCTTGAACTCAGATTCAAAGAGCTACCACCAAGCTATTAACACCTTACAAAAGAACCATAAGAAGTTTAACCCCTTATGCAGCCTCTTGGAATCGGGTATACCCTATTTACCGGCTTGAGCCTTGCGGTATTCGGCTTGCACCTGAATCGCCCGGATTAACTGGTTGGGGCCTATGAAACCCAACTCCAAAAGAATTTGGCCTAGTGGCTTTGGATCTCTATCATGATCTTTGTCTTCGCGTTGAATGCGTAAAGACTCATCCAGCTGATAGATCGTTATGTAATCTAGTTCAACGAGAATTTGCCCCAGCAGCGTACGGCTTGGGTCCTGCTGTGAATTGTCTTGGGCTTCTTTGGAGCTTTTGGATTTCGGCATTTTCTTTTTTCGTTTATTACTTGAGTTGGAAAGCAGACCGCTGGGCAACACCCGAAGAATTCAACTTATGGCTGCTGGGTTTCCCCCCTGACCAGGTTCGTCGGTCTTCGCCGTCACCCAACGATCTGTGAATAGTGATTATAGACGAAATATCCTATCAATAGCAGTGCATTGTAAATACTCGCTTTGCCAGACTTCCTCCGCAACCTTTTGACAAGGGCTTACACTTATTATTCTGACAAATAGAAACTTTACCGATATCGGTGAAAAAATTGATTGAGCTTGGCAAGTGGGAGCGAATTTGACATGTTGAAGTACCTTTCAACCCTGCGTTTAATGCCGCCAACTCTCATAACTTCTACTTTGGAGGGGAGCTGGGCGATTCAGGTTTTGAAATCGGCCGTGGAACTCGGCATTTTTGAGTCTCTTGTTGACGGCCCACTTTCTGCCGCATTAATTGCTAAGAAGAAAGCTTTGCAAGTGGAAGGTACTAAATTAATTGCCGACTCACTGGTCGGCATGAATTTACTTGATCGTGCCGATCTAAACGGCAAGGTTCGCAGCACCGACGCTATCTACGAATTGAATATGACTTCCCAAACATATTTGATTTCAGACAGTCCGCTTTTTATGGGCATGTATCTAAAACAGCATGATGAGCTAGACAAGATGTGGCGCAATTTGCGCGAAACTATTCGCACAGGTACACCGGTAATGGCAGTCAATGAGGATGCCAAAGCTGAGGAGATTTTCCCCCATCTGGCAGAGGCCATCGTGCCCTTAAACTACTGCATTGCCGCAGATGTAGTGAAGTATTTGAAAGAACGCAATCAGGAGGCTGAGAGCGCCAAGAGCATAAAAGGGCCACAGCGTTCGCGACCGGCAAAAGATGGCGACGAAGAGGTCGACGTTGTCAGTGGCGGCAAAACCACGAAGAACATCAAGAAGGCGCTAAATATCCTCGATCTGGCCGCTGGTTCGGCTGTTTGGAGTATCCCCTTTGCCCAGGACAATCGCGATAATCATATTGCTGCCCTCGATTTCCCGGCGGTCCTTGCTGTTACGCGAAAAATAACTGAGCGCTTTGAAGTCTCTAGTCAATATACCGAGGTGCCCGGCAACTGGCGTGATATCCGGCTTACTCCGGGTCTGTACGATGTTGTCATCCTTGGTCACATTCTTCATTCGGAAGGTCTGGAGATGAGCAAGAGATTGTTGGCATATTGCGCAGCCGCGCTCAAAGACGGAGGCACTCTAGTGATTGCCGAATTCATGCCCAACCAAGAGCGCACAGCGCCTTTGTATCCTTTGATGTTCGGCTTGAATATGTATCTTGCTACTACTGATGGTTGCATTTTTAGTTTTGATGAAATTACAAGTCTTTGTCGCGCTGCTGGTTTTAGTGATGTTTATCGTCATCAGGGTGTAGAGTACGATTCGCCAGTTGTCTTTGCGACGAAATAAGTGTGGTGGCTGTCTCGATGACGGATCAATCTAAGAATCTAAGCCCAGGCAACGAGCCAATTTTTATTTGGGTTCAGTATAAAGAAGAAGAGATCAACAGCTGTTATTGGCAGGTCTATAAACAACTGCAACTGCCCCATCGATTGTTCTCTATGTTCGCACTTAGTTTTAGTGTGGCAATGGGTTATGTTCTGCTTTCGCCAGAGAGCCCGGTGTCTTCTGCGAATACCTTGGCTGAGTTGATGCAAATTGACTATCTGCCAGGTCTTTTAATTGCCGGAGTTGGTATTCCGTCTACATGTATGGCTATGGTGTATTTATTACTGCACCATTTGTCACAGGATAGTTTTCGCAAGCGACCGAACTTCCACTTCCCGATGATGTACCTTCTCTATCCAACTGGTATTCAGGTGCAGTTTGCAACGGGCACTGGCATGATCGATTGGCGACAATTTTCACTTGTCCTTGAAACCGGTGAAAGTTTTTGTTTGGCATCAAATATCAATGATGTTTTTGTTTTACCAAAGAGATGTTTCGCTTCGGCCGCTGAGGTTGAGGCTGTCAGGGCCATTCTTGCCGCCAATTCGCGTAATTTTAAGAAAATTGGCAAAGATTTCGATGCTACATCTATTGTCTACGAAAAGAAGGCAATTTCTTCAGTAATGATAGATGGCGAACAATTCTCCATTCCCGATATGCTGCCTCCACCCGGCATTATTGAGACTCCTGGCTTGCTTCAGCAGTCGCTAGACGACCTTAGCATCAATGCAAGCAATAGCACTAACACTAGCTCGAGCGCTAGCAACAATGCCATTGCTAACACCGATACTAACAGCGAAAATAGTACCAACACCTGTGCCGATGATGCTAAAGCTCCGGGCTCTCTCCCTGCTGCTAAGCCAGACATTGACACTAGCTATCCGCCCGCTCAAGCCTTAGAGAGTAGTTTGAAAACAGGGCTTGAGGTTGAGGTGCTCTATCAAACTGGAGAGATTGCCCAGGCTGAGAGTATTTATTTCTTTCGCAAGAGATTGGTGCTCTTGGGGATGATCTATATTAGTCTTGCTCTGCTCATGCCCCTCAATTTTCTTGCCTTGGGTTACGTCTGGCATCTGCCTCAAGCAACAGAAGTAGTAATGGGACTGTATCAGCAGTTTGTCCTTTTGCTGGTGCCCATTTATATTGGGCATGCTGTTTCTATTTATTGGAATATCATGCAGCGCACCAAGCTTAATGATGCTGCGGCTCAGGTGTTTGTCTTTCAGTTGACTGAGGAGGGCTGCGGTGTTCGTACCGGTGAACGCTATGTGGTCTTGGCGTGGTGGCACTTCGAGGAGTGTTGGGAAACTGATGAACAGCTGATGATGCTTCTTGGTAGTCGCGGCAGAACAATGTTTGTTATTCCCAAGAGAGCTTTTCCAGATCGGCTCGGATTGGCCTATGCCACAAACTTATTGCAGCGCAAAATAAAGCGCTACAAGGTGCTTGCTTAAGCTGTGAGATAGTTGGCCCAATAAAAAGTGAAGGGCAAGAACCTTAGTCTTGACCGCCTCCGGCCAAATTAGTCTTGACCACCTGCGGCCAAATCAGTCTTGACCGCCTGCGGCAAAACCAGGACCACTATCGGCATCGTCAACATCGGTATCGGCGTTATTGAGACGCAGTAGCTCCCGGCGCCATTCTAAGTCAGCCTGTGCTTCTTTAATTAGGCTGGCTAGACCTTGGAAATCGGCAAAGGAAAGATCAATAGCTAAGCCGATGTCGAAAGTTAGTTTTACCCGTTCGCAGTTGGGTGAGCAGGACATGCAGACCATGTGGTCTGGTCCGCAAACTTCGAACATTTGTGTTTCATCGCATTGCAGTGGATCTTTCTGCCAATCGAGATACTCAATAAACGTGTCGTCTTCAAGACTTTGCTGCACCAGCAACACAAGCGCCTGATATTGAGTGTTATTGAGATAGATAGTGACTTCTTGGCGCCGAAAATCGAGAGCAAATTCTCCGTTTTCTTTGTCTAGATATAGATCAGCAAAAGCATTGGCGAAACTGATTTGAAAAGCGGTGCTTGTCTTCATCTTTACCCTGGTTGTTTGAGCCACTGAGCAACATCTTTAGCATGGTAGGTGATTACTAGATCAGCCCCTGCACGGACTATACCCGTTAAGCACTCCATCACAACTTTTTGCTCGTCGATCCAGCCGTTGGCGGCGGCTGCTTTGACCATCGAATACTCACCTGAGACATTATAGGCTGCAATCGGTAATTTAGTCAGATTGCGGGTTTGACTGATAACGTCAAGGTACGGCAAGGCGGGCTTAATCATAACGATGTCGGCGCCTTCTTGGATGTCTAGCTCAACTTCACGTAGTGCTTCGCGACCGTTGGCTGGGTCCATTTGATAGCTCTTGCGGTCACCAAACTGAGGAGCTGATTCGGCCGCTTCACGAAATGGTCCGTAGAGAGCTGATGAGAACTTGGCACTATAGGCCATGATTGGAATGTTCTCGAATCCGTTTGCATCTAGCGCCGCTCTAATGGCGGCTATGCGACCGTCCATCATGTCTGATGGAGCAATGATATCGGCTCCAGCGGCAGCTTGTGAAACAGCTGAGCGAGCGAGTATTTCGAGGCTGGGATCGTTGAGAACTTTGCCATCGTGAACTAAGCCACAATGACCATGGTCCATGTATTCACAAAGGCAAGTATCGGCAATGACCATGAGGTCGGGGAAGCGTTTTTTAAGTTCGCGGGTGGCGCGTTGCACGATACCGTCATCAGACCAGGCGCCGCTTGCTTGAGAATCTTTGCTAGAGGGGATGCCAAAGAGCAGAACGGCGCTGAGGCCTAGGTTTACCGCTTCTTCAGCTTCTTTCAGCATTTCGTCTATGCTTTGCTGATGAATACCAGGCATAGACTTGATTGGGGTTTTAATGCCCTTGCCTTCGACAATAAAGAAGGGATAAATAAGCTGTTCAAGGCGTAAATGGGTTTCACGTACCATGGCGCGCAACGGTGCTTTGGAGCGCAGGCGGCGCATACGCATGTCAGGGGTGACTCGAGGCAAGACATACTTGTTGCTTGTCTTGTCCAGTTCTGCCGCTACAGTCTCTTTCATCTAATGGTCCTTATTATTGGGCAAAAGCCATATAGCTACTAAATATATCGCCTTGGCGTGCCTGGTTCGTGTCTATAAGTGATTCTGTTCGAATTTTAATGATGCCAAGAGTGCTGCCAGGCCCTTGAGCGTGTGATCTTTTGCTACCAAATCTACCCGACCTAGGCTTTGTTCGGCTGCAGAGGCAGTTATTGGTCCAATAGCAGCTATTTTAACTGAGGCAAGCAGGTCTTCTTTCGCTAGCGCCAACTTCTTTTTATGATCGGCCTTAGCGGTCTCGGTTTGTGATCTCTTCGACATTAGCTCGGCTTCAGGATGAAGTGGCTGTTGTGTATTTGCGGCTGCTCCAGGCTGTAGCTCTGGGTTGATATCAGAAATTGCTTGCGATTCACTTTCTGTTGCTGGATCCATTTGTCGCCCTAGTTGCAGTTCTAGCCCTAATTCGAGTACTAGCCCCAGGTTGCGAGCGGTTTGAGCGCTGGCTAAGGTGATTATGTCTATGGCTTTATCTTGCAGCAGAGCAACCAGCTCCACTGCGAGTTGCTCTTTGTTAGCCGGCAAGCCACTTTCGTAAGCAATGGCAATGTCAACTTTTGCGCCGGCGGCCTCTAGCTCTTCGGCTATTAATAATCTGCCGATATTAGTTTTGGGCCAGAGGAAGCGTTTCCCTGCAAGATTTGTCTGTTGTGGCAGCTCCGCTGCGAGGCTTTCGGCGACATATGCTGTTGGTTGGAAAGCCACGGTCAGTCCTGCTTCATTGAGGCTAGAGCTAGTGGCCGCACCGATGCTAGCCAGCTGGCAACAGCTAAGAGCTTGGGCTGACAGCCCGAGTGCTTTCAACCTTTGCAGGGTGAATTTCACTGCATTGTGACTGGCGAAAATAACCCAATCATATTGATCAAGTTCTTTCAGGGCCTGATCTAGTTTTGTATAGTCAGCGGCTGGGTGAACAGCCAAGAGGGCTCGTTCTATGGTCGTGGCGCCCTGCTCTTGCAGGAGCAGGGCAAAGCTTTCGGCCTGCTCTTCTGCTCGCGTTACCAAGACTCTTAGGCCCTGTAATGGTTTGTCCTGCATAGTTGATTGACTATCGAATTTCGGCTGTTGTGCGGTTACGGAGGTGACACCACATTTGGTGTGGATAGGCGCAGCTCTTCTAAGATCTTGTCGGCACCGGCATCTTGGAGCTTCTTGGCCAGGGCTTTGCCGAGTAAGTGGGCGTATTCTCTTGGTCCGCTGATTGAGTCGCGATAGATTTCACTACCGTCTAAGGCGGCAACGCAGCCCGATAGTTTTAGTTTGGTCTGATCGTCTGCTTGTACTTGAGCAAGGGCACCGGCTGGCACTGAGCAGCCACCACCAAGAACATCTAGGAAGGCGCGTTCTGCGGTAATTTCGTCTTTGGTATCTTTGTCTTCGATGCAGGCTAGCATTTCTAAGATATCTTTGTCATTGTCTCTGCATTCCACCGCGAGAGCGCCCTGTCCCACAGCTGGAGTACAGATATCGAGGTCTAAGTATTGAGTAATTTTGTCGTCAAATTCAAGGCGCAGTAAGCCCGCCGCTGCCAGAATCATGGCATCGCACTGGCCTTCTTCTAATTTGCGAATGCGAGTGGGGATATTGCCGCGCATATCGACAAACTTTAAGTCTTGGCGCAAAGCGCTAAGCTGTGCCGCTCTTCTTCGGCTCGATGTTGCTACGGTGCTGCCCGCGGCCAGTTCCATAAAAGAAGTTGCTTTGTTGCTAACGAAAATATCTCTTGCGTCCTGGCGGCTGAGAACGCAAGCAAGAGTTAGACCAGCTGGTAGATCGGTTGGTAAGTCTTTGAGGCTGTGAACGACGAAATCCACTCGATCTTCAAGCAGAGCTTCCTCTAGTTCTTTGACGAAAACACCCCTTCCGCCCAGCTCAACAATCGGGCGGTCTAAGACTTTGTCACCACCAGTGGTGATGGGATGAACTTCGAATTTAGCATCCGGGAAACTTGTCTTCAGGATTGCGATGACAGTGTCCGTCTGAAGGCGAGCTAACTTGCTCTCCCTTGTGCCAACGCGAATAGTGCTAATTTTTGAACTTTTCACTATGGCACTCGAAACCATCACTAATTTAAAATTGGACGCTGGGATGAGGGCGCAGTTTCCTGGATTTTCTCTTGCATCGCTCTGCTTTTGCGCGCTTCAGCACAAGCAGAAGATTGTTGTGATGCGAACTTAGCCATACTGTTTGTAGCTAGGGGGGAAAGTGGATCAAGATTGAAGAGTGTCCGTAGAGCTTCGGCTTGCTGCCGCAAAATCTCGTAGTCTTTTGTCGCCTTCAGCTGTACTGTTGGATGATGCAGGATCTGATTAATAATAGCTCTGCTAATCGCTTCCATGTCTTGTCCGCTAGCATTGAGCCCCGGTAAGACTGTGTTTTTGGCCATATGCTCTTGGCGAATAGCTTCAATCTTCTCGCGCAGAATGGCTATAGTTGGCACAACTAACTGCGACCGCTCCCAGTTGTGATATTCCTCAAGGGTTTCGTAGATGATGGTTTCAGCATCGCTGATTAAGGCTTCTCTGTAGGCCATGTTCTTGGCCACGATTTGGCTCAAGTCATCAGCAATATATAGTTCAACTCCGTCAAGCTCAGCCACCGCTGGGTCAACGTTTCTTGGTACGGAGATGTCGATGATTATTTGCTTGGGCGAGTTTTTGTGCCGTTGGCGGGCCAGCTCATCTCGTTGCAGAACAAATTGTTTTGAGCCTGTGGCAACAATAACGAGATCGGCTTGAGCTGCCACGGCTGTGCGCTCTTCGAAGCTAAAGCTAGTTTTTAGACGCTCTTTGTTGTTGAGCTTGTTGCTGAGGAAGTTTTCGATGCGTTCGCTGTTGCGATTGAAGAGTACTATCGGTCCTTGCCCTGAATCGGAAAGAAGATGCTTGGTGCAAATCTGACCCATTTTGCCCATGCCGATTATGGCTACTGATTTATCTTTCAGGCTACCGAGTAAATCTTTTGCCAGTTCAACTGCTGCCGAGCTGACTGAAACCGCTTTTTTACCAAGGGTTGTTTCTGAACGTACTCTCTTACCGTTTGTGAGAGCCAGCTTAAAGACTATATCGAGAATCGGCCCAGCTGTTCCGTGCTCAAGAGCGGCCTGGTGTGATGCTTTTACTTGCGACATGATCTGGCCTTCGCCCAGAATCATGCTGTCCAAGCCCGCTGCCACCCGCAATATGTGCAAGACCACATCATCTCTGAGCAAACGAAAATTCGGTTTGAGGGCCTCGTGATCGCTCACCGACTGCACGGAGCTGAAGAATAGGTCAATTTCCTTTAGGCCAGCAGCTACATCATCTACAACTGCGTACACTTCTGTACGATTGCAGGTTGACAAGATTGCTGCTTCCTTTATATGGGGAAAGCGTTTTAGCGCTTCTAAGGCATGGCCGATGCAGGAATCCGGAATGCAGAACTGTTCCCGGATGGCTATGGGAGCTGAATGGTAGTTGATGCCGCTTACGACTAAGTGATTCATGTTACCTGCGCAGAGCGCTTTTCAGAAAGGGAATCTTTCCCTCGACCCAGATTATAGCGACGCTTTAGCCCATTAGGCCTGAGTCAATAATCACAGTAAATAAAACGTATTCTCCATAAATGGCCACGATGACAATTAAAGGGAAATTCGTTTCTCCTAACCTCCCTATATTAAATCCGATTGGCACCCGATTCATCCACCTTTCGGTTGAAGAGAATTGCCATTTATGAGCATTCTTAAGATGCTCAATTTCTCACATAAACATTGTTGAATGAATTGTGGGCCGCTGGCAAAAGCGAATGGTTTGCTGTTTTTCCCGCTGTAGAGGTCTCAGACCATGTCGCCAGCTCGCTTTTGAGCTCAGGGTGGAAAATGCCCCCGAGCCAAGCCATTCCTTTTATCACTCTTAGGGTTGGCCTCGAAAGCATGTCATTCTTTTGATCAGGCAGATAATAAACGCGATTTTGACGCACTGCTTGCAGCTTATTCCAAGGCGACTGTCTCATGAAGGCCTGATTGTGAGCTTCGCAAGGCATGATAATCAAGTCTGGGTTGCTCAAAACTAGTCGCTCAAGGCTGAATCGGGGATAGCTGACATTGATATCGCCGGCCACATTTATGCCACCACAGGAGGTGATGATGCCATGAATAAAGCTCGATTTGCCGGCGGTCATCAGTGGTTGCGGCCAAACGCAATAGAAAACTTTGGGGCTTTTGTTGGCTTTTCTTATGATTATTGCTAGGTCTTGAAGCTTGGTTGCGAATTTTTCTGCGGCTTCCTCTCCCTCTTGGCAATGCCCGGAGAGTTCGCCAACCCGTTTCAGATTTTTACCGATATCGGTGAGCGTACTGTTGTCAACAACGACGGCGTTCAAATGATGATTCTTGATCTTGCCCGCCAGTTCTTCCTGTCCCGAGACCAGCATGACTAGATCTGGCTTCAGTCGGGCCAGGCGCTCCAGGTTTGCTGAAATAAAGGTGCCGACTTTGGTAATTCCGATTACTTCTTTAGGGTAGTCGCAAAAGCTCGATACTCCAATAATCTGGTCTTTGGCCCCGACAGAACAAAGTAGCTCAGTGTTGGAAGGGGCCAGGGAGACAATCCGCGGTTTCGGACTCATTTGAATAGTCTGATTTTGAGCGCTATTCTGGCTACTCGGTCTATTCGGAGCTTTGTCATTATTGGCGAAGGCCGCAGAAGGCCCCAAGCCAGAGCAGCTACTAATAAAGGCGGCCGTCAGCACTGAGAGATGGATAATTAAAGCCGGTTTTCCAGCCATGTTTGGGCTTCTTTCAAGCGCTCCTGATGAGCGAGACTTTGCAGGGTTAGAGTGCGATCAAGCAATTGCCAATCGAACAGAGTCATTCTAACCAATCGGTCGATTTGTTTTTGGTAGTCTGGGTCAGTCCAGCGAAAGCCGTCGTCGCTGGGTGGAAACATGGGCGGAATGTAGATGATATCTGTGTATAGAGTGCTTTGTTGGCGAGCTTCGTTGTAATAGCGCTCGCTGTCATATGTCATTGCTTGACAGATGTTCCAGCGTTGCCATAGTACCCAGGCATCGAGGGTGGAACGGTCTGCGATAAAGCTGCCAAGATGATTCTCTTCGGCAATCTGCGCTTTTAAGACTTGATTCTTAAATAGTTCTTGGTCGGGAATTTCGCCAGGATACTGATAACCCATTTCCAGGCAAAGTTTTCGCCCGAGTTCGGGAATGACTGGCAATGCCAGAAGCGGAGTCAGCGCTTCCACCAGGGTGGTTTTGCCGACTCCGCTTGCTCCAATCACTATGATGCGTTTGCTTATGGTCTTACTCTTGATTGCAGTACTTCTTAGTTATTTGGATTAGCTGGTGGTTGTTGCTGTTGTTGTGGCGGTCTTGCTGCTGGTGCAACAGCCGGAGCCGGTTTGGCCTGGTGGTTGCTTTCTTCTGGTTGACCACGCCGGCGCATTTGATCGGCTAAGTCGATACCAGTCAGACCTTTGATCATTGTCAGACTTTGGGCGGCAACATTCAAGACGTCTCCGCTTATCTTGCTGGCGCCAGTGGTATCACCACCGGTGGAAAGCAAGGTGATTGATCCGACCTTGGCTAGAGGAGAAGCGGCAGCTTGTACGAGATCAGGCAGCTTGTCGATAATCATCTGCATAACGGCAGCGTCATTGTACTGTTTGTAGGCTTCAGCTTTTTTCGACATGGCGTCGGCTTCGGCTTGACCTTTAGCTGCTGTTACTTGGGCTTCGGCAAGACCCTTGGCGCGACTGGCTTCAGCGTTTGCTATACCCATTGTGCGTACGGCGTCGGCTTCGGCTACTGCTCTCAGTTTTGTCGCTTCAGCTTGACCTTGAGCTGCTAGCTTCACCGATTGAGCATCGGCTTCGGCTAACATTGTTCTCTTCAAACCTTCTGCTTGAGTCATCAATCTAATTCTTGATTGCTCTGCTTCAGCGGGCTTGGTGATCTCAGCTTCTAGGGCTACTTGTCGCTTCATGACTTCGACTTGTTGCAGTTCAACTTCTTTCTGCGCTTCCACGATTTTTACTTTCTGCATTTCTTCAGTCAGTTTTTGTTGTGATTGCGCTTTGACAATTTCGTACATCATGTCCGATGAGGCCTTGGTTCTAGCTACTTCAGATTGATAGGTAGCTTGGCTTACTTGGAAATTCTTGGACGATTCTGCCACTCTGGTGTCAGCAGCTAGTTTGGCTTTTGCACCTTCTTCAGCCGCTTGCGCTTGGGCAATTTGAGCATCTCGTGAGGCGCTAGCTTGGGCAATTTGGGTTTCTTTGGTTGCTTCAGCTTCACCGATTGCGGCACTTCGTTTCGCTTCGGCAGTTTGCTTTTTACCGAGTGCTTCTAGGTAGCCAACAGAGTCGCGAATTTCTTTGATAGTGAATGAGTCAACAATTAGACCCATTTTTGCCAGGTCGGCAACGGATACTTCTTGCACTCTCGAAGCGAATGAATCAAAGCTTTGAATCAGTTCTTCTACAGTCATCGTACCTAAGATGGCGCGCAAGTGGCCGACGAGTGTTTCGTGGGCAACTGTGGCAATCTCATCGTTAGTCTTATTGAGGAAGCGTTCAGCAGCGGTGGCAATGGCTTCTTCGTCGCCACGCACTTTAACCTGTGCTACACCTTCTACGTAGATCGGGACACCATTTTTAGTGATCATTGCGGCGTTTGAGTGCACTTCTATAGTCATCACTTCTAGAGACAGCAAGTGTCTCTGGTGCATGACCGGGATGACGATACCACCGCCGCCTCTCAGCACCTTGATGCCTCCAGGCACAGCACCGGTAATAATCATCGCTTCGTTCGGGCCGCATTTTTGATATACGTTGGCCAAGAAGTAGAAGATGCTTAGAATGACGACAAAAGCAATCGCTCCTCCGCCCCAAAGCACAATATTTGGATCCATCTTTGCGTTCCTCCAAAAGCCTTCGAAAAGCCCCTTACTCGGAGCTTCCTCGATGGACTTATTCCCTGTTTTTAGTTAAAACCGTTGTCTATCAGATGTCCTAATGACTTCCTAATAACTTTTCAATCCTATACCGTATGTGGTGCCTAACACGGGATTCCAGTTCTTTTCTTTATATTCTTGACAACCTTTTGTTCCTGATATTTAATCTGTTTATCGGTCGCCGAAAGAGCTTTCGGTTTCGGTTCCTCGCGTCTCCGTCCTGTTGGCTTTTTGCACCATTTTAATGACCGTCAAGCTGCGAGTCAGAAAATGGTTCTACGAGTACCACAGAACCGTCTGTTTCGACAATTATCACCTTGGCACCGCGAGCAATTTCGCAGCCCTCCTTGGCTGGTCGTGCTGCTGAATTGAAGCGAGTTAGGCCGATAACGTAGCTAACTTCACCCAGTCGCCCCTCCTTAATAGGTGTGTTAACTTCAGCAATTTGGCCAATTGCTTGCTGCACACTGATTAAACTCGAGGCTGATAACTTGCGGGTGGCCCAGGCGAGCACAGCTTTCATGATGTTGGTCGCTACCAATCCGGCAAGCATTGCTGGGATTAGCGTAAAGGGTCCCATCCAGGGTAGTGCTGAACGCACGGCGATGCCGGTGACACCAAAGAAACCAATGAAGATAGAGATCGACATTGGGCTGAAAATACTCAGTAGAGTGAAGTAGAGGTTTTTCTGGCTGTGCCCGTGGCCTTGGTTTATCGCCAAATTTGCGT
The DNA here is from genome assembly GCA_030917395.1 of Cyanobacteriota bacterium erpe_2018_sw_21hr_WHONDRS-SW48-000092_B_bin.40. Taxonomy (GTDB): domain Bacteria; phylum Cyanobacteriota; class Vampirovibrionia; order Obscuribacterales; family Obscuribacteraceae. The sequence continues at coordinate 21,907 of JAUPUU010000304.1, forward strand.
CGCGCCCGCTATTGTCTCCATCTCCGTCACCGTCGTGTCCGCTGTGACCATCCGCGGTGTGATGTCCTCCGGTCAACCCGCTGTGCCCATGGGCTATGTGCATGCCGTCGACGCTTCCACCGTCAAGATGATGAATTCCGTGGGCGGCGTCGAGAACTCCCTGGGCATGACTGCCGATTCCGGCTTCTCCGCCCGAGCTATCTGATTGAATGGAATGTCCGTCGCCACCGTCGCTACCGTCGTGACCGAAGTGGCCCATCATCAGGGTAAAGACAATGAAACCCCAGCCAAAAACTGTGCACATCAAGTAGGTTTGCCCGAGAAGGTCGAATCCTGTCATGTTTTAAAATACCGGCGTCGAAGTAAACTGTGTTCAAAAATACTGTATTCAATTACTGTCAATTCAGATACCCCGAAAAGATACCTGGTAAACTCCAAAAACCCGCCCAATACTAAAGAAAAGACTAATCAAGAGGGCGCGTCCCAAATGAAAAAAATGGGTAGCGATTAAGAAGATGACTCTGTGAATGAAAAGATGGAACTAGTCTTTGCCCACAACAACATGGATTTCGATTCTTTGTCAGCGCAATTCGCTCTGACAAAGCTTTATCCTAGCTGCAAAATGGTGTTGGGTTATCCCTTGACCGGCAATCTTCGCAGTTTCATCACTCTGAACCGCAGCTACCTGCCGATTGTTGAAGTTAAGTATGTCGATCTTTCTAAAGTGACGCGTTTCTTTCTTGTTGATTGCCAGCATTTCGATCGGCTTGATAGCGGTGTGCGCAAACTGATGGAAGAGAATGATCAGTTTGTTTCTCAGTCTCAGTCTGCTTCTAAGTCACACTCTGCTTCTCCTCCGCAGACTCCGATTGAGGCTCTCAAGCTCTGTCGGCCACTGACCATTTTTGATCATCATGAACGAGACAAAGATAGTCTAATGTCGCTAGCCACAGAAGATTCGCATGTTGAAGTTGTTGGATCTGCCACCACAATTTTGGTAGAGAAAATTCGCAAGAAAAAGATTGCACTGACTCAGTTTGATGCCACACTGCTCGCCATCGGTATTTTTGAAGATACTGGTTGCTTGACCTATGCTGGAACCACAGCTCGTGATGCTGAGTGTGTTGCCTTTCTTATTCAGCATGGTGCTGATTTGTCGGTGGTGCGCGAGTATATTCGGCCGAAAATCGAGCAAGAGCAAGTAAATTTGCTTGAGGAACTACTGAGAGCGGCTCAGGTCATCAATGTACAAGGTCATAAATTCGTGGTGGCAACGGCCCACGTGCCGAAATATGTTGAAGAATTAGCTTCGATAACGCGGCAACTACTTGATCTCGAAGCCGTCGATGGCGCATTCACCGTGGTGCACATGAAAGATCGCGTGCATGTGGTTGGCCGAGCCGATCCACGTGTCATCAGCGTTAAGCCAGTGGTGCAAGCTTTTGGTGGGGACGGTCATCCCGGGGCCGGATCCGCTGTGGTTAAGGGAGGGAATGTTCGAGAAATCGCCGAACGCATCAAGACGATTTTGCAGGAGCAGACACCACCTCAGCCTCTGGCACGTGATTTGATGGTCAGCCCCGTGCGCACCATTAAGTCAAATGTCTCCATGGATGAAGCCGGCCGAATGATGTTGCGGTATGGCCTGGATGGACTTTTAGTGGCTGAGGGCGAGGACCTTGTAGGCGTGGTTTCGCGCCGCGACATAGATCAATCTAGTCATCATAAACTCGGTCATGCAAAAGTTTCTGGATTTATGAGCAAGCCAGTGATTTGTGTCTCTCAAGACACTCCATTGAGTAAGATTCAAGAACTTATGGTGGCCGAAGACATTGGCCGCTTGCCAGTTTTGGATGAGAACAAGAAGCTAGTTGGTCTTGTCTCCCGGCGCGATGTGCTTAATAGTTTGTTTGGAGCTCACTATGCCCGACAGGAAAACGTCGCAGCACAGCGTGGCTCCTCTGCTGGCAGCGACATGGGGGACAGTTCTTCTGCTGATCCGGTTCGTGGTCTTGCTGGTACTTACACTGACGCAGGCGCTCATTCTGGTACTCATTCTGGCGTTGGCTCCGGCGCTCATTCGGATGCGTTCTCTAAGGCCGGGCGCCCTAACAAGAATTTGAGCGAGAAGCTCGCCCATGTCGACACTGACACAGCCTGGCTCTGTCGAACGATCGGACAAACGGCTCAAGCGCTAGGCATGTCGGCCTATGCAGTTGGTGGCTTTGTGCGAGATCTCTTGCTCGATGTTCCTAATTTTGATCTCGACTATGTCATCGAAGGCTCTGCCCAGAAGCTTGCCCAGCGATTGCTAGAGCTTTATCCCAACCGGCTGACGCTGGCAGCGACCCATGATCGTTTTCAAACCGCCACACTGGTTTATCGCTCCGAAAGCGCTGCCGTGGCAGATGCTGGCAGTGTAGCTGACATCAGTGAAGTTGACATCAGTGGAGTTGATATCGGCAGTCAGCAACAGGTCGAACGGGAAGTTGATTTGTCTACAGCTCGCACTGAGTTTTACGAGTTTCCCGCTGCCCTGCCTGAGGTTGAAGCCTCGAAGTTGGAGCAAGATTTGCTCCGCCGCGACTTCACTATCAATGCCCTGGCTGTATGTGTTAACCCTGAACGCTTTGGTGATTTGACCGATCACTTTAATGGCTTGCAAGATCTTGAGCGCAAGATCGTCCGCATTCTCCACCCCTTTAGTTTTATCGAAGACCCAACCCGTATGGTTCGCGCTGCCCGCTTTGCCGGTCGGCTGGGATTCCATCTCGATGCCAAAACTAAAGAGCAGGCGCGACGTGCTAGTCAAATGGGAATATTCGATGACCTCGGTGGTGTGCGCATAAAAGCTGAATTGAAGATGATTCTAGAATCTCCGCAGCGCTTACGTGCTCTCAATCTTTTAGCTGAGCAGAGTGGCAATCTTTGTTATCTTGATTCGCACTTAGAATATGGCGACGGTGTGCGCAAGACAATTAGACGGGCCGAGCGCTTGCTTGGCCGTTATAGTGTTGATGAACCCTGGGTTGTTTATCTGGGTGCTTTGCTTTCTGAGTTGCCACCAGAGAGAGTGCCAGGTGTGCTTGAGCGGTTGATGCTTACCAATCATCAAAAAGAAGTGATCGAAAGCGGTCTGGAATTACATCGCTTTATGCCTTCGAGTATCGGCGAGATGAAACGTTCTGAGCTCTATGAAATGCTGCACGGAAGGGCTCGTGAAGCTCTTGCTATTGCCGCTGCCGCTGGGCAGGTTGGCACTGATTTCCGCCGTTCGATAAAGCTCTATTTGGAAGAGTTAGCTGATACTAAACTTGATATCACCGGTGCTGATTTAATCGCTAGTGGTTTTAAGCCGGGTCCGAAAATTGGCGAGGCCTTGAAGCACGTTTTAGCAGAACGTCTAGATGGCCAAGTGCGCGGCCGTGAGCAAGAATTGCAAGAAGCCCTTAGCTATTTTAAGTAGGCATAATATGCACTACAGCGTCAGCGTATTTCTAAGAATGAGAAGTCAGTGCACTACGATTCAAAAATAATTGCAGCAAATGGCATCTCCATTAACGTGCAGGTGGCCGGAGAAGGGCCACCGGTGCTTTTCCTTCACGGCTTTCCCGATTCATTGCATCTCTGGGATGCCGTCTTGCCCCACTTTGTCGCTGCTGGTTATAAGGTCATTGCCTATGATCAAAGAGGCTTTGGTCAAACTGACGCGCCGGAAGGTGAAAACTCATACAAAATAGATGCCATTATTGATGATGCCATTGGTGTTTTGGCGGCGCTGAATATTTCCGAGAAAGTCATCGTTGTTGGTCATGATTGGGGCTCGGCCATTGCCTGGCTGTTTGCTATTCGTCATCCTGAGCTAGTGGAGCGTTTGGTCGCAATTTCTGTCGGTCATCCCACTTCTTATCGACATTCTGGCTGGGCCCAAAAAGTTAAAGGCTGGTACATCTGGATGTTTCTTTGTCGCGGCCTGGGCGAGTTTCTTGTGAGCAGAGACAATTTTCGCTCTTTCCGCTCTTTGCCCTGCGCTCAAGAAGACAGTCAGCGCCGTGTGCGCGATCTCAGTCGTCCAGGCCGTTTGACTGCTGGTCTTAACTGGTACAGAGCTAACGCTAGTGATTTATTTCTAGCGAAAATTGGTAACTGCACAGTGCCTACTCTGGGCATTTACGGCCCAGATATTGCCCTGACTGCTGAGCAGATGATCAACAGTGCAAAGTATGTTGACGGCCCCTGGCGCTATGTCGAGATGACTGGCTGCACCCACTGGATACCGCTGGATAAGCCGAGAGAACTGGCCGAGATTATTATTGATTGGTTGCGCACTGTTTAGTTGTGACCTCTAAGATCCGATCCGAACCTTTATGGGTTATTGTTATTCAGTGGTGTCGTAAGAGAAGTGGCTGTGAACTTGCTTAGAAAATCTGTATTGGTAAGTTTCTCACTGACGATAGCCGCTAGCCTGACTTGGTCTTATCTTCGTGCCCAAGAAGCTAAGCCGGCCAAGGAAGCCACAGCTGAGTCAAGAACTGGCGCAGTTTTTATCGATCAGGCAACGGATGAAATGGTTGGGCCAAGCCCTGAACCTCAAGAATTTTCAGTAGACGGTGCCTATCCACGAAGTGTGCGTGAGGCTCAGAAGAAGGTTCTCTGGGGTTACATCGATCATTCTGGAGCGTTTGTTATTCGTCCGCAATTCGATGAGGCCTGGCGTTTTGATAATGGTCTGGCCTGGGTTGTGAAAGGTGATTTTCGTGGCCACATAGATCGCAGCCTTAAGTCCGTTTCTGACAGAAAGAGAACGGAAAAGTATAGAGATCGAGATTACGAGCGCTATCGCATAGACTTTAAGAAAGATATTTTCGATGCAACTGGAACCAAGCTCATAGCTCCGGAAGCTAAGGGTGTGACTGTTTTCCGCTTTTCTGGAGGTTTAGCACAAATCATTCTGCCAATTGATTTGTGCCGCAAGTTCTATCCACGGGCGGTTGAGAAAATTGACGTCGATACTCAGTCTCGTGCCAGTTGTGGATATATCAATGAGGAAGGACGCATAGTTATTGAGCCTAAGTATGAAATGACTGGTCCATTTCATAAGGGTTCAGCTCTTGTGCGAAAGAAGAAAATTTGGCTTTTGATTGATCGCCGAGAGCAAATTCTACAGACATTTGAAAACAGACATGTGGAGCAGTTCTCAGAGGATTTGGCCTTAGTGTGTGATGGCAACGATAAGGGCTTTATCGATTGCTTTGGAAAGGCAGCTTTTAAGCAGAGATTTCCTGATGCTGGTTCTTTCTCAGATGGTATTGCGGCTGCTGCTGTGAGTCTATCTGAGTCAGAGAAACTCAAGTTGTTAGCCAAAACCCATAAATGGACATGCGGCTATATAGACAAGACCGGCAAACTTGTAATTCCAGCAAAATACATGGCGGCACGCCCCTTTCACGACGGCTTAGCAGCTGTCTTGGTTGGTCTCAAGTGGGGCTACATCGACACTAGTGGACAGGTCAAAATCAAACCACAGTTTGATGATGCCCATACTTTTTCTGACGGTTTGGCCGCCGTTAGAAATGCTTACCTTTGGGGCTACATAAATAAAACTGGAGCCTACGCTTTTCCTCAAAAATACGGTGCTCTCTGGGCGCCGAATGCTCAGCGCGACTATCTTGAGGTTAAGCCATTTAAAAGCCCTCTTACGCTTGTAAGTGCACCTGGGGATCGTTGGCGCTTTATTGACCGCACCGGTAAGATTCGCACCGATATCAGACCTGGCCATCCGCAGCATGAGGAAAGTCAATTTCGTGACGGGTTAGTGTTAGCAAAAACCGAGCCTGAGCGGAAGTATGGTTTCATCGATATCAACGGAAAGTTAGTACTCGAAGGCTGTAATGCCGATGGCCCGTTCTCCGAAGGCCTGGCCCAAACAATGACTTATGGCGATAAGTTTGGTGAGGTTCGCAATTGCGGTTATATCGATAAGTCTGGAAGGACGATAGTGCAACCAATCTATTTCTTGGTTCACCCATTCTGTAATGGTTTTGCATCTGTTTCCCATGGCCGCTGGGGCGAGACCAATGCGTATCATGGAAAATGGACATTTATTGACAAAACAGGCAGAGAAATTTCTCCCATGATTTTTGATGATGCCAAAGATTTCACAGCGGGTCTGGGATTGGTAAAAATAGGCAAGAAGTGGGGCTTTATCAATGCCAGTGGTAAGTTGGTCATTGCGCCTGCATATGACGGAGCTTCCCAATTTTCCGACGGGCTAGCTATGGTTAGAATCGGAAATAGACACGGATATATCAATCACAATGGCAAACTTGTTATTCCAGCCAAGTTTTCTAGTGCTTGCTCTTTTTCAGACGGTCGGGCGCTGGTAGCTTTTCCCAATGAGAGAGCGACTTACTTTCCTTCTAATTGTGAGTATTGACGGCAGTCGAGATTTAGTCCTAGTCAGTGCATTTCCAAAACTGTCAGATTTTCCTCAAAAAAAATGACACTTTAGGAAAATGATTTCGAAAGGCTTCTCGAGTGTTTTTGCACCAACTCACCTGTGCTACCAACGCATTACTTCAACCACGATCGCTTCTGCAGTTGCGCTGCTGTGGGCACAATCATTTGCACGGCATTGGGAACTGCCTTGATGTGCATTGGTGTCATGCCGCAAGCATCACCGTCAATCATTGCTAGTCCCTGGTTTTGCTTGCTGCGGCCGTCTGTCTGCCCGGTCAGTGCATATTTGATTTTGTGATAACCTTGCTCTAAAAATGACAGTGGTCTTCGACGTGGTACCACTTCGATATCGACTTCTTTGATTTTCTTGATGTAATAAGGGGCTGTGTTTCCTGTGATGTTCGGGCTCAAGCCAGTGGCGAAGTGAAAGCCATATTTTAAATAATCGCCGAATTCTTTTGGTGCCAAGATGCAGAGATCTAGCAAGCCATCGTGCATTGAAGCTGATTCGGATAGCATGCCGACGCCTAGATCGGCAATATTGGTAATGAAGATGCCCGAGGCTGATACGCGAAACTCTTCACCATCGGCGGTGACTTTGAAAATTACTGGTGCTTGGGCCAGGGTCTGCACCATTGATCCGGCGTAGGCTAACATCTTCCAGTTTTCTTTGTCGGCCTTGCCTGGTGTGACGATGGCGTCTGACAGCGGTCCGACACCAGCAGCCGCAGCAAAGTAATTGCCGTTCATGATGCCGAGGTCTATTTTCAGTGCTTCGCCGTTCAAAATTACGTCGAGGGCAATGTCCACAGGGTCTGATAGTAAATTTTCTTCGAATATTTTGAGATTACGAGCCAGTAGGTTGCCGGTGCCCAGAGGTACTATCCCCAATTTTGTCTCAAGCCCCTGACTCGCTAATGCATGAATGACCATGCGTACAGTGCCGTCACCACCGGCGGCGACTATGATGTCGAAGTCCCGATTAAGGCCTTCTAATAAGTTGTCATGGGTCGTGCTTGCAGTGGTGGAAACCGTAGTTACTTCGTAACCACCCTCGGTGCAAAGGCGATGAACGCAGGCGCCTAACCACATCTCTGGGCCAGCGGCGGAGCCAGCAGTGGGGTTGTATATCAATAGAGCGGCGGGCATATTTCAGAGCCTTTGCTGGTTACTTTCTTTCATAGTTTCTTACATTCGTTACCTATTGAGCAATCTTGCTTGCGATAGAAGTCAATAGCAAGTAAAATCATCGCTCTCGTTGGTTGTGCGGCAGATAACTATTGTTCTCATTGACCGCTCGTATCTCTCTCGTGGTAGGCTTCTATATCTTTCTTATCGCTACCTAATCTGAAAGTAATGTGATACCGTTCTCAATGGCACGGTTGACAATTAAATGGATTTCAGTATTGTATTCCACTCTATGGTAATTCCATTCTACGGTCATTCCACTTCGTAAGTAGTTCTTCGACAGTAATTCGACACAGCGGCAATTTCCTCTTCGCAAGACATTGGGTCTTCCGATCAGAAAGGCAGGAATCTAGTGAAATTTCTCGATAAATCGGTAGCTGCTTTAGTTTCAGCAGCAGCCTTATCTATGTCGCTTTCGCTTTTTGCAACTACACCTGATTGCGGTCAGGCCGCTTTTGCAAAGGGCCATCATGAAAGTAAGCATGAAAATCTTTCCGAAGAGCTTATGCATGGCAAGACTTACACAGTCGCCCGTGTATCAATAAAAGCTTCTCCCGATAAAGTCTGGCAAATTCTTTCCGACTACGACAATGCACCAAAAGTTTTTCCTCAGTTGAAGAAAAGCAAATTGATGCAAGACCATGGTTCCAGCAAAATCGTTAAGCACGTCTTAGCTCCTTCTGGCTTGCCTGGTACTTATGAGTACATCGTTGAAGTGAAAGAATCGGCCCCACATTCGTTGGAATGGCACCGCGTTTCTGGTGCCTTCAAGCAAGTTGATGGATATTGGAAGTTGGAGCCACTTGATGGCGGCCACACAACTTTGGTTACCTATGCTAGCTATGTTGATGGCGGATTCTTGATGCCTCAACCTTTAGTGCGTCGTCAATGCCGCATTGATATGCCGGAAGTGATGACTACTCTGAAGGCTCAAGCCGAGGTTCATTCTGGCGTTCAAATCGCCGGACGGCCACAGGCTCGCGGTCAATAGTACTTTCAAAGCTAATTTTAACGGGCACTTCATCAGCTGAAGTGCCCGTTTTTTAGTGCTATTGGTCGAACAGTCAGAAATGGTAGACAGTTAGTCCCACCAAAAAGACCAAAGGCCGCTGTTAAGAAGTTCGTAGGCGTATGGTGCCAGTTCTCCTTCGGCCTGTTCCACTCGGTCGCTGCAATAGCCATAGTGCTCGCGGGCGGCCTTTAGAGCTTGTTCTTTCGTCATTGGTGGCTCTTCTACAAAGCACTCAATTACGCTAGGCTCAATTGCCATTAAGCTAGCTCCGTATATTTCACTCCAGCGCTTGAGCATGGCGCAATGTTCTGGTGATATTGGACAGTTGCCTTGACCGCCAAAGCGCAGCAGAATTGGAATCTCGTAAGATTTGGCTGTGGGCAAAAGGCCGATATAGACGCTCTCGCCAAGGGTCATTTTGTGGTGATCTTGGTCCCAATTATTGATGGCAAGGGGTAAATCTTGCAGCTCAAAGAGATCGGGTTCTGCCACCAGGCCGACTTTGATAGCAGAGGGCCACTCGCCCGTTGGGCAAACAAAGCGCTCTAGCCTTTCGGCCAGCCAGTTTTGGCAATCAATATTGTTTGCTTGGGCAATCAAAGCTTGGGTGGATGCCGGTGGCTCTTCGCTTAGATCGCCAAGGTGCTCCATTAACAGTTCAAAAGATTGATCTGTGCCCAGAATAACGGGGGTAAGTAAGAGAGCGTTGCCATCAGGGGAGGCTTTGGCAGCCTTGGAGCCGGTCTCTCTCAGACGATGCCAGTAGTCTACTGCTTTACTACCGCTGGTTTGGAAGGTGAACATCGTCTGGCCGTCAGCCAGCGCGATTTCTAGAAGTGACTGGTGGTCTACATCTTCTTCATTTAATAGAGTTCTAACTTGGGCAAGCATATGGTTAAGTTTGTGAGGAGGAGTTCAGTTTAGCGTTTCCGAATTATCGCACTTTGCTGATAGAATGACCTTCTTCTGATGAGGAGAGGTACCGAAGCGGTCATAACGGCGCCGCCTCGAAAGCGGATGGGCGCAAGCCACGTGGGTTCAAATCCCACCCTCTCCGCCATTTTTGAGAACTGAATAGTATTGTACCGTTGAACAGTGGCAATCTGTTGAATTAAAACGACTTATGCGTCGAATTGGGGCACCATTTACGACACCACTATAGATATTGATTGATGCCCTTATCTTATCTGATATTGTCTGATGTCATCTGTTGTAGCGGTCTGCATTTTTGCCGCCCGATTTGTCTACTAAGTCAGAAGCCAGCTTGTTATCTGCTTTAGCTAGCTCTGTTTTGCCAAGCTTCTCGTATATTTTTGCTCTCTGGAAGAGATAGGGAATTCTCTCCAGAGGGCCTATGGTAGGCATTAATTTGGTCAAGCTCACTGCGGCCTTTTCCAGTTGCCCATTGCGCTCCAATACTCGCGCCTGGTCTTTGTATCCGACAAAACAGCCCAGGGCAATACCGCGGTTGTAGTCGGCCAATGCTAGCGCGTCTTTGCCCTGGCTATCATAGATACGACCTCGGGCGATTAGTGGCCATCCTATCTTCGGCTGCAGCGTTGCAGCGGTGGTTAGGTCGACCATTGCTAGGTCGGGCTTGTTTAATATTAAGTAGGCCTCTGCTCGTTTGGCATAGAAGCTTGCTGTTTTAGGGCTAGCAGCGATTGCCTTTGTGGCAAGGCTAACTACAGTGTCGAAGTTGTCGTTTTGAGTTTGGCTCTGTATTTGCCTTCTCAGTGATTCCAAATGAGGCGGGCAGTACCAGAACTCACTCTCGTCCGCTGCATGCAGACCAAATGAGGGGTTACTGCTAAGCAAGAGAGCAAGCAAAAGAGGAATCGACCAGCGGTATTGGCCGGAAAATGTTCGACTAGCGCTCTGTAAAACTTTCATTGAAATCTTCGACTGAGTGGGCTATATAGCCATCCTACCCGAAATGCTGGGGGTAAGTACGTATTTTCCCGATTGCTTGACTACCGAGCGAAACGTATTGTGGTCATCTAGAGATGAGCAAGTTGAGGCGCTAATGCAAGGCCAGCCTTTTGAATCAAACAGGGAGTCAAAGACTGGCGATGTGGCTGGCGACAGTGCCAATGAGCGGCCCGTTGAACAGGCACTGAGTTTTCTCGATGTCATTGCCTTAGATAATGAAGCGAAGCAATCCAGGCAATCTAAGCAAGACCAGGGCAAAACGGTTGCTTTCCCAGGTAGTGCCAAAGCTCCGCCTGAAGGTGCTGCAGCAGCTTGTCCAACCTCGGCGGAATATGAACGGCGTATCGATGCCGTGGCGCGCCGCATTTTTGACCCGACCACACTCGGTGATTTGAATGAACTGAAAACTAAGTACAACTGTGATATTCAGCGCACTAAAGACCCAATTAAATACGTGAAATTGGCCCTGGATGTAGATGACAAAGATCCCTACACTACCTACATCACTCCCGATGACTTTGCCAAGTTTCAGAAAGCTCAAAAAGGAGAGGTCGTCGGAGTAGGCGTGGAGTTTGTCATGCCCACAGCAGCTGACGATAAGAACGGCATTAATCCGCCTCTTATTGTGCACAGTTTCGATGGCACAGCTGCACGAGGCCGTGGATTGCAGCCTGGAGATCAGATTTTGGCAATTAACGGCGAAGACATGCAAGGCAAGAGCTGGCGCGATGGAGCTAGAGCCTTGGGCGGAGCCGACGGTACACCGGTAAATTTGCGCATTTTGCGCGATGGCAAGGTTAGCGATGTTGTACTTACCCGTACTAACGAAGAGCCAGCAAATGTAAGCAGTAAAATGGTTGATGGCAAGTTTGCTCATATTAAAGTGCGCACTTTTATGACCGACGATACTTCAGCACAGATAGAGCAGGCCATAATCGATAACCCCAATGCTAAAGGCTATATTCTCGATCTGCGTCACAACGGAGGCGGATTGCTTGACCAGGCTTTTAGTTCAGCATCTGTGTTCATGAAGGATGGCAAGGTCGCTACGATTAAGACAAGATTGGATTCTGATCCAGCTCGTCCTTTGTATGAAACCGATGTTTATCGCGTCGGCCCAAATGGCATCACCAAAACTATCAATGATCAAAAGCCTCTCCCGTACTTCGATCGGCATCCTGACCGCGTTGATAAGCCTGTGGTAGTGCTGGTCGATCAAGGCACGGCATCGGCAGCAGAAATTCTCGCTGGCGCATTGAAAGATTCTGACGGAGCCTATGTAGTTGGCACGCCGACTTTTGGCAAAGGAATTGGCCAATCAGTTTTTCCTGACCGTTTCGAAAAAGGTGCCACCAAGGTAACTACCTTTAGATATTACACACCATCAGGCTTCTGGCCTGGTGATGGCCACGATTCTCGCATTGGCTTGCAGCCAAATCTGGTAGTGGATAATCCAACACCGCAGCTATACAACACCATCAAAGACGGCCAGATCAATGCCGCCATTGGCTACCTGCGCACTAAGGTGCCAGCGGATAAGGGCCAGCGTTAGTGCTCTGAAAATTCCATCATCACTTGACCGTAGCGCTTGCCAACGGCACCACATACGATATCGCACAGCTGATAAATGCTCTCGTCTCCAATGCTGTAATAAACAAAAAGACCTTGCCTACGCTTTTGCACTATGCCCTGCTCTGCTAACACGGAGAGGTGCTTGCTAACATTGGCCTGGCTCATGCCACTCAGTTCGCAAAGGGCTTGCACCGATTGTTCACCCTTAAATAGATGTTGCAGTATTTGCAATCTAGAGGCGTCAGAAAGGGCACGAAAGCGAGCCGCGACTATTTCTAGTGCTGGCCTTGAGAGAAGTTTGTTCTTGTCTTTCACGATGAGAAACCCTGGTAATTATTTCCAGTTTACAACCGTATGGTTAATTCGGCAATCAACCTTAAGAATGATTCGCCATATAACTGATTGGTGATATAGTAATTTTATTGCACGAGATTTATTAGCAAGAGGGCTTAGCCATGTCAGAACTGTCCAATACCACAACCTGCCAGCAAGTGGCCTGCGCCGAACTGGCTCCAAAAGTGGCAGATTCGGTTCTGCTAGATGTGCGCAGCCCAATCGAGTTCGAAACAGAACACATTGCCAACTCCATAAACGTGACATTGAATGAGCTTGAGGCTCGGTTTGAGGAAGTTCCGAGAAAAGGCCAACTGGTTGTTATATGTAGATCGGGCAAGCGCGCCGAGCGGGGGGCTTACGCTCTAATGGGTCGCGGTTTTCAGCCTCAGGTTCTTGAGGGCGGCATGGTTGCCTGGCGCAAAGCTGGCTTGCCGGTCACAGAAGGCAAGAAAATGCTGCCAATTGAGCGTCAGATTCAGTTAGTGGTTGGCGTTGGCGTATTGACCGGGGTGCTTCTTGGGGTTCTGGTCAATCCCTGGTTTTTCGTCATTCCTGGGTTCTTTGGCGCCGGTCTGACTTTTGCTGGCCTTTCCGGCACCTGTGCTCTTGGCCTTCTACTAATGAAAGCGCCGTGGAACCAGCTGCCGATTAGAGTCGCTCCAGCTAAATGCGACCAACCGCAAGCCAAAGGTGGAGAGCCCAAGGCCAAGGGTGGTTGCTGTAGCTAGATTCGGCTCGGCTCAGGCCGAAGCCGTAGAAATTTTATATAGATTGCAGATTATCTCTGTACGGCAATTACTTGGAACTCAATGAGTTACCAGCGGTCGTGCAGGAGAACACACGCTTAGGAGGAATCATGAAAGTGTCGTCAGCTA